>CALWON010000041.1 GCA_944383165.1 uncultured Oscillospiraceae bacterium
TTCTTTGTTCTTTTCCCAGCAGCCCGGCATCCTGCCCCCAGCAGCGGATGTGCGTATCCCTATGATAGAATTCAAAATTATGGAGGTAACAGAAGAATGAAAGAGGTCTATGTCGTAAATTGCTGCCGTACCGCCATCGGCTCTTTTGGTGGAAGCCTGAAGGATGTTCCCGCAACTGAGATGGGTGCAACTGTCATTCAGGAGGCACTGAAGCGTGCAAATGTAAAGCCTGAGAATGTAGATGAAGTCATGTTCGGTTGTATCCTCACCGCTGGTCTGGGTCAGAATGTGGCTCGCCAGTGCGCCATTAAGGCTGGCATTCCTACCAGTGTTCCTGCTTACACAGTTGGTATGGTGTGCGGTTCTGGCATGAAGTCTGTCATTGAGGGTGCTCGTGCCATTCTGACAGGGGATGCTGATGTGGTCGTTGCCGGTGGTACTGAAAATATGTCTGCTGCCCCCTATGCCATTCCTGCTGCCCGTTGGGGTGCCCGTATGGGTGACAATAAGATGGTAGATACCATGATTAAGGATGGTCTGTGGGATGCTTACAATAACTATCACATGGGCACCACCGCTGAGAACATCTGTGATGTATGGGGCATCACCCGTGAGGAGCAGGATGAGTTTGCTGCCTGCTCTCAGAACAAGGCTGAGGCTGCTCTGAAGTCCGGTCGTTTCAATGATGAGATTGTTCCCATCATGGTAAAGCAGAAGAAGCAGATGGTGGAGTTTAAGGTAGACGAGTACCCCAAGGCTGGTGTGACTGCTGAGAGCGTTGCAAAGCTGCGTGGTGCTTTCCCTGTTGGTCCTGAGGGCGTAGAGGATACCATTGAGCACACCTTTGAAGTAACTGAGTGCCATGAGGCTGATGCAAAGAAGCATGTCCAGCGTGTTACTGCTGCAAACGCTTCCGGCATCAATGATGGTGCTGCTGCCATTGTTCTGGCTTCTGGTGAGGCTGTGGAGAAGTACGGTCTGAAGCCCATGGCAAAGCTGGTAAGCTGGGGTCAGGGCGGTGTAGATCCCAAGATTATGGGTGTTGGTCCTGTGCCTGCTTCCCGTCAGGCAATGAAGAAGGCTGGTCTGACCATTGATGACATTGACCTCATCGAGGCAAATGAGGCTTTTGCCGCTCAGTCTATTGCAGTAGGTCGTGAGCTACACTTTGACCCAAGCAAGCTGAATGTCAATGGTGGTGCCATTGCTTTGGGACACCCTGTGGGTGCTTCCGGTGCTCGTATCATTGTCACTTTGCTCCATGAGATGCAGAAGCGTGACGAGGCTAAGAAGGGTCTTGCCACCCTGTGTATCGGTGGCGGTATGGGTGTTGCCACTATCTTCGAGAAGTGCTAATAGAACAATAAAGTAAATTTTTATAGATGATTGCTCAATATTTTTGAGTTGAATCTAGTCCCCTCTGTTGGAAGACAGACCTATGTTGTCTGTTTGTTAATAGTGGGGACTTTTTATATTTCGACTAGGTTCGATTAAGTCATAGTGATGAACTATAGAAAAACAAGGAAACACATATAAAAGTGTAGAGGGGAGTGTACAAAGGGATGAGCCAAAAAAAGATGATTATATCATTACTCCAAACAAGAGGAATTATGACGCAGAGTGAGTTAGCTGAGGGTATTTATGGGGATAAACTCCACACTCCAAACATATATTCTGCCCTTATGTTCCTTGTAAACAATAGTGTGGTTACTCGGACAGAAACACATTCTGCTAAATATTTTCTGATTGGAACTCCTATTTTAGAGATACCCAATAAACGTAATGATATGGGTAAAAGTTATCGTGACATTTCTAATGATATAATCAGTAATGAAAGCATTGATGAAATTTCCCGTTTGGTGGAAGAAACAGACAGTTATGGCTCTGAGAATCAGCTCATTACACGATGTCTACATAGATTTCCAGATAATAAAGATTCGGATGTTGTAGCTATGAAAATTGGACTTATTGATATAACAAATTCCACTCACTTGTCGCAGCACAAAAGTTTAATCAATATAGATGAGTTGAGTCATATTATAGTTGCTATTCCAGATATAGATACTCGAATTGCAGATGGAGATCCTGAGATTGTAAATGAAATTGCACAGAGTAATGGAAGAATCAATCTGTTTTCTTTTGCTTCAAAATATTGTTGCTATCACAACCGAAATTTATATGGAAGAGATGACTATTCAATATTGGATACAGTTTTAAAAAATTATCTTCCACGTTATTTTAGTGATATTACAAGAGGACAAATTCAAAAATGGCAAAATGGATTTGAATATGAAAAATATAATGACTATATTACAAGAAAACTTGATGAGTTGGGTATTACAGTATTAAATCGAAAACGTAAATTTGACCACTTTATATGGTATAAAAACCGTTAGAGATAATACATCATGATATAGTTAAAAATGTTTTTGTTCTAGGGATGGATTACGCCTCATACAGTGTGTATATGGAGCACACAGGATGAGGAGTGGTGGTGTATGGCAGTGAGACGGAAAAGAAAAGGGCTTCTGTTGACACTTCGACGGGGGATTGGATTGGGATTGGGACTGGTAGGGCTGTGGGGGATCGGAATGATGACAGATCGAACGGACACCACAGAGTATGTTCTGAATTGGTTGCATGAACCTGAGATGGTAGTGACATTCTTTGCCCAACAGCTACACGATAAAACACAACAGGACACAGAGTTGGAAGGCTGGGGCAGTATTTTGGTCAAACAGTCAGGAATTTTGTCTCAGGGGTTAGGGCTGATTCAAAAAACAGAACCGGAGACAGAACAACAGGAGAGCACACCACCACCCATAGAGGAAAAAAATGAGGAGGAATTAGCACCACTGGAACAGGATAACGATGATGAGAGCAAACCACAACTACAACCACCAGAGGAACTGGACCAGGTGAAAGAAATGACCAGTGTGGGAACGTCTGGGGCACAGGCAATCGAAAAAAATGGTGTATATCTCTACAATAAAACCAATCGAACCTTCGATGCGTCATTATTTGACTACGGAACCATTGCTTTAGAACAGACAGAAGGACCACAAATTTTAATTTTGCACAGCCACGGCAGTGAGGCCTACTCCATGAATGATGGGGACCTTTATCAAGAGAGTGACCCATATCGAACCACAGACTGTACCCACAATATTGTAAGAGTGGGGGAGGAAATGGCAGCCATATTTCGTCAACAGGGATTTGAGGTGATTCATGATACCAATCTCTATGACTATCCCTCTTATAATGATTCCTATGTCAACTCGAAAGCAGCCGTAAAAAAGTGGCTGGAAAAATACCCAAGCATCCAGATTATACTGGATGTGCATCGAGATGCACTGGCTGGCAGTGATGGGACTATTTATAAATTGGTCAGTGAGGAACAAGGACAGAAGGTGGCACAGACCATGTTAGTAGTAGGAACCAATGTAGGGGGAGCCAACCATCCAGCCTGGTGTGATAATCTGGCTTTGGCAGTGGCACTGCAAGAAAAGCTAATGGCAGATTATGAAACCTTAGCAAGACCCATTGTTTTGCGCAACAGCAGTTATAATCAACAACTTTCACCTGGATATTTGTTGGTAGAAGTAGGAGGACATGGAAATACACTCACGGAGGCGATTCAGGGAGGTAAGCTATTTGCACAGAGTGTGGGACAAGCGTTGAAAAGTTTGATGAATGGAAAATAAAATTCTGCTCTCCTTCTCAAGTGAGGGAGAGCAGAATTTTACACAATCAAATCATATACAAGACGACCAACCAACAGAGCCATAACCACAAAAAACATGGGGCGGATGATTTTGGCACCACTTTTCAGAGCCAGGCTGGAACCCACATATCCACCCAATATACCACTGATGGCAGCGGGGATTGCTACAGCCCACATTACCTCGCCAGCCATTGCAAAGGTAATAAGAGAGGCAATATTAGAGGCGGAGTTTGCCACTTTGGTATTGCCAGAGGCAGTCAAAAGGTCAAATTTACAAATTCCAGTGTAAGCCAGCATCAAGAAAGTACCTGCACCAGGTCCGAAAAAACCGTCATAAGCACCCACTGCAAGGCTAATGACACCAACTAACACACACAGTTTCATAACAGAAAACTGGTCAGATTGATTTTCATTTCCAAAATCCTTTTTTAATAACAAAAAGATTGCCATAACGGGGACAATCGCCAACATGATATAGTAGAGGTACTGCTCGGGCATAATAAGATTGAGTTTTGCACCAATCCAAGCTCCTATTAATGCACCAATACCGCCCCAGATGGCACTGGGGAAGTGAACATCGCCACGTTTTAAAAAACGATAGGCGGTGAGCATGGTACCCCACATGTTGCCAAATTTGTTTGTGCCAGCAGCCGTGTGAGGGGGCAATCCTGCCAATAAGTAGGCTGGAAGTGTGATGAGACCGCCGCCGCCAGCCACTGCATCAATCAATCCACCTAAAAAAACCAGAGGGCACACAATGAGCCATATTTGAAACAGATCATTCCAATCCACGTTGTTGTTCTTCCTCTCCCTTAAAAATTCAAACACAGAAAAAGCCTCACCTGTTTTAGAAGCAGCAGAGGCAAAAAATGGGGATAGTTGTTGCATTATATCACAAAAGAGGGAAGAATGCTACACACTAAATGGACAAAATCCAAGGAACATGATAGGGAAAGTCTCTTCATGGAAAATACCTTGACGATATTGGGTCTTATGCGTAAAATAGATAGGTATTATTTTAAGAAATCAACCAAAAGATAGGGGTGAGGTCATGGCCAAACAGGGCTTTGACAACGAAAAATATTTGACTCTCCAGTCACAGCATATTCAGGAGAGAATTGCACAGTTTGGTGGCAAGTTGTATCTGGAATTTGGTGGAAAGCTGTTTGATGACTTTCATGCAAGCCGTGTACTGCCTGGATTTGAACCAGACAGTAAAATTCGCATGCTTGCACAGATGAAAGAAAAGGCAGAAATTATCATTGCCATTAACGCATCCGATATTGAAAAAAATAAGGTGCGTGGTGATCTGGGTATTACCTATGACAGTGATGTGCTGCGTCTCATTGATGCCTTTCGTTCCATGGGGCTGTATGTAGGCAGTGTGGTTGTGACCCAGTATGCAGGTCAATCGGCTGCTGATGTCTTTCAGAATCGTTTAGAGGAATTGGGAATTCGGGTATACCGCCACTACCCCATTGCAGGCTATCCCCATAATATTACAAAAATTGTTTCTCCAGAGGGATATGGAAAAAATGACTACATTGAGACCAGCCGTCCTCTGGTGGTGGTCACAGCTCCAGGTCCCGGCAGTGGAAAAATGGCAACCTGTTTGAGTCAGCTCTATCATGAGCATGAACGGGGCATTACAGCCGGATATGCTAAGTTTGAAACCTTCCCAATCTGGAACTTACCCCTGAAACATCCAGTGAATGTAGCCTATGAAGCAGCAACCGCAGACCTGGATGATGTCAACATGATTGACCCATTTCATTTACAGGCATATGGGGAGACAACCGTCAACTACAACCGGGATGTGGAAGTATTTCCTGTCCTGGCTGCCATGTTTGAGAAAATTCTGGGTACTTGTCCCTATAAATCCCCCACTGATATGGGGGTGAATATGGCTGGTAAGTGTATTTATGATGATGAGGCAGTACAGGCAGCAGCAAAACAGGAAATTATCCGCCGTTATTATGATGCATTGTGTGAACGCAGACAGGGCAAAGGATCTGACCACACAGTATATAAGCTGGAATTGCTGATGCAGCAAATGGGGATTAGTGCAGAAATCCGCCCCGTTGTGGCAGCAGCCAATGAAATGGCAGAAAAGACTGGAGAGCCAGCTATGGCCATTGAACTGGCAGATGGTCAGATTGTACTGGGAAAAACTTCTGATTTGATGGGCTGCTCAGCGGCTGCGTTATTGAATGCACTGAAAGCACAGTCTGGCGTGGGTGGACATGGTGTGCATCTGGTGGCACAATCAGCCATTGAGCCAATTCAGACAGTAAAAGTAAAGCATCTGGGTTCCAATAATCCAAGACTGCACAGTGATGAGATTTTGATTGCCCTGGCAACCTCTGCCAATACAGACGAGAAAGCCGCAAAAGCCCTTGCCTCCTTGGCAGCACTGCGAGGCTGTCAGGCCCATTCTTCTGTGATTCTGTCACTAGCCGATGAAGTGACCTATCGCAGATTGGGAATTCAACTGACCTGTGAACCACAATATCAAACCAATAAACTGTATCATAAATAAACAGCAGAGGCATTCCCAAGACGGAAAAGTTTTGGGAATGCCTCGGTTTTGTTTAAACATGGTAAAGAAATGATGGTAATAGATCAGAAAGCTCAATGAGTGCGGGGGAAAATCCAAAATCCTGTTCCAGCTTTGGCGTATGGACAGTGAGGGATTTGGGCATGGGTGAGAGGGGAAAGGAAGCAACCGTGCGATAGTGGTGTTCAGATTGCGTATCCCATAGCAACGTCCCTTTATGGAGAGAAACAATGTGCTGTGCAATGGAAAGCCCCATCCCTGCCCCATCATCAGGCAGAGGCAGTTTTCGGGAGCAAGCCAGACGGGAAGGTGCTATTTCGTTGAGAAAAGTAAAGACACCTCGTCCCTGCTGTTTTTCCAGTGTAAATTGTACAGGAACAGAGGGGGGTGTTGCTTTCACTGCATTGGACACAAGGGTATAGAATAGTTTCCGAAGCAAAGCAGGGTCTCCAGGCATAAGCAGAGAGGAAAGTGTGGTGTCAAATTGCAGTTCATATCCAGCCAGTTTCAAAAGACCAGCGGTTTCCGATGTGAATTGCCGGCAAAAGGCAACTGCATCCATAGCAATGGGGTGATAGATGATGCCAGAGGGCTGCCCCATCTGCTGTAAAAATTGGGTATTGGATAAAAGACGCAAAGCTCGACAGTAGTTTTTGTTGATATGTTCCACACATTCCACAACCGCTGGGGCATTATCACATTCTGCGGTGAGTGTTTGTAGCTCTAAGAGGATCTCCTGCATACAGGACCGTGTCTGGTGCAATAGCCCTGAGATCTGTTCATCGTTGAGAGAGGACAGAGGAAACGGGCGGATAAGCAGGAGGAGAGAGGTGTGACCTGTAATTTTCCCCCACGTGTAGCTATGCCCATTCAAAAATGCAGTTCCAGAAGGCTCCTTACTTTCCAGCAGGGCAGAAAGTGGGGAAGGAAGGGGGCATGGGGGGTGTAAAGAGGGGAATTCCTGTTTTGTATGAGAGTTGACACCAACAATGACACCATTGGACACTTCAATGGCGCAGTCGGGAAATGTTTCAAGGGACACATTAAAAAATTCTGACATAGGACCTCCTAAATGGTAAATGCCAATTTCCGTATTTTATCCTGTCTAACCATGTTTTAGGGTGTACGGAAAAAATAAAATACTCAGGAAAGCCCAGTATAGCAAAAAAAAAGTAAAACAACAAGCGTACACACAGACAGGAGAAAAGAAGTGTGTCGTATTATGGAAAAAATAATAGAATAACAGAGATATAAAATAATTTAAGAGAAACGAAATAGAAGAAGATAAGACTTTAAGGGCGGGGGAAAGGGTAGAGTGAACAGGTTAGAGAGAAAATTGAAGGAAATTTTACAACTAAGACTTGACTTATCCTGCTCTATAGCTAATTTTACCGGAAAATTTTCTGAAAATATATGAAAAAAAACACTACCCAAAAACTACAATTCGGGATATAATAAGTGCGACCAAAAAAAAGACCAATCATTGGGATAGAAGTCTTTGACAGAAAAGGAGATATTCAACATGAGCATTAAAGTTGGTATCAATGGTTTTGGCCGCATTGGCCGTATGGTATTCCGTGCAAGTCTGAATCACCCCGAGATCGAGATTGTTGGCATCAACGATCTGTGCCCTGCTGACTACTTGGCTTATATGCTGAAGTATGACACTATGCATGGCAAGTGTGATGCAGAAATCAGCCACACTGAGACTGCTATTGTTGTAAATGGCAAGGAGATCCCTGTCTCCGCTGAGCGTAACCCTGCTGATCTGCCTTGGGCTAAGCTGGGTGCTGAGTACGTTGTTGAGTCCACTGGTCTGTTCCTGACTAAGGAGAAGGCTCAGGGTCATCTGGATGCAGGTGCTAAGAAGGTTATTATGTCTGCTCCTTCTAAGGATGACACCCCCATGTTCGTCTGCGGTGTAAACCTGGACAAGTACACCACTGATATGAACTTTGTGTCCAACGCTTCCTGCACCACCAACTGTCTGGCTCCTATTGCCAAGGTTCTGAATGATAACTGGGGCATTAAGGACGGTCTGATGACCACTGTTCACTCTGTAACTGCTACTCAGAAGACTGTTGACGGTCCTTCTCTGAAGGATTGGCGTGGTGGTCGTGCTGCTACTGGCAACATCATTCCTTCTTCCACTGGTGCTGCTAAGGCTGTGGGCAAGGTTATCCCTGAGCTGAATGGCAAGCTGACTGGTATGTCCATGCGTGTGCCCACTCTGGACGTGTCCGTTGTTGACCTGACTGTCAACCTGGAGAAGCCTGCTAAGTACGAGGAAATCTGCGCTGCTATGAAGGCTGCTTCTGAGGGTGAGCTGAAGGGCGTTCTGGGTTACACTGATGAGGCCGTTGTGTCCTCCGATTTCCTGGGTGATACTCGTACCTCCATCTTTGATGCAGATGCTGGTATTGCTCTGACTGACACCTTCGTGAAGGTTGTTTCCTGGTACGACAACGAGATTGGCTACTCCAATAAGGTTCTGGAGCTGATCAAGCATATGTACAGCGTTGACCATAAGTAAGAGAGTTCTCTTTCTGGTCGTTCAAAGCTGCCACAGGATTTCATCCTGTGGTAGCTTTTTTGTTTTGAGGAGAGAAAAAGGAATTATTTTCTTTTCCTTCCTAATGTCGACAAAGAGACAAAGATTGCTTTTGAAAATTTGGTTTTTTCGTAGGAATAGCTAAAACAAATCCTTGCATGTTTTCTGTAGATATGCTACACTGTAGCCACTTTGAAAAGCAAAGTAGAATTCTGTGCGTCCAGTGAGAAAGTGAAACTCAAAAGTGCCTGCTGAATGGGGAGTTGTCGGCGGGACGAATAGCGAAAAAAGGCTAACGATACAGAATTTGCATCCCATTGCTACATAGAGAAAGATTGTAAAAGACCTCTTTTTATGTAGCGATTTGTTACATAGAAGGAGGTTTTATTGCACTGTAAAAGAGGGCGACAGACGGACAGAATGGAATACAAAACAGGAGGCTATTTTTATGAATCATTCCAATCAAATGGTGCGGAAAATTGCCATTATCGGTATGCTGTTGGCAGCACAGGTAGTGGCAGGGATGTTTATTTCCATTCGCACACCTTGGGCAACCATCGGCTTTACCTTTTTACCTTTAAGCTTAACCGCAATTTTGTATGGACCTTTTTGGGGAGCTGCGGCGGCTGTGATGGGTGACTTTCTCATTGCTACCCTTGGACCATATGGCTACTATCCACCTATGGCAACAACAGCATTACTCAGTGGGCTGGTTTTTGGGCTTTTCTTATACAAAAAGCCGCTGACCATCCAGCGTGTTACACTTTGCGTTTTGGTAGAGGCAATTCTTTGCAGTATTTTAGTACAGACCTTCTGGATTTCCACATTGACAGGAAAGGGATACTTTGTGTTATTGCCTGTACGAATTTTTCAGAATCTAGTAACTACTCCGGTCAGTATTGTTTGTATCAGACTGGTTGGACCAAGAGTGCTGCAATTGGTGGATAAACTTCAGGCTGTACGCCAAATCCCAAATCCATCATGATGGACTTAGCAACTTTTCGCAGTCACTTTGCCAAAACGATACAGCAGGGTATCTTTTTCGACAATGCATCTATGGGACCTGTGGCACCTGCTGTCACACAGGCAATGACAGACTGTATGCAGCTACGGGAAAAAATGCCCATGAAATACTATCAGTATGCAGAAAACCTGTTTCCTGCTTGTCGCAGTAAATTGGCACAGTGGATTGGGGCGAAACCGGAAGAATTGGCATGGACAGAAAATGTGGCATATGGAATCAATACAGTGGCAAATGCACTACCTCTTCGAGCAGGCGACAATATTATTTTGTGTGACCGTGAGTTTGCATCCAATGTCTATCCATGGATGAATTTAGAACATAGTCGAGGGGTAGAGGTGCGTCGAGTGCCAAATGATGGCGGTGGGCTGACAGTAGAACTGTTGCACAAATATGCAGATGAGCATACTAGAGTGGTTGCAACCAGTAGTGTACAATTTTCGGACGGTTTTGCAACTGACCTGGAGGCAATCGGTGCATGGTGTAAGACGCAAGGTGCGTTTTTGGTTGTAGACTGTGCCCAGTCTTTGGGCGTGCTGCCTATGGATGTAAAACGGTTTGGCATTGACTGTATGGCAGGATTAAGTGCCAAATGGCTGTTGGGTCCCTTTGCAACAGGCTTCCTTTATGTCAGAAAAGAGCTGATTTCCCAACTGCATCCTCCTTTTGTTGGTGCAGATAGTGTGGTGGGAGATGTAGATAGTGTGGGGCATGATTTTATACTCAAATCAGATGCCCAGAGGTTTGAATCTGGATTACCCAATGCCCCCGGTATTGCAGGGTTGTATGCCTCTTTGTGTCTTATGGATGAGGTAGGCAGAGATGTGATTGCAACCCAGTCCCGGGAAGTCAGTGGGTATTTGAGGGATGGTCTGCTGTCTATGGGTGTTTCTGTGGCAGACTGTACCAAAACAGAGGAACATCGCTCCAGCATCATTTCATTTTCTGTGCCAGAACTGACACAGGTCTATACAAAACTGCGTGAAAGAAAGATTGCATGTTCTGTCCGATGTGGCTTGATTCGTATGGGAATCCACGGGTATAATACCAAAGAAGAGGTCGATGTGGTGTTATCCACACTCAAGGAGATTATAAAACGGGGATAGGGGCAGAATATGAACCATATGGATTACATGAGACGGGCAATCGAGCTGGCACAGGAGGCAGTGACCTCAGGGGATGTACCTGTGGGCTGTGTGATTGTGAAAGATGGGAAGATTGTGGGGGAAGGGTACAACCGACGGGAGGCGTGTGGCGATGCCACTGCCCATGCAGAAGTTGAGGCAATTCGGGCAGCGTGTAAAACGCTGGGAAGCTGGAGACTGCATGAATGTACCATGTATGTTACCTTGGAACCCTGTCCCATGTGTGCTGGAGCGATTATCAATTCCAGAATCCATACCCTGCGCTATGGGGCAAAAGATGAAAAAGCAGGGGCGTGTACCTCTGTGCTTAATTTGTTTGAGGAACAATTTAACCATAAACCACGGATTTATCAGGGCTTAATGGAAAAAGAGTGCGAAACACTGCTCCAGAGCTTTTTTCAGGGGCTGAGAAAGAAAACTTAATTCTTTTGTAACAACTAAGAGTGGTTTTGTTCACAAAAAATGGGTACAATAAGTCTCGTAAGGTAAGAGCACATCTTTTTCATTCTATCCTCCAATTTTCTGGGGCGACCAGCAAGGAATTGCTGGTCGCTTTCTTTTTGTCAACGATGTTTAAGAAAATTATTTTTATATTTAAAACTTATGTAACATTTTTCCGATTCTTTTGTAACAACTCTCTGATAACATAACACTTGCAAGAGACAGTTCGTTTCATTTTAATCCTCTTTTTCAAATGGTAGAGCCCGGATGCAGTGGAGCAGCATCCGGGTTTTGCTTTTTTTGTTATGTTGTTAAAACAACATACAAAAGGAGCATTGTGTAGTAAAGTTAGTATCACAAATTGAGGGAATGAAAGGGAGATAACAAAATGTTGAGAAAAATCATTCATATTGATGAATCCAAGTGCAATGGCTGTGGAGCCTGTGCCAATGCCTGTCATGAGGGCGCCATTGAAATGGTCAACGGGGTTGCAAAGTTAACCAGAGAGGATTATTGCGATGGGTTGGGGGACTGTCTTCCTGCCTGTCCCACTGGTGCAATTTCTTTTGAGGAGAGGGAAGCACCAGCCTATGATGAAGCTGCAGTAAAGGCAGCCCAGGCGGCAAAGCAGCAGGCTGGACAGCCTGTCTTTTCGTGCCCGGGGCAAAAAGTGCAGCAGATACAGCGGGTTGAGATCCCCAACCGCTATGATGAACTGACCCCCGTACCCAGTCAGCTCCGCCAATGGCCTGTGCAAATCAAATTGGTTCCCATACAGGCTCCTTATTTTCAGGGGGCAAGACTTCTGGTTGCCGCAGACTGTTCTGCCTTTGCCTACGGGAATTTCCATGCACGCTTCATGCAAAATTATGTGACTTTGATAGGCTGCCCGAAATTGGATGCAGTGGACTACAGTGAAAAGCTGACAGAAATTCTGAAACACAATGAGATTAAAAGCGTGACCGTGGTGCGTATGGAAGTTCCATGCTGTGGTGGAATAGAACATGCAGTCAAACAGACCATGCAAAAAAGTGGAAAGTGGATTCCATGGCAGGTTGTGACTATATCAGTAGATGGTTGTATTTTAGATGAAACATAAAAATGGAGAGAAAAGAAACTGTATAAAAGCGCACAGAATAAGCGGTGAGTTCCAGTCTTGGAACTCACCGCATTTATTATAGAACCAGTGGATAAATTGCTTAACACTGAGAAAAATCAAAACTTTCCACAATCATTTTTTCATTTGTTAAATATGGAATTGTCCGAACTAAATACCAATTCACATCTAGTATATTGAAATCAGGAGACAACATTCTTCTGGTTTCATCATCTGGTGATATTAGAACATCAAATATGGGAGTAATTATCACATCTATTCTATATCTGAGGTTATTTTCTGAACGAAACATTGCAAATGCAATTGTTTCGCCATTTGTTTGCTTTTTCACTACAATATCATAGTATCTACTTTTACTCATAGACTTTGATAAGAAATTGAAATCATCATCATCACCTACATCTGTATAGATAATCAAACCATTTCTTGAAAATAAACTCCACCCTGCTCCGATTAGAGCTTCGATAATATCAATGGCAGATAGACTGCTCTCTTTTCTTTTTACAAGGTTCAAATGCAAATTGTATGTAATAGACACATGGCATCCTCCTTACCAACACTCAGTATATTACGAAAACTTACTGAATGATAGTAATAAGAATGTGTTTTTTGCTTTTTGAAATGCTTGTGAGTGGTCTGTTTTGTATATTGTGGAAGGACTTGGGGCATAGTAATTGGGGAAGGAGATGGATGTATGGGGATTTTTCAACCAGAACAGGGGAAAGGGCACCCACACCCCCTAAAAAAGCCTCAGTTCGATTTGCCTTTAAATGAGCAGAATTTATCCCATGTGTTTGAAAATTGTGCCGACTATATGGTGCGTACTGTATATTTATATGGAGACAGTCAAAGACAGGTTACAGTTTGCTATCTTTTGGGCATGGCACGAAATGAGCGATTAAGTGACTATATTCTCCGACCGCTGGCACAGGATGCCCAGCTCAGTCAAATTCCAAAGGAACAGCTTTTTTCTCATCTACAATATGGTGCACTTTATAATCTGGCAGCCACAAAAAGAACCTCGTTGGATGAGGTAGTTGACGATTTGATTATGGGATGCTGTGTCCTGTTTTTGCCAGGTGAGACAGCAGCCCTTACCTATCCTGTTGTAACAGAAGAAAAACGGTCTGTTGGAGAGCCAGAGAATGAACCCGCGTTAAAGGGAGTTAGGGAATCGTTTGTGGAGTCCATTCGTACCAATACTTCTATGGTGCGCAGACACTTAAAAGCACCTACTTTAAAGATACAGGAGTATATTGTGGGCAGGCAGTCCAAAACACAAGTGGATATTTTGTATTTGGATGGAATTGCAGACCAGGAGTTGGTGGAAAAAATTAAAAACAGGCTAAATCATATTGACATAGATGGAGTGGAAGCCACAGGAAATATAGAGGAGTATCTGGTAGACCATCTGAACACTCCGTTTCCTACCATGCCATTTACCCAGAGACCTGACCGTTTTTGTCAGGCTTTGCTGGAAGGACGGGTAGGGCTTATGGCAGATGGGCTACCATTGGCGTGGATGTTGCCGGGCACCATTGACCAATTTTTCAAAACAGGTCAGGATAGAGCATTTCATTGGCTTGCAGCTTCTGCATTGAATTTGATTCGATGGCTGTGTGCCTGTATTACCCTCTTGCTTCCTGGACTGTATATTGCCGTTGTCACCTTTCACCCAGAGACCATTCCAGTCAAATTGGCACTATCCATTGTAGCAGCAAAACAGGAGGTCCCATTTTCTACCGTCTTTGAAGTTTTAATTATGCTTCTAGCGTTTGAAGTGTTACAGGAGGCCGGGTTGAGACTTCCAACTCCCATTGGAGCAACTGTCTCTATTTTGGGTGGACTAGTGGTAGGAAATGCCGCAGTAGATGCCCACATTGTTTCGCCTGCTGTTTTAATTGCGGTTGCCATTGCAGGTGTGGCAGGATATACCATGCCTTCTCAGGATTTTGCAAGTGCATTGCGGTTATGGCGGTTTCTGCTGGCTATCTTATCCAGTTTGGCTGGCTTTTTTGGTCTGGCAGCAGGTTGTGGTGCTTTGATTTACCATTTGTCAAGTTTGGAGACATTTGGAGTTCCCTATCTGGCTCCATTTACAACAGGGATCGGGAACCAGACTCATCATAGTCACATCATCCGCCCCCCATTGCCCCGTATGAAATGGAGAGATGGAGCACAACACACGAAAAATCGGAGGAATCAGCGATGAAGCGGTGTCTTGTGGTTGGAATGACAGTATTAAGTATTGGATTACTCACTGCCTGTGGACGCGCCTCCTTACCCTATGCACGGGAAATGGGAGATATGGCACTGATGCGGACGATGGGGATTGACATGGAGGGGGAACAGATGGCAGTGACCATCTCAACGGGCAGGAGAGCTGTTGGGTTAAAGGGAGACACAGAACCCCCACTCATTATGTCATCCACACAAAGTTCCATTAGTGAGGCATGTTTTGTTATGCAGGGGATGAGTGACAGCTATCTCTTCTATGGCTATGTGGACCAGTTTATCTTGGGTGAGACAGCAGTGCAAGCGGGAATTTTTCCAGTATTGGATTATTTAGCCCGTAATGTAGAGCTTGGGTTGGGAACAAAACTATGGGCAACCAAAGAAATGAGCGCAAGAACAGCCATCCAAACAGGTGGAGAAGAGGGGTTAGAGCAAAAACTGTCGGTGCTACAGACTGAAAATGAAATTGGGGTTGCAGGCTTAACGCCCACTGCTATGGAGGTGTTTCAAGCAATTTTGGAGCATGGCAGCGCCTATCTACCTGTATTAGAATTGGTACAGCAGGGAGAAGAACAGAGACTGATAGAGGCTGGGTATGCAGTTTTAAAGGAGGACCATCTACAAGGCTACCTGTATGGAGAGCAGGCTAGAGGTTTGGAGCTGTTAGAAGGGAGAGATGTATCAGATATTTTACAGGTGCAATGGGGACAAAAAAATGCTGTGGTACAAATTACAGGAGCTTCCAATGCTTATGCCCCAAAGTATGAGAACGGGGAGCTAAAGGAGCTACAGCTACATTGCCGCATTGCAGCAGAGTTACTAGAATTTGAAAGTCCTATACAACAGGAGGATGTAGATCAAATTCAGAAAATAGTAGAACAAGAAGAACAGAAACGAATGGAACTGACATTACAACGGTTACAGGATTGGGGAACCGATTGTGTCACTGTGGGGTCACAGGTGGAAATGGCAGCACCAGAGGGATGGGTCAGGATAGAACAGGACTGGGAGCGTATTTTTCAGGAGATTCCTGTAGAAGTGACTGTGCAGGTGACAATTAGTAGAGCCTTTGGAGATTTGGCATAGGAGGTACTATGGGGAGAGAAGAACTTTCAGGGGTCCAATTTAAAACACTCATTTACACAGGGCTTATGGCACCAGTGGTTGAATTGTTACCCAATATTGTACTACCCATTGCGGGAAAAGGAGCATGGTTGTCCATTTTGTTGGCACTACCTGTAGCTGCGCTCTTGGCAAAGTGGCTGTTACAAATGTCAACTGAGCAGACTGGTTTGGCAGAAGCCATTCAAACTGAATGTGGAGTCTGGTTAGGGAGATTAATACTCATACTCTATCTACTATGGGGAGAGTGGCTGCTTGCTTTGCGACTGCGTCTATGTGCACAAAGATTGCTATTAGCCGGGGAGCGGGACGGCTCTCTGTGGTTTTTCCTTCCTGTCATTGCAGTTCTTGTTTTATGGATGTCTAGAGGTAAACTAGTTGCATTTGCAAGAACAACACAAACCTTCTTTTGGATTTTGTTGGCATGTACAACACTTATTATGTGTCTTTCCCTGACACAGGTGAAAATGGAATATCTTTTGCCTGTTTGGAGAGAAGATATGCAGGGAATTTTGGTTGGTGTGATTCCAGTTATGGGAACACTGGGCTATGGAATCTATGGAATGTTTCTTTTAGGAAATTTGAAAAGGGAGAAAAGGGGGGCTAGGGGTTATGAGACAATAGGGTTTTTATTTTTGCTCATTGCGCAACAAGTTGTGATTTTAGGAAGCTTTGGTGTGGCATTGACAGAAAAACTTAGCATCCCCTTTTTTGCTCTTGCAAAGAGTGTGGGAGTGGAAGGCGCATTCCAACGGGTGGAAAGCATGGTGGCAGCGGTTTGGATGTTCGCAGATTTAGCGTGTATGGGCATGTTACTATATGGAATGTGGAATATTGCAAAAGGGGTTTACTCCAACACCCCACAGAAGAGTTTTGTTAGTTGTTGTGTTATTCCAGCAGTGGTCATTGGAGCTGCCGCTTTTTCTGATGGGTATACAGCAGAGCAAATGGGGAGAGAATTCGTTGTAATTGGTAATTTGATTATAGGAGTGGGATTACCTGTGTTATTGTGTTTCATTTGGCACACCAAAAAAGTCTTTAATAAAACTGAAAAAAGTGTTGACAAATGAGGAAAGGTCTGGTATTATAGC
>CALWON010000042.1 GCA_944383165.1 uncultured Oscillospiraceae bacterium
TTCAAGTTTTTCAAACTCTTTTTGCGCTATCCATCTCCATCATGCAGTTGTCCGCTGTCTCTCGCAGACAGCTTCGCCATAATACCAGACCTTTCCTCATTTGTCAACACTTTTTTTCAAGATTTTTTCCAACAGAATAGAATAACTTCGATCAATGGCAATGGCTCCTAAAGGTGCAGTCACTAAAATTGCAATCACTGCCACAGTCAATACCATTTGACCACATGCCAACCCCATCGCAAGAGGAATTCCACCAATGGCTGCCTGTACAGTGGCTTTGGGCAAATAGGCAACTACACAGAACAATCTCTCTTTTGAATTGAACCCTGCTCCTGTTGTACAGACCAACACACCCAAAGCTCTTACACACAATGCACCCAACACTGCTGCCACTGCCGCAAGCCCTGCCATCTGTGCATACTTTAAGTCCACTGCTGCACCAACCAACACAAACAGAACAATCTCACCTGCAATCCACAATTTTGAGAATGTAATTGATAGTGCTTTTGTTGCCGTTTGATTGTGCTGTTGAATACTCAATCCAACTGCCATCACAGACAATAAACCTGAAAATGGAATCACACCTTCTAATCTCGTCTCCATTTCTACCAGAAAGAACGAGGCAGCCAAACATAGCAAGACCATATGTGTACCATCTTTTATATAGGTAGTATACAAATATGCCAATCCTTTTCCTACAATCCAGCCAAATCCAATCCCTGTCACAATAGAAACAGGAACTTCTAACAGCATTCCAACGGTTGGTACAGTTCCACTGCCGGCCAGACCAGTCAATGCGGTAAAAATAATAATGACAAAAATATCATCTGCGGAAGCTCCAGCCAAAATCATCTGAGGAATTCCTTTCCGATCTCCCCAGCCCTCCTCATGGAGGCGAATCATTCTGGGAACAATGACAGCAGGAGAAACCGCCCCTACCACTGCCCCAATGATGGCTCCTTCCAGATAGGAAACTTCTAATAAATGATGGGCAAATACTGTCATCCCTACAATTTCAAAACATGCTGGCACAAAACACATCAAAATCGAAGAACGCCCCACTTTTTTTAATGCGTTCAAATCCAGAGAAAATCCCGCTCTGGTCAGAATTAAAATCAAAGCCAACTGCCGTAAATCAGGGGCAATATTCAGGAGTGATTCATCCAAAATCCCCAGTTGATAGGGACCCATCACCACACCGGCTGCCATCATACCAACCAGAGGTGGCAACCCCACCTTTTTTGCTGCCAGTCCCAGCACAAGACCCATGAAAAAAATCCATCCCAAACTTGTTAACATGGTTCATTCTCCTCTCAGAAAATGGCAACAAAAAAGCTGATACCCCCTGCAACCATTTCCAGTCATTGCAGAAGCCATCAGCCAATCGGCGGTTTTGTTCTTCATGAACATGGGAGACCTCATTCCCGCTCCCTAGTATACGCCACCATTGCTTTCATTGTCAACACTATTTTCACAATAAACTGGATGTCCCCATAACTATGAGGACATCCAGTTTCAAAAGTGCTGTTATTTATTGCTGCGACGCCAAATACCCATCTTCTCTGCATCTGCAATCAGTTGCTCACGGAAGTCAGGGTGTGCAATACTAATAGCAGCCTCAGCACGCTGCCAAGTAGACAAACCTTTCATATTGACCATACCATACTCCGTCACAACATAGTGTACAGTAGAACGGGGATCAGTGGCAATGGAACCAGGTGTCAGTGTGGGGACAATACGGCTTTTTACTGTGCCATCCTTGCCCTTTACAGTGGAGGACATGCACACAAAGCTCTTGCCACCATTGGAGAGATAGGCTCCCATCACAAAGTCAAGTTGACCACCTGTGCCAGAAATCTGCTTTGTACCAGCAGACTCAGCATTGATTTGACCAAACAGGTCCATATCCACCGCATTATTGATGGAAATAAAGTTGTCCAGTTGAGCAATCACCCGTACATCGTTGGTATAGTCCACTGGTGCTGCCATCACATCTGGATTGCGATTCACATAGTCATAGAGTTTTTGAGTACCAGCAGCAAAGGCAAATACCTGTCTGCCCTTATCCAGATTTTTCTGCTTACCTGTGATTTTTCCAGCAGCTGCAATGTCCACAAAGGCATCCACATACATCTCTGTATGAACAGACAGGTCTTTCAAGTCAGACTGAGCAATCATTGCACCTACTGTGTTGGGCATACCGCCAATACCAAGCTGGAGACATGCTCCATTTGGAATCTGAGGTACAATCAGGTTTGCTACTGCTCTGTCTACCTCGGTTGGCTCACCACCTGCACCCAACTGTGCCACAGGTGTATTTTCACCCTCTACCACATAGGTTACATCTTTGATGTTGACCTCTGTACCTGTTAAACCATAGACCCAGGGCATGTTCTCGTTGACTTCCACCAGAATACATTTTGCACGGGCAATCACATCTGCTAAATGGGATGCAGCCAAACCAAAGTTAAAGTTACCATGTGCATCCATTGGAGTTGTTTGCAGCATAACCACATCCACAGGGTCCAAATGCTCACGGTAAAAACGGGGCAGTTCAGAATACCGCATAGGATTAAAGTAGCCCATGCCTTTGGTAATCAGTTTGCGGTCAATACCACTGCAATGCCAAGAATGCCATGTAAAATGCTCTCCTGCATCCTCTGCCTTTGCAATTTCTGGCATCCACATAGTCACACCGCCACGCACTTTCACGTCGGTCAACTCATCTTTGCGGGCAGCCAGTGCACGATCCAATACCACAGGGTGATTGGTACACCACGCATAGTCAACCCAGTCACCTGATTTGACCACTTTTACTGCCTGTTCTGGGGTTGTAAGTTTTTGCTGATACATTGCCTGGTAATCCATGTTTATACCCTCCAAAATGTTTATTTTTAATACTCAAGATAGTAGGGTTTCATCAAACTGTGCTGTTCTGTAGAGTCTTTCACTCTACCCGACTTCATTGGCTCCACTGGACCTCTTGGAACGTCCAGTTTGTTTGGGCGACGCTCTGGACGTTTGGGCGCAGGATGGTTCTTTTTCTGCTGTGGCGCAACCGCTTCCCTTGTGTGCTGTACTTTTTTCTCTCTGTGCCTATGGGGTTGAACTGGTTCTTTTTTCTTCTTTGGCATGGTCTTTGGTGCCAAAAGACGAGCAGTAGCATCCATCACCTGTTCTCCCATCAGTGGATTGGGTCTTGTCACCTCAGTATTTGGAACTGCATTTCCAGTTTTGATACAGCTTCCTGGACGTACTGCCTTCTTTCTTTGCTTTGGTGAACCTGTCACCTTTTCTTTTTTCTGTGCGGCTTCCATGTGTCTGTGCTTCATTTCCTTCTTCTGTACTGCTCGTTTCTCTGGCTGTCCAGTTTCCCCAGTCTTTCTACGAATAGACTGTTCCTTTTGCACTTTCTTCCCTCCTTTTACCACAGTAATCTAAGACAGAGACCTAAACCGACTCTGCTGCTTCATTGTTTTCATGTAAACTGTCCCACTCTATGGAAGCTTTTCTGCCGATTACATCCAGAACCTGTCTCACACTTTCTGCCATATCCTGCCCCTCATGGGCATCCACAATATAATCTGCATATTTTTCATAGAGTGGTGCACGCAGCTCCATAATATCCTCCAGTGTCTGCCCTGGTCTGAGGGCAATTCCTCTGGTATCCAGATTTTGAATTCTATTTTTCAACTCTGCCAGAGGAACTCTCAGATAAATCACTGGTCCCATTGCCTTCAAATGTTCAATGGCTTTTTCTTTACATACCACACTGCCACCTGGTGCAATCACATGATGTTCACAGTCCACAGAACAAATTGCCTTTTCCTCTGCTTCCAAAAAATATTCTACTCCATGCTGGTCCAAAATTTCCTGCAACAGGGCATTCTCCTGCTGTTGTAACACCAAGTCAGTATCCAAAAAACCATAGCCCAGTGCTTTTGCCAGCAGTACCCCCACTGTACTTTTGCCTGAACCAGGCATTCCAATCAATGTAATGTTCTGCACGCTATCTAGTCCCTCTCATTGTGAAATCAATAACAAAGTCCAGTGTACCACACCTTTTCCAAAAAGAAAAGATTTTTATGGTATTCGAGAAACAAGAGAATCAAGAATCAATAAAACTGCGTACTCGCAGCTCCACCCCTAATT
This sequence comes from uncultured Oscillospiraceae bacterium, assembly GCA_944383165.1. Classification (GTDB taxonomy): domain Bacteria; phylum Bacillota; class Clostridia; order Oscillospirales; family Oscillospiraceae; genus Lawsonibacter. Next base: position 4,153 of record CALWON010000042.1, read on the forward strand.
TCTCTGCAATCGTTTTGCTCTCCTCCAATGTCTCTGGTGCAGTCCCTTGGTCCACCACAGTAAAGACCACATGGGGGATATACTGCTTTGCCTCTCTGGCAAAATCCAGCATTGCCTGATATGCCACTTCTCCCTGTACAGGATGGCAAAGTGCCACATAGTCAGATGCGTTGTTGGCATTAAGGGAGATGGACACCGTTTGAATCCGTCCATGCAATTCCGGCAAAATATCCCTGCCATGAATGAGATTCCCATGCCCATTTGTATTGATGCGCACAGGGGGCAGCTGGTCTCCCAGCCGCTTTTTCAGTTCATCCACAAGCCATACAATATCATCTATGCGGTAGGTGGGTTCCCCATACCCACAAAAGACGATTTCACGGTAGGAACCCACTTCCCTGCTCAGGAAGCTATCCAAAGCCTCCTGACGGGTCGGCTCCCGCTCCAGCCACAGGGAATCTTCTGTATAGATAGACCCCTCTTTTTTTCCATGTCTTAGACAAAATTCACAGTTACAGTTACAGCGGTTGGTCAGATTGACATACAGTGCTCCCTCATATTCATAGGTAATTGTCATCACAGATACACCCTCTCATTTACCCTTCAATTCCAAAAAATTTCATTCCATTTTCCATTGTGACAGAAGCCACTTCTTCCACAGTCAGCCCTTTGACTCTGGCAATGGTCTCTGCCACCAAATGCACCTTGCCTGAGTCATTTCTTTTCCCTCGGAATGGCTCAGGGGTCAGATAGGGGGAGTCTGTTTCAATCATGATTCGCTCCATTGGCAGCCACTCAATAATCTCCAGAGATTTTCTGGCATTTTTGAAGGTAATCACCCCTGTAAAAGAGAGCCTCCAGCCCAATTTCACCAGCGTTTTGGCATCCTCCAAACTTCCGGAATAACAGTGATAGACCCCCTTTACATTGGGGTGTTGGCGCACCACTTCCAAACAGTCATGATGTGCCTCACGGTCGTGGACAATCACAGGCAAATGCAGTTCCTCTGCCAAACACAGTTGACGGTGAAATACCTCTTGTTGAAAATCGTGGGGAGGATTGTCTTTCCAATAATAATCTAAACCAATTTCTCCAATGGCTTTTACCTTTGGATGAGCAGCCATCTGCCGAAGCTGTTGCTCCAACTCATCATTATATCCACCACAATCAGAGGGATGGAATCCCACTGCTGCATAGACAAATGGAAACTGTTCTGCCAGAGAGACCGCCATTTTTGAGGTCTCCAAATCACAGCCTGGATTTAAAATCAATTCCACTCCCTGTTCTGGCATTGTGCTCAAAAGCTCCACTCGATCCCCATCAAAGGCGTGGGAATCGTAGTGGGCATGGGTATCAAATAGACGCATATTCATTCCCTCAATCATTGACAATTCAGATGGTATCATACTCTGCTTCTGAGAAAAAAGCAAGAGTAAGAACGGTTCTGGCTAGCTGTTCAGCTGCAAGAACGTTCCATAGGAAGTCCCCACATCACCCTGTTGTGTTCCATCATCAAAGTGTTCCTGGAATACTAGGACATATCTGTTTTGATCCTCTGGTACCAAATACAACAATGTCCCTTTCCATGTCTCTCCCGCATCCAGTTCGTAGGTATCGGGCAGCTGCTCCTCTGTCACTGCCTCCAATGCAAAACAGCGTTCATCGGTATCTTCCATGCGGTCCCAGTATATCTGAAAATCATACCTAGACATTGGGGTTTCCTCATAATAGGTGCTTTTAAGCTCAATTTCCACTGATAAAAGCTGATCCCCCTCTGCCACCTCGATTTTCTCAAAGGCATCCTGTTCCAATTCCTCAACAGAAACAATGGTATAATCAAACCATGCAGTAGAGATGGTCTCCCCAACTTCTACTCTCTTCCTGACTACCTCTGATGTCTCTGCCACTTGCCTTTGACACCCTGCCAGCATCAACAGGAGTAATATCCCTGCACACAGCATATTTTTTCGCATACGTCCACTTCCTTCATCTCCTTCTATTATAAAAAATATGATGGGGAAACACAAGGCATCCCATCCCTATTTTTCTCCCCCAAATAGAAAATCTGAGACAATCCCAGAAATAGGGTAGACAAGGGTTGCTCCTTGTGATATGATGAATTGCACCAATTTCCGCCGAGATTGGTTGCCGGCTTATGTCCGTACTTACAAATTATTCAGTAAAGAAGGGAACTACAATGGAAATTCGTAATATCTTTGTGGTTGGTTCTGGTCTTATGGGTAGCGGCATCGCCCAGACCGCCATTCAACATGGCTACAATGTCACTCTGAACGACCAGAGCAAGGCTGCCCTTGAGCGTGGGCAGGCTGGCATCAGCAAACGCCTTGACCGTCTGGTGGAAAAGGGCCGCATGACAGCAGAGGAGAAGCAGGCTTGTATGGACCGTCTGACCACCTCTGTCAGTGTACATACTGCTGCCAATGCTGATCTGGTCATTGAGGCAATCTATGAAAATCTGGAAGCAAAGCGGGCAATCTTCCAGCAATTGGATAAAATCTGTGATGCCCACACCATTTTTGCCTCCAACACTTCTTCTATTTCCATGACCAGCCTGGCCGCTGCTACCAGTCGTCCCGAGCGTGTCGTTGGTATGCACTTCTTCTCCCCTGTGCCTGTGATGAGCCTTGTGGAAATTGTCTATGGTCTGCGCACCTCCAAAGAAGTGATGGATATTGTTGCTGGAGTAGGCGAACATATGGGTAAGCGCACCATTCTGGCAAAAGACAAGCCCGGCTTTATTGTCAACCGTATGCTGCTTCCTATGCTCAATGAAGCTGTCCAGGTATTGGATGAGGATATCGGCAGCGTAGAAGATGTGGACGAGGGCATGATGCGTGGTTGTAACCACCCCATGGGTCCTCTGGCCCTGGCCGACATGATTGGTCTGGACATCCTGCTGGAAGTGATGGAGACCTTCTATCTTGATTTGGGTGATACCAAATACCGTCCTTCCCACTTGCTGCGCAAGATGGTTGCTGCTGGCTACTTGGGACGCAAATCTGGTGCAGGTTTCTATCTCTATGATGAGGGTAAGAAGATTGGCGTAAACCCCATCTTTGTAAAGCACTAATACACTTAAGAAAACACCTTGAAATTCCAAATGGAACTTCAAGGTGTTTTTTAGTATCTTGGGACCCAACTGGTCAAAAACCAAACTGGTGCAAACCATGACAGCATATATACCATCAGATTCAGGGTAGACAGGGAACCATAGGCATCCACTGAAGTAAGATAGTAGGATAATAGGATACCCAACAGCGACCCAATACAGGATAGGACTGCCCCAAACCGGGTTGCCCAGCGCAACCGTTTCACACCAATCACCAATTCCGCAAAGGGCAAAAGCCCCTCCCTGCACAGCAACCCCGTTAAGATGGGGTTATGCACCTGGTCTGGATCAGACAATTCACGCCGCCGCTCAATGGGTGGGAAATCCATCTTATTTGTTGCCAGCTTAAACCGCTGCTGTAACATGGCTGGGATTAAATTAAAATCCCTTGTTGCCAATACAATCCCGATTTTTTCCTTGAAAAATCCTTCCACTGATGGGAATACGCCATCTGGCAACCTGTAGTTCAGGGCAAAGATACCCACCAATTCCCCATCAATGGCACAAAACACAGCATTTTTCACATTCAAGCCCTGAGGTAACGGTACATCCATCAGATTCATAAAGGCGGCAGAGCCAACCAGCACATCATCCCCCCGGATGCTAGCAGAAATCCCGCCTCCCTCATGGAAGGCAATGTCCTCTGCATGCCGAAAAAGCCCACCCTGTGCCCGGAGCAAATCATGGAACAATTTTGTCAGCCCACTTCCAGAATCCCGAATTAAAGTGGCTGTATACCCAATGACCCGTTCTACAGAGTAATCCCCAAATACTTTGATCCCATTCAATTCCACATAGCCTGGTGGGAACAGGTCCCCATCACACAGCAGTACCTTCTCCCCATGCTTTGACTGGGCAACTCCAGTCCAGCCACCCAGACTGACCCCATTGGGGGAAAGCCGTTTTGTCATCTTAAAGAGGGGGCGTCCAAAAATCAGCGTGCCACCAAATGCAGTGGCTGCGGTAAACGTGGTTGACAAACTCCACAACAACCTGTCCCCCCGCTCCATCCCATAGGAGGCTAGGATGGAAAATAAAATACAGGCAAGGAATAGGACTGGGCACACACGCCGGTAAATCCTCTGCGCCCCATCATCCATCTGTATTTGGCTTCCAAATCCATTGGGAATGCCCGAGTGTTTGCAGTAGGCAGGGCGTCCATTCCACAGCCCCTCATCCAACGTAACAAGGTAAGGTTCCGCTGCAGATGCCGCTGTGCGGCAATTCAAACGCAACGCACTCCGTTTCTGGTAGCGCCCTCTACTGAGGAAAAACAACGCAACCACCACTACAGCACAGCAAGGTAATCCTCCTTCCCTGTCTAGGGTAAATGCCAATGAGATGCTGTCTGCCAAAGTACACAGGATTGCACACAATGCCAGTGTATCCATCCCAAATCTTCCATGGATGGTGCGCTGAAGCCCTTCCCACAGCAAATCTACAGACAGCAGGGTTGCCACAGACAGAAACCCTATTGCAATCCATATTTGAACCTGATATTGATTCAATGGCTCCATCCAAACATATCCCAGTTTTGGAATGATCAACTGGGCAATGGATAGGACCGAGAGGAAAAACAGGAAAAGGTTCCTGACCCGCAGTCCCCCCAGCCCCTTCCCATACTGCCTGGACAGTTCCTGTGGCGATAGGTCTGGTGGTAGCTCCTCCTGCCTTCTGCCCCAACGGAACAGAGGCTTTGCAGGTATGTTTTCTTCCTCTTCTTCATCTGTACCTGGAATCCATCGCTCCAGACGTTCTATTTCTTCAGAGTCCATCTGTTCTGACTGTTCATACATCTGGTCTGCATAGGCGTCTGCCTTCCGGGTCAAATCCTTCAGAAAAGCAGAGAGGACGCTCTCCTCCTCAGGAAAAGATACAATAGTATCAGAATCCGCCTGTGATTGGGTATCCAGTTCCTGCTCCGGCTCATGTTCCAACTCCTCAGTTGCTTCTTCCTCTTGCTCCTCTTCCTCTTGGGAGCCCTCCTCCTGTTCTAAGGATTCCTCCTGCTCTTCTGGGAATCCCTCCTCTTCTTCCTCCTCTCTGTCTGCCACCGCAACGCCTGGAAATGCCACCACAGTGGCTTTTTCTCCTTCCTGTTGCCCGGAAGATGGGGAGGATGTTTTTTTTGTAGCCCTGCCAGAGTATTCAGCCAAAATATCGTCTATACTTAAAATGCTTTTGTCCGTATCTCCTATCAGCTTTTTTACATCGCTTAAATCGGAGGCTTTGAAATTATCCTTTTCGTTGTCTCGCATGGTAGACTTCCTCTTTGTATCACAAATTCTGTTTCTTGGCAGAATAGGATACCCAATTCAGGTCATACTGTATTCTAAGCGTCTAAGATATATGGTCAACCATAGGGTATGTCAGGTCCCATGTCTTTGACGCACCGCCTCATAGAGTAGCACTGCTGCCGCTGCTGAAGCATTGAGCGAATTGATGGCACCAAACATGGGAATGGAAACGGTAAAATCACACTGTTCTGTCACCAGCCGTCCCATACCATCCCCCTCACTTCCAATCACAATGGCAGCTGGTCCTTTTAAATCCGTCTGATAAAGGGTGGTGGTTCCCTGTGCAGCAGTACCAAAAACCCAAACTCCCTCCTCCTTCAATTCTTTGAGTAAGGTAGGAATATTGGGCACCCGTGCCACTGGCACATGTGCCACTGCTCCCGCTGAAGTCTTTGCCACCACAGCAGTCAGACCAGCAGAACGGCGTTTGGGAATAATGACACCATGAGCACCGGCTGCATCTGCTGTGCGGATGACTGCACCCAAATTGTGGGGGTCACTGAGTTCATCACAGACCACTATCAGAGGGGGCTCCCCTTTTTTGCGTGCAATTTCCAAAATGTCATCCACTGACACATAGGCACGCACAGCCGCCAATGCAATAACACCCTGATGGGAATGTGTCCGGCTCATATTGTCTAGCTTTCTCCGGTCTGCATCTACCACCACAATCCCCTTTTCTCTTGCTGAAGATGCAATATGCCCAAGGGTTGCGTCTGTCTCTCCCTTTGCAATAAAAATTTTATCAATCGTCACATTGGCTCTCAGTGCTTCAATCACTGCATTGCGACCTTCAATCACTCCATCATTTTCCGCCTCAACTGGTGCAGAGCGGCGGAGAGGTGGGCGTTTATCCATAACAAAACCTCCTGAATATTTGGGATGTATTTTTCATTGAGGTTGATTATAGCATAGTTTCAAAAGAGAGGGAAGCACAATTTCATGGGCTTCTGACGAGTTTCACAGAAAGTTTACAGCACTCTTTCTTGTGTTTAATGGAAGATTGTGTTATAGTAGAGGACACTTGCCAGTGGTGAACATCTGTGTGAACGGACAGGTTTATTCCACAGTATGTACGTATTTGTAACGGAGGGATTCCCGATTGAAACCAAATAAGTTACCAGACAAAGGAAACCGCAACAAGCGAAATGCTTTAGGGATTGTCAGCATTGTGATCTGGGCATTGCTTTTGACCGTCCTATTCCGAGGCTGCTGGTCCTCCTATGAAAACGCCAGCACAGTCATTGTCCCCTATACCACATTTATCCAATGGGTAGAGGAGGATAAAATCGACACCGTCAATATCGAAAGCAGCCAATATACCTTTACTCTCAAAGAGGGGGTCACTGTGGAAATCCCTGAACAGGAGCACTCCACCAACGCAACCCAAGAGCTCCTCAACTCACTGGTCCCCAGACCGCAGGAGTCCACAGAAATCAAGTATGTGACCATTCCCCTCTATGGTGTGCAAGATGATGCCATCATGGATTTGTTCACCGCTCATGGTGTGACTGCATACACAGAGCCAGTAGACAGTTCCGCCTATTTCCTAAACCTGTTCCTGGTCTACATTCTGCCCATTCTGGTGATGGTGCTTTTGTTCCTGTTCCTGTTCCGAGGTGTAGGAGGCAAAGGCGGCATGGGCGGTTTGGGTGGTGTTGGCAAAGCCAATGCCAAAGTCTATGTGGAAAAGAAAACAGGTGTCACCTTCTTAGATGTGGCCGGTCAGGATGAGGCAAAAGAATCGTTGCAGGAGATTATTGACATCCTACACAATCCACAAAAGTATACTGAAATTGGTGCCAAACTGCCAAAGGGTGCCCTGTTGGTGGGTCCTCCTGGTACTGGTAAAACACTTTTGGCAAAAGCCATCGCTGGCGAGGCTGGTGTCCCCTTCTTCTCCATCTCTGGTTCTGACTTTGTGGAGATGTTTGTGGGTGTGGGTGCCTCCCGTGTCCGTGACCTCTTCAAAGAAGCTGCCAAAATGGCCCCCTGTATTATCTTTATTGATGAGATTGACACCATTGGCAAATCCCGTGACAACCGTATGGGTGGCAATGATGAACGGGAACAGACTTTGAATCAGCTTTTGGCTGAGTTGGATGGCTTCGACCCTGGAAAGGGCATCATTGTATTGGGTGCCACCAACCGTCCTGAGGTATTGGATAAAGCTCTGCTGCGTCCTGGACGTTTTGACCGCCGAATCACCATTGACCGACCCAACCTGGCTGGCAGATTGACCACCTTGCAGGTACACACCAGAAAGATTAAGCTTTCTGATGATGTGGACTTGAAGAAAATTGCTCTGGCCACCGCTGGCTGTGTGGGTGCTGACCTTGCCAACCTGGTCAATGAGGCCGCCTTGCGTGCCGTTCGTCATGGTCGCCGTCTGGTGACACAGGAGGACTTGCTTGCCTCTTTTGAATTTGTCATTGCTGGCAGTGAAAAGAAAAACTCTGTTCTCACTGAATTTGAGAAAAAGCTGGTGGCATACCATGAAGTGGGTCATGCTATGGTGGCCTACAAGCAAAAGAACGCAGAACCAGTACAGAAGATTACCATTGTCCCACACACAGAAGGTTCTCTTGGCTATACTTTGCTTATGCCGGAGGAAGATAAGACCAACCTGCGCACCAAAGAGGAACTGATGGCGAAGATAACGGTATCTATGGGCGGTCGTGCAGCAGAAGAAGTGGTAATGAACACCATGACCAACGGTGCTTCTCAGGACATCCAGGAGGCAACCAACATTGCCCGCAACATGGTGGCCATGTTTGGTATGAGTGACGAGTTCGGTATGATGGCACTGGGTTCTGTGCGTAACCAGTATTTGGACGGTGGCTATGGTCTGGACTGTGCACAGGAAACCGCCGCTGTTATGGACCGAGAGGTAAAGCGTCTGTTGGAACAGTGCTATCAGGACGCAGTGACCCTGATTCGTGACAACCTGGATGATATCCATAAGGTGGTTGCCTATCTGTTGGAAAAAGAGACCATCACAGGTGGCGAGATGGTTGCCATTTTGGAGGGGCGTGACCCTACACTGGTGGAGAATGCCTATGCTTCCACCCATGCAAAGCCTCTGCCTGGTGATATTGAACCTCCAGCCCGCAATATCCACATGATCAGTGAGGAAATCAAGCCTCCCGTCCCTGTGGAACCAGAGGAATCTGAAGAAGCCACTCCAGACAAGGACATGGTTTCTGACGAGGAGCCCCCCTCATCTACACCTGAAGAGGAGAGCAACCCTCATACAGACCCCACTGAGACAAAAGACAATCAACCATAATAAACAGGGTGCAGCCTTTGCGTTTTGCAAGTGCTGCACCCATTTTTATGTCTCTGAGTCCAACGCCGCCTGTAGGGCTTTGGAAATCTGATCGGGACATGAAGTCCCTTTTATTCCGCAGCGAATCCCCTGCATCCGCTCAATTGCCTCTTTGGCAGGCATCCCTTTGAGCAGCATGGCAATTCCCTGTAAATTTCCATTGCATCCTCCCTGCACTTGCAGGGATTGAATCACGCCATCTTCCAATTCAATCTGAAACTGTTTTGCACAAACTCCCTTTGGTTGGTACTGAATGGTCATCCTATGTTCTCCTCTCGTTGGGGCACACGCTTTGTGCCCATATCTCTTTCTACTTGGAGGTTATTCTGCCAAAATTACACAAAAACAGCGGATTATAATAATCCTCTGTTTATTTCCACTCTTTGCTTTCTCTCTGCTGCAGATGAAGCCGGTCTGCAATCATTGCAATAAACTCGCTGTTGGTCGGTTTTCCTTTGATGTTGGAAACGGTATAACCAAAATATTTTTGCAATACCTCCAAATCGCCCCGATCCCATGCAACCTCAATGGCATGCCGGATGGCCCTTTCCACACGGGAGGAAGTGGTATTAAACTTTTTTGCAACTTCTGGATAGAGTACCTTTGTTACTGCATTGATCACATCCATATCAGCCACAGCAATCATAATTGCCTCTCTTAAGTACTGATACCCTTTGATATGGGCTGGTACACCCACTTCATGTATAATTGCTGTCACTTTGCTTTCCAGGCTGCTGGGCAAATTCTGGGCAGTTGGTACATTGCCAGACATGGAGGTCAATTGCCGGATCCGTTCACACACAGTCCCAATACGGCAAGGTTTTGCCATATAGTGGTCGGCACCCTTAGAGGCTGCCAACTCTGCCATAGCCCCACAGGCATAGCTGGATAGGATCAATATTTTTGGTTTTGATGGAAGGTCCATCTCCTCTAATTTTTCCAAAACCTCCACACCATCTATTGTGGACAGTACCATTTCCATCACAATGATATCGGCCTCTGTACGTTTTACTAGCTCCAGCAGCTCCTCCCCATCACCTGTCTCACCTACAACCACCAAATCATTTTCTTGATTTAGCCTTTCTATAAAGTGGCTGCGAAACTCCTCACCGGCATCAGCCACCAATATTTTTTTAGTGAAATCCATTTTGACATCTCCCTTTATCATTGTAATTCCATCCACTTCGATGGGAATTGGATTGGTTGAGTTAAATGTATCATAATCAGACAGCATACGCAAGATGCTTTGGCATAAAATGGTAAAGAAAATGTCGACTTTATTCGACAAACACCTCAGTTTATTGCAATTCTTACCTGAAATTATGCAAAATTTATCACACACATTCTCTCCACAAGGTATGTGTCAATAAGATACCTGCTCTACCAGAAATGGGGCAAAGCTCAATTTACTCCGGTTATCCGTAAAGGTAGGGTCACTGTAGCAAATCTGTAGGTCAATTCGCTCTTGTTGGTCCCTTCGTTTCACCAACTGCGTTGGTAACACCGTCCCCAATGGGATTCGGAACAGGAACAGGGTTCTATGAACCCAATCATTGAGGATCAAACACCACTCCATCGTTAAAACTTCAAACATGGGGTTTGCCCAATAATTGGATGCCATTTTATTTTTGGAAGCAAAGGTCACATTTTTCCCCACATTGACTCCCTTTGCTGCAAAAAGAGAAATGGCTTTGTTTTTTGTCATCCGGTCTATCTCACAGGGCATCGCTTTTTTTTTGCTTTTCTGTTCCCCCACTAAGAAGGAAATCCCTTCATCCAACACCACCCGTTTCAGGGTCATCCGAATGAGTGCATCCATATCCAAGCCAATCCGATCCAAAACCAACTGTGCATCTTGTTCCAGCTTGTCATCAATGGTAATGGTATAACTCATGGAAAGCCCTCCTTTTTTTACATTCTATATTATATAATAAAATGCTATGTTTTTCAATGTATTTATTTGTAAATATGGAAGGTAAGATATTTCTTACCTTTTGTCAGGTTTCTATATGCTCTTGTTCCTTCTATTCATTACACGTCCAAGATAAAAAGATTCCCATTTTCATGTAAAGTGTACTTGACATTTAAGAAGCTCTATGTTACGATACAAATGTAAAGCAAGCTTTACAACAAAGGAGGAAGATATGAAAAACCGTATAGAAGAACTCCGCAAAGAACGGGGCATCCTACAGGAAGATTTGGCAAAAAGTCTTGGGGTATCCAGACAGACCATCAGTTCTTTGGAGCGTGGTCGATATAATCCCTCTATCTTCCTTGCCCACAACATTGCTGTGTATTTTGGTATGACCATTGAAGACATTTTTATTTTTGAGGAGGGAGCCATATGAAAAACAACCGCAGGATTTTTCTCAGTATCTTTTGGGTCCTTTTGGGTATTGGTCTATGTATTGCATATTTTGTCACAAAGCTGGATGAATTTTGGAACAGTTTAGGTGTTGCATTTATTGCAGTGGGTATTGTACAGTTAATCCGCTGGGGGCGTTATATGCTCAACCCAGAATATCGTGAAAAAATGGAAGTAGAATCAAAAGATGAACGCAACCGTTATCTTGCCACAAAGGCATGGGCTTGGGCTGGATATCTCTTTGTGCTCATCTGTGCCATTGCCTGCATTGTACTGCATATTTTGGGTCAGAATACACTCAGTCTGGTCACAAGCAGTGGGGTTTGCCTTTTGATTTTGCTGTACTGGGTCAGCTATCTGATTCTGAAACGCAAATATTAAAGAAATGCAATAGTGCCTAAAATTTCTTTTTCCACATAAAATAAAAAATATCAGCAGAAGGCGGTTCATTCCCTACCTTCTGCTGAGTTTTTGTATCTCACTATAAATTGGGTTTTGTTGTCAATCTTGTTTTTATTGGGTATTTATGCTATAATTCTGTAGGAAAGAGAACGTAGTAGAAAGGAGAGCATGGGTGTCTATTTT
>CALWON010000043.1 GCA_944383165.1 uncultured Oscillospiraceae bacterium
CCCGCCAGAAGAATCACCAGCGCAAAGACCATGAGCAAGTATGGTTTCAGCTTCATCTTCCTAAACATACAATCTCTCCTCTGTTCCACATTATTACCGGTCCCATCTCCTGTGTACCTCCCATCTGCTTAGAAGAACAAGTTCCTTCCCTCATCGCACCAATACACTTATAGTAGATGGCTTATGTTATCATCTTAGCACACTTTATCGGGAATTTAAAGTCTTTTCCAAAAATTTTTATGAAATATTAAAGACCGATTTTGTATCATATAAAACATATCTACATATAGTGCCCATTCCCATCCTTTCCATTGTATTTTTGTACAAGATACGCTATAATCTCATCATCTTTTCATACTTTGGAGGGTTTTATGTTTCCTGATGACTTTCTAAAACGATTGGACAAGCAGCTTGGTCCTGATGGATTGGCTGCCTTTCTGGCTTCCAGTGATCGCCCACGTGCGGTAGCACTGCGTATCAATTCCCTAAAAACAAACACGCCACCAGATTTATCCCAATACGGGCTGGAATCTGTGCCTTGGGCACAACAGGGATACTACTACAACCCCAACACCCGCCCTGGGCTGTCTGCTTACCATGAGGCTGGGCTCTATTATCTGCAAGAAGCCAGTGCCATGGCTCCAGCTGGTCTGTTGGATGTACAACCAGGCATGACGGTACTAGACCTCTGTGCCGCTCCTGGTGGAAAATCTTCTCAAATTGCTGCCCTTCTGCAAGGTCAGGGACTGCTCATCTCCAATGAAATTGAGCCAAAACGTGCCACAATTCTGGGTCGCAATCTGGAACGGATGGCAATTGCCAATTCCCTTGTATTGAACGAACACCCTAAAAAACTTTCGGAACGCTTTCCTAGCTTTTTTGACCGAATTTTAGTGGATGCCCCCTGTTCTGGTGAGGGTATGTTTCGCAAGGAAGAGGCTGCCTACACAGACTGGAGTGTGGAAACGGTACAGATGTGTGCAAAACGGCAGTTGGAAATTCTGTCCTCGGCTGCTCAAATGCTGAAACCCGGAGGACGTATGGTCTATTCCACCTGTACCTTTGCCCCAGAAGAAAATGAAGGGGTTATTTCTGATTTTTTACGGTGTCACCCTGATTTTTCCCTTGTTCCCGTTCAATCATCTTGGTTTTCCTCTGGTCATCCTGAGTGGATTGCAAATCCAGTGGATGGATTGGAGGGAACGGTTCGTCTCTGGCCTCATCTGCTCAGAGGAGAAGGACACTTTGCAGCCGTTCTGATGCGGCAACCGTCTGATGTGTCACCTCACAAACAATCAAAGGAACCTTCCATTTCCATACCAAAAGAACTGGACGAATTTTGTAAAACCATGGGAATTACACTCCCAGATGGGGACTTGATTTCCTTTGGAAAAAGTCTGTGGATGGCTCCCAAAACCATGCCTGTACTTAAGGGTCTGAAGGTAGTACGGGCTGGTCTGGAGCTTGGGCAGCTTTTGAAAAACCGCTTTGAGCCTGCTCACGCTTTGGCCCTGTGGCTGAAATGTGCCAACAGTCAGGCAGATTTTCCAGTAGACAGTGAAGAAATCCGGCTCTATTTGTCTGGGCAGGTCTTGCCTGGAACGCCAACGGGCTGGACACTGCTCACGGTCGATGGTCTATCCCTTGGCTGGGTAAAAGGCAGCAATGGGGTGCTGAAAAACCACTACCCAAAGGGATTGCGGCGCATGGGCACTTGATTACAAATCCCTTGTATACCGCAAATCAATACAGACAGTATCAGGTGGAAAGGGAATTTCCTCATAAGTCCCATTCCAAGTAAAACCATGTCTTTCATAAAATCGCCTTGCTCCCTCATTTTCCCGCAAAACATACAGAAAGCATTTTGTAAACCCATCCTGTTTCAATCGGTGCAACACTTCCTCCATCAACAGAGAGCCATATCCCTTCCCAGTCTGTTCTGGCAGAGTATAAAAGGAAATAATCTCCCCCCAACCGGCATACTCTTTGGATTGGAATTTGCATACAGTGCCCGACTGTGGACCAGCCTCTATTCTGGCTGGTCCATAACAGGCACAACAAACGGGTTTGTCCCCATCATACACCAACAGCCCATGATTCACACCAGTTGAAAACGTCTCCTGAAAAAATGGAATCCACCTGTCATCTGTAATTTCCCGCTCCATAAAATCGTTTGGAATTGCATCTACATATGCCTTTCTCCATCCTTCTGCGTGGATTTTAGACATCTGTGCATAGTCCTCATAACATGTTGCCTCACGGATTGACACCTGTTCCATATAGATCTCCTTTCTTTCGCAAAATAAGCCGAACTGTAACTTGAACAGTCCGGCTTATTTTTACAAATCAGCACATTTTTGCACCAGCGGGGATTTTGTCATCAATCATCAGCAGATTGAGGCGTTCCTCACCTTTCTCTGTGTGAACCGCAGAAATTAGCATACCATTGGATTCCTGCCCCATCATTTTCCGTGGGGGCAGATTGACAATGGCAACCAATGTCTTTCCAACCAGCTCCTCTGGCTGATACCACATGGCAATACCGGAAAGAATCTGACGGTCTACCCCTGTACCATCATCCAGTGTAAATTTCAGCAGCTTATTGGATTTCTTCACTGGCTCACATGCCTTGACCTTCACTGCACGGAAATCACTCTTACAAAAGGTTTCAAAATCTACTTTTTCCTCCAGCAGTGGCTCTACCTCCAACGCAGGCAGGCTCTTTTTCTTTGCCTCCTCTGCCAACTGCTCCAGAGCTTCCAACTCTTTTGCCATGTCAATTCTGGGGAACAAATTGTCTCCACGCACCACAGTGACATCTGCCCGTAAACTGCCATAGTGTGCCACACTTTCCCATGTGGAGCAAGCCTCACAGGCTCCAATCTGGCGCAGAATTTCAGCAGATGATTTTGGCATAAATGGAGTGAGCAGAACGGCACAAATACGCAATGTCTCCAACAGATTGTACATCACAGTGGCAAGACGTACCCCATTTGCCTCCATATCCTTTGCCAAAACCCAAGGAGCGTTTTCATCAATATACTTGTTGGCTCTTGCAATCACCTTGAACACTTCTGCCAGTGCGTTCTGGAAAGCAAAGTGTTCCATCTGTTCCTCGTATCGGCTGCGTAAAGTGGATGCCATTTCCACCAGTTCATGGTCCAGTGCATCCTCCTGACGGGCAGTTGGCAAAGTACCATCAAAATATTTGCCGACCATAGAGACAGTACGGCTGAGCAGGTTGCCCAAATCGTTTGCAAGGTCTACATTGATGGTTTGAATCAGCGCCTCATTGGAGAAGTTGCCATCAGAACCAAATGGGAAGGTACGCAGCAGGAAGAAACGCAGGGCATCCACCCCAAATTTTTCCGCCAAGATATAGGGGTCAACCACATTTCCCTTAGATTTTGACATTTTGCCGCCATCCAGCAACAGCCAGCCATGACCAAATACCTTTTTGGGCAGAGGCATTTCCATACTCATCAACATAGCAGGCCAGATAATAGAATGGAATCGGACAATCTCCTTGCCTACAAAGTGTACATCTGCTGGCCAATATTTCTCATAGTCATCATATTGGCTGTTCAGGAAGCCCAATGCAGTGGTATAGTTAAACAGGGCATCCACCCACACATAAACCACATGACCTGGGTCAAAATCCACTGGAATACCCCAAGTGAAACTGGTACGACTGACACACAGGTCTTCCAGCCCTGGTTTGATGAAATTGTTCACCATCTCATTCACACGGCTGCGGGGTTCCAAAAAATCGGTTTCCTCCAGCAGTTTTTGCACCTTGTCAGCATACTTGCTCAGACGGAAAAAGTATGCCTCCTCCTCTGCGTCATAGACCTCTCTGCCACAGTCTGGGCATTTTCCGTCCACAAGCTGGCTCTCTGTCCAGAAGGATTCACAGGGTTTGCAGTATTTTCCTACATATTTGCCCTTATAAATATCGCCCTTTTCATACATCTTCTTGAAAATTTTCTGGACAGCCTCTACATGATAGGCATCTGTAGTACGAATAAAGCGGTCGTTGGAAATGTCCATCAACTTCCACAAATCCAGAATACCACCCTCACCTTTGACAATGTTGTCCACAAATTCCTGAGGGGTGACACCAGCTTCCTTTGCCTTGTCCTCAATTTTCTGTCCATGCTCATCTGTACCAGTGAGAAACAGAACGTCACAGCCTGTCATTCTCTTGTAGCGTGCCATTGCATCGGTTGCCACCGTGCAATAGGTATGCCCAATGTGCAGTTTATCACTTGGATAATAAATAGGGGTTGTAATATAAAATTTCTTTTGTTCCACAACTCATTCCTCCAAACATCTATTCCTTTGCTCTCTTTGATACGGTAAAGTATACGCCAGTAAACCACCCAATAGACAAATGCACATGGCAATGGACGCCATACTGGTAAGATAACCCGGTCTGTCTGCCAAAGATGTTACCCCAAACACAACACCCATGACAGCACACACCTGATAAAAGAACATGCTGCCATGTTCATAGTAAAAAGCAACTTGTTGATATAATCCCAACAGCAGGAAAACGGCTGATAAAATGGGCACAAAACTGTCCAGCAGTACTGCACTCACAGAATGTTCCTGATATACCATAATCAGCATCATCATTGCCGCATAGGCAGGAAAGGTGAGATAGGAAGCCGTCTTATCCTCGGCAGTCTGTTTGTAGTTATTTTTTCCGGCTGCCAGTGTGCCAATACTCCCCAACAGACAGCACACACTGACCAACCCCTGTACCACCGGCACGCCATATAATTCTGGCACTTGCTGCCACAACTTCAATCTCTCTGCAAACTCTGCCACACCTAAGACGGCTGCTGCCAAAAAAGCAAAGGCAGAAATGGTCATCAAAATCAAATACAGTTTACAGTCAGAAAAGAATACCGTTTTATCCTCTATGCTTTCATTTCTTTTTACACTGACAACCACAGCCACCAAAGCCATCAAGCCAAACCACGCCAGCAGACCCAGTGTGGCAGGTGCAGACCCATCCACAAGCTGTGTTGTTGTATCAAATGCTGTTGCACGCTGCCAGAACCGCAGCCCAAAGCCCACAACACCACCCAACAGGGCAATGATGGGCAACCAAATTTTATTCTTCACATCTGAATCTCCTTCACAAGAGGATATTTCTTTCCACAGAAGGCTATTTTCATTGGTCAAGCTCTGTCTCGACTTCTTATCATACCTTATTTTTAAAATAATTGCAAGTTTATCCCACTTGGGGATTGGTAAAATTTTAATTGATTATTTTTCATTTTGGGGTTGACAGATTTATTGCCCTGTGTTATGATAACTGAGCACTTAGCGAGACACACAACTGGGTCTCATGCCGGAGTGGCGGAATTGGCAGACGCCCGGGACTTAAAATCCCGTGGGAGCAATCCCGTGCCGGTTCGACCCCGGTCTCCGGCACCATATCGCGGGGTAGAGCAGCTGGTAGCTCGTCGGGCTCATAACCCGGAGGTCGCAGGTTCAAGTCCTGTCCCCGCAACCAGATGTAAGAGGTGGAAAATGTAACGTTTTCCACCTCTTTTTATGTTTTGCGAAAAAGAAAGAAGCAAATCCAACTAACATAATAAAAAATCAATCACAATTCAACAGCCTACCCCCATTTTGACCGATTACACCGCACCATGATACAGCAAGCAACACTGGAAAGGTAGTGCCAAACTTTGCAAAGGAATACCGCCGAAAGGGTGAATGATATGACCTTTATGGAGCCAACTGTATTCGCCAAACAGGAACAAGAAGATGTACTATATCTGACCAGAGATACCACAAAAAAGGTATTGGCAGAAATCATAGACAAGTATGTGGAACCACAGCTTTTGAACCTGAATGTTAGCTGGTCAGACCGGCTTATCAACAGTATGATGGTTTATCCCCAGTGTTGCTTCAACCACTCCTTCACAGAAACGGGGATATGACTTTCCCAGTATTTGAAAGAATACTGGGAAAATACTGCTATTTTGGTTTCTAACTCCCTGTCCCCTTCCGCTTTCTTATTTCGTTTCCACAATGGGGCATATTTTTCAGATGTATGGTCTCGGTCCACATTGTATTTAGAACAGGAGCTTTTTATCACAAATGAAACCTGTGATTGGCTGATTTGCTTTAGTGAGTTGGAACATCTTCTGTGTTTTGGAGAAATTGTCCCATGGCTCAAAGAGAAAGCAGATTTTGTGTTAGGAAACAATGAAATTGAAATAACATGGGAACCGTTCTGCTAACAAACAGGTGCTACCTTGCATTGTGACAGCCTTGCTCCTTCATAAATTTTTACATATTAATACAGAAATCCCCCTCTTTCTCCCCTATTTGCAATCCACTTGAAAATCCTTTGATCCCATGATACAATGAGGCATATCACCGGATAAATATGGCAATTCGTTTTGATACAAAACTGAAACAATAAGCGAGGGTTATGTATGGCAATCATTGGGATTGATCTTGGAACCACCAACAGCCTGGCTGCGGTGTGGAGAAATGGAAACTGTGAACTGATCCCCAACGCTGCTGGGGTTTTTTTGACCCCCAGTGCTGTGAGTGTAGATGAAAATGGCTCCATTCTGGTGGGACGTGCAGCCAAAGATCGGCTGATTTCCCATCCAAAACATACTGCCGCTCGGTTCAAATGTTATATGGGAACGGATAAAGTGTTCCACCTGGGAGAACAGGCTTTTACACCAGAAGAACTGTCCTCTTTTGTGCTGCGCAGCCTGAAGGAGGATGCAGAGACCTATTTAGGCGAGAAAGTCACTGAGGCAGTCATCAGTGTTCCCGCCTATTTTGCCGAACCACAACGTGCAGCAACCAAACGAGCTGGGCAACTGGCTGGATTGAAGGTGGAACGGCTGGTCAATGAGCCAACCGCCGCTGCCATGTCTGCCCATATTGCTGAGGGAAACCAGGACAAAGTGTGTCTGGTGTTTGATTTTGGTGGTGGTACGCTGGATGTCTCTTTGGTAGAACGGTTTGAGTCTGTGGTCAGTGTCACCGCTGTGAGTGGGGACAATCATCTGGGCGGAACCGACTTTGACCAGATGATTGCCAAGGCATTTTGTGCTGAAACTGGTATCTGCTTTGAACAACTGTCCACACAGAAACAGGAATTGCTGGTGCGGCAGGCTGAGACATGCAAAATGGCTCTGACGGTACGGGAACCTGTGATTATGGCAGTAGATGATGGGGAACTTTCTGCTTCCCTGCCTCTGAGCAATGACTGGCTGATTCGTGCCTGTGCTCCCCTGTTCCACCGGATGCGTGCTCCCATTCAGCAGGTATTGACCGATGCTGGTATCCCCCTGGATGAGGTGGATGAATTTGTTATGGTGGGCGGCTCCAGCCATATGCCATCTGTGCAAGGCTATCTCTCCAGACTGCTGCATAAAGAGCCAAATGTGGATACCCATCCAGATACTGCCATTGCTTTGGGAACGGGGATTTGTGCCGGTATGAAAGCCCGTGTCCCAGAATTGAAAACATTCGTACTTACAGATGTGTGCCCCTTTACGTTGGGCGTTGGGGTGGCTGACCCTGTTGACCCAGATGGATTGCTGATGTCTCCCATTATTGAACGCAACTGCGTCCTTCCATCCAGCAAAGAGGAAGTCTACTACCCCGCCTATAAAAATCAAAAAAAGGTGTGCGTCCGCATCTTTCAAGGTGAAAATCTTCACTGTGCTGACAACATCTATTTAGGTTCTATCGATATGGACGTTTATGGTCCAAAACCAGACAGTCTACAAACTCCACAGGAGGACGATTTCCCCAAGCCCATTCGAGTACGCTTTACCTATGACATCAATGGGCTGCTGGAAGTGGAGGTCATCAACGGTGTGGGAAAACGGGCAAGCCTGGTTATTAAAAAGCGTGATATGTCCCCTCAGGAGGTAGAAAGCCGTCTGAAAGAATTGTCTGCTTTGAAACTGCACCCAAGAGAACAGGAACGCCCACGGGCCCTCATTGCCCGTGCAGAACGGCTCTACGCTGCCACCATTGGCAACACACGCCACCAGTTGACCCATCTTCTGCACTGGTATCAAAACATCCTGAATCAGCAAGATGCCCTTTTGATTGTCAAAGCATCCTCCAAAATGGAAAAGATGTTGGATGAACTGGAATCTTTTATTGACGTAGGCGGTTTTTCCAATTTTTCATGTTTTCCCGATGGAGAAGAACTGGAGGATGATACACTGTGAACTGGCCATGGAGTGAACTTGGTTTGTCTGGTCCGTCTGATTTGGCAACGGTGCGGCATGCCTACGCAGAATGTTTGAAAGTGACCCACCCCGAGGAGGACCCAGAGGGGTTTCAACGGCTCAATGAAGCTTATCAGCAAGCCAGACAGTTGGCACGTCGAGGCAGCCGAACAGCTACCTCATCCGCAAAACCGGTTTCCACACAGGACTCCCCCAATTTACAGGTAGAAACTCCATCTGTGGAAGAAAGCAATTCAGCTTCAGACCACATGGAGACAAACAACCCCTCTGCACCTGTAGAGGAACCAAACCGACCTACGATCAACATAAGTTCTGCTTTGGATGACCTGTTTGCCACAGCACCAGGGGATGCAGATACACCCCTGTATCCAAAGAACCATTATACACAGGAGCCAACCATTGACCCATTTGAATTAGAGCAGGCACGCCGTGCAGAAGAACGGGAACGGGCAGCCCAAGCCCGTCGTGCTGCCTTCTTTCAAAAGTTCCCTGCCTCCACACCAGCAGAGGAAGCACATCTAAAACAACGATGGGCTCGCATTGAAGCAGCTGAAATCCTATCAGAAGTTCTGTTAGACTCGGATGCCTCCCTAGAACAATGGACAGACTTTCTCCACAGTTCCATCTTTTTAATTATCAAAGGTGATCCAGAATTTGTCGCATGGTTTGAGGATTTCTTACGAAGTGCAATGCCACATTTGTCAGACAATGTAAAACACGCCATTTTGCATGCCTTTTCAGGTATCGACACCCGGCAGGTTCCCAAAGTATGGCATGGGATTCATCAAATTCTCTCTGGTAAAACCCCTGATACTGACCATCCTGGACAGTCTCCAGACGTTGTCCCTATCTGGAAAAACCACTTTTTCCGCTTTTCTGTGGGATTCCTGCTTGTTGCCCTGTTTGGCTTTGCTGCAATACAACTGGCTCCCACAGTGATTTATGAAGTCGTCTCCCTGCTCCACTTCTCTGACCGACAGGAGCAGAAAATACTGTGTGAGTATTTAGGGGAAGACATTGGTCGAATCGTGGAATCTGTCTATGGAAATGGGGTTGATTATAAAGACCTCTACTGTCTATGGGATCAGCCCAGTCTCACCTTTACTGCACAAATAGAAGGGGAACGAGACCTGAGCAAAGGACAGTTGGGATACACTACCAATTTCGGTAACGCTATGTTCACAGATGCTTTGGAGGAATTTGCAGAACAGCAGGGTTGTGAACTGTGGTTTATTGATGATGACCATTATAGCAGCTCTTGGATTTATTCCAGTTCTGCTCCGACCAGCTACTGCATTGAGGTTCCTATGTGGAATGGGGAGGACCTGCTGATTGCATTGAGCGACCTGATGACCCAGTTGGAACAGGAGAGCTGGTATCAGACCATTCCAATGGAGCCATTTGAGTTTCATTTTGCTTACAGAGAACTCCCTGGTGTCATGTGGTGGTACACCTATACGCCAGAACAGCCATTTGACGGTTCTGCCCTGCTGGACTATTACCAAAATCAAGCAGGTGCTGATATGTGCAGTTATATTGTATTACACAGCGGTCTTGCTGATGCAGACTTCGGAAACGAAGTGTTTGCTCTGCAACCACAGGGTTTTGTGGAACTTCCCTCTTTTTTTGATGATATGGAGCGATTTGTTCAAGTGAATGGGATACAAGCTGAAACTGGAGAGGTTGTCCGTATTTATCTGTATTCCTCCCGTGATTTGTACAGCCTGTCACCTGAGGAGTGGGAAACGGTTCAAACAAGTCGTGACTTGGATGGTGACTACTTCCAGCCTACAGACAATTCCGACCTATTTCGTCTTTTGAGAATACAACGGCAATCATGAGAAAACAATACCAAACATTTTGAGGAGAGATGGGGATACAGCTATGTTAATGAAACGACTCAAAACAATCCATACATTCACCTTAATACTCTGCCTAATCCTGGTGATCCCCATCGGTCGTTGGCTGGCTGGTGGACCAGTATGGGAAGCTGTGTCGGAACAAAAAGGTCTTAATGAACCCTTTCCTGTGGGAAGCATGGCAACTAAGGACACCCCAGTCGCACACTCCATTCAAGACATGGAGACAACAGAACGCTTTGTGCTTTATGAACTAGAGTATTCTGAGGAAGGCAGAGACGGATTTCGTCTCTCTGACACATACTATTTTCTGTATGAGTTTGACAGTGGAGAGGTTGTGGCTTTCTGCTATGATACAGATGTTGATACCGACCAATATAGCCCTTGGGAAGGGGTGTTTTGGTGTTCCCCAGTAGCAACTTGGAGACCCTGGAACTTGAGCGACCAGGAAAAGGCAATTTTATCCAATGAGGTTCCCCAGTTAACCACCATGGACTTTTATGTTGATATGATGCCAAACCAATGGACTTTTATGACACAGGAAGACTTTGTTGATCAATATGGTATCTATTGCTATCTGGCAGTGTTTGTGATCCTGATGGTGCTGTGGGCTATTGGGAAAAAAATCACCTGGATTCTGGCAGAAGACACCAAACCAAAAAACGACTTAGAACTATGGTTAACTGGTACCTACGCCATATGGGGGCAGTTTTATACCATACTGGAGATGGGGCTGCCCTATGCCAAAACGCACTCCATCCACATTGGAGGCTGCCCCAGAGTAGTGGGTGCAAGGAAGTCAATGAAAGACACCCTAAAAGACTCCTGGGACATCACTGACTACAATGGCATTCTGGAGACAGTGGAGTATATGAGCCGGGGACCAGGGCTTCTAAACTGTACAAGTCAGGGCGGGGTCGCCTGGGAGCTTTGCCGTTCTATGCAACTGTTGGGGTGTGCCTACCTGGTAGGTTGGTGTGACCGCAAGGAACTAATCCGTCGTTCCTGTGAAGTAGGGGTGATTATGCAACGGTACTTCAGCTCTTGGGAAGAATTGTGCCAAGGCTTTTTGGATGGTTATTCCGCCTGGCGTCTCTCTGGTGGAAAGAATTCCAATTCTTTGGCTGCCGTTCAACAGCGTGCCAATATTTATTGGGATCTTCGTGCCCGTTCTGATGGTCCCTACCGTCTTCCATGGAACATGAAATTACCTGTGCAAGAGGAAGATGTCATATATCCTTGTTGATGAACTGTATAACCCCACAAATTAACTGTAAAGAACACACAACCAATCCATTGAACAAACAAAAACAAATCTCAACAGAAAGAATCTCTTAAAACTTCTTTCTGTTGAGATTTTTATTGCCTAACCTTTGAAATACCTGTTCTATCATCTCTTTTTTGGCATAAAAAACCAGAGCAGATGAAGTTCATCTGCTCTGGTTTTGGTGCCTCCGGTCGGAATCGAACCAACGACACGAGGATTTTCAGTCCTCTGCTCTACCAACTGAGCTACAGAGGCAAAACAAGGGGGCATATCTCTCCCCCTTGGTACGGGCGGTGGGACTCGAACCCACACGAATCGCTTCACAAGAACCTAAATCTTGCATGTCTACCAATTTCATCACGCCCGCATAACAAAACGGTCTGTTTGGTATTATATAGGACAATGCAGAAAAAGTCAATAAGAAATCCATCTTATTTTTGGTTCCCTTCAAACATCAGATAACATGCAACCAGCAGGGGGGCACATGCCACCAAAATGGTTTTCGTTTGGAACTCCATACTCAAAAGACCGCTGCATATGGCTCCCAGTATAAAAAAGCCAATAAGACCATAGTACACTTTGACCTTTTCCAGTGCTTCCTCATTTTGACGGGTTATCACATGAAAAAGCTGCTCTGTTCCACTGCGCAAATTGCCTGTACACATGGTAGTGGTACAGCCACAGCCCCGAAACTTTCGGAAGGACTCCACTTGTATGCCACTGGTAAAGGAAATCATACTATTTGCCAAGGCATCCATTGCACCAGTGGGCAAACATGCCACTACCACCACCACCACACATTCCAAAAACAACAAAGGCTGTCTCCAGTGAATGGTGTGTTCTCTCTCTCCCATCCGTTTTTTTAGCTGATCAGTTGCCAGCACACCCACAAAAAAAGCCACGATAGGCAGCAGGTAGTGCAACACCTGATCCCACTGCATCTGTGCCAAATGAATCCCCATCAAGACAATATTCCCTGTCTCAGCGGTGGCAAACACCTGCCCACGGTTGATATAACTGTAAGCATCCAAAAGACCACCTGTAAACGCCAGCAAAAACCCAACTTTCAGTGATTCTGATGCATGTATCTCTTTCATATCTGTTTTCCTCTACTGCCAATTCCATACAAAAAGGGGCAGCCACCACAGCGGATGACTACCCCTTATCCTACATCAGAGTTTCTTCTCTGTCAATCTATTTCTGCTTTGGACCGGCTGCAATGACATCCTCTGGCATGTGGGTATACTTTTTAAAATTATCCACAAAGGACTGCACCAGTTCCTGTGCCTTTTCATGGTAGACCTGTTTGTCCTCCCATGTGTTTTCTGGAATTAACAGTTCACTGGGTACATTGGGGCATGTGGTGGGAACCTGAACCCCAAAATATGGGTCTGTCACAAACTCTGCCTGCTCCAAATCTCCATTCAGTGCAGCCGTTACCATAGCTCTGGTATATGCCAGTTTCATGCGTTTTCCAGTACCGTTCCAGCCTGTATTGACCAGATACACATTGGCACCCGACTTTTCCACCTTCTCAGCCAGCATTTTGGCATAGACAGATGGGTCAAGTGGCATAAACGGTGCTCCAAAGCAGGTGGAGAAGGTTGGGACAGGGGAAGTAATGCCACGCTCTGTACCAGCCAGCTTACTGGTAAACCCTGAGACAAAGTAATACATTGCCTGCTTCTGGTTGAGTTTAGAAATGGGTGGCAACACTCCATAGGCATCCGCAGTCAAGAAAATCACTGTCTTAGGCGTTGCCCCCATACCAGACAACTCTGCATTTGGAATATGCTCCACAGGGTAAGCCACACGGGTATTTTCCGTCAAGCTATCATCCTCATAATTTGGCTCCCTAGTCTCCTCATCTATGACCACATTTTCCATAATGGCACCAAAACGAATGGCACGATAAATTTCCGGCTCATGCTCCTCCGTCAAATTGATACATTTTGCATAGCATCCGCCCTCAAAATTAAAGACTGCATCGTCTGCCCATCCATGCTCATCATCGCCAATCAGCTTCCGATTTGGGTCAGCAGACAGTGTGGTCTTTCCTGTACCAGACAGACCAAAGAATACTGCTGCATCTCCCTTTTCCCCAATGTTAGCAGAACAGTGCATGGGGAAAATGCCCTCCTTGGGCATAAGATAATTCATAACAGAAAAGACAGATTTCTTAATCTCACCAGCATACTGAGAACCAGCAATGAGAGCCAGTTTCTTTTCATAGTCAATGATGATGGCTGCCTCAGAGTGAACGTGGTCCCGCTCTGGGATGCACTTGAAGCCTGGCGCAGCAATGACGCAGAAGTCAGGCTCAAATGTTTCCAATTCCTCCTTAGTGGGGCGGATCATCATCTGATGGATAAAGAGATTTTGGGAGGCAAGCTCATTGACAATCCGGAATGATTTCATATAATCCCGGTCTGCACCCACAAAGCCATCAAAAATAAAAATCTCTCTATTTTGCAGGTAGGCAATTACCTTTTCATACAGCGCATCAAATGCCTCCTGAGAAATGGGTACATTTGTCTTTCCCCAATCAATCTCATCATGTACTCCCTTGGAATCCACAATAAATTTATCATTAGGGGAGCGTCCAGTATACTTGCCTGTGTTGACACACAATGCACCAGTATCGCTCAGTTTCCCTTCCCCTCTCTGCAATGCCTTCTCCACCAAAACAGCGGGAGCCAGATTGCGGTAAACTGCACTGGGGTGGATAATGCCCAAACGCTCCAGACCATAAGTTTCCATAGATACATCCTCCTCTGGGATCAACATTTTTCAATGGATCTCACGATTTGTCTACATTTTAACTCATTATCTCTGGAAAATCAAGGGGTAGTATTGTCGAAAATAACGAAATTCATTTTCATTTCCGCAATCTTTTGGAAAGCATTGCAAAGTCCTGAATGGAAAGTCTCTCTCCTCGAATATTAGGCTGGAAATCACAGTCAGCAATGGCATTTGCCAGCTCCTCTTTTGTAAATTCCCCTCCAAAGGAAGTCATAAGGCTGTTGAGCAGTGTTTTTCTTCTCTGTGCAAACGCAGCACGCACCACACGGAAGAAATGGGCTTCATCATCCACTTCAACAGGTTTCTCTTTGGGAACCATCCGCAATACAGAAGATGTAACCTTTGGTGCAGGGAGAAAGCACTCCGGGGGAACATCAAACAAAATCTCCGGGGCTGTGTGGTACTGACAATAGACAGAAAATGCACCATACTCCGAAGTACCTGGAAGGGCACAGATACGTTGTGCCACCTCTCTTTGAATCATCACCGTAATGGCATGAAAACAGCCTGATTCTATTAGGGCAGTCAGCACAGGAGAAGTGATATTATAAGGAAGGTTTGCACAGACAATGGGGGTCAGCCCCTGAAATTTTTCCTGCACCAAGGCTGGAATATCCACCTTTAAAATATCACCAGACACAATTTCTGAATTGGGGTATGGCTCCATCGTCTCTTTTAAAATGGGCAAAAGAGACTGGTCCAGTTCTACCGATACCACACGATCAGCACGCATTGCCAGTTCTTTGGTCAATGGTCCAATCCCTGGTCCAATTTCCAAAACCCCATAGCCCTCTTTTGCTCCAGAAGATTCTGCAATATCCTGTGGCACCCAGGATTCAATTAGAAAATTCTGTCCCATAGATTTGGAAAACCGAAAACCATGACGTGCTAGCAACGCTTTGATCTCATTGATATTACATAAGTCCATATTGTTTCCTCTCTTATCCTATGATTTACACTTTCAATATAGAAGAAATCCCTTTGACCGTCAATAGAATGTTGCAAAACTTCCCTGTTTTCTTCTTCATTCCCCTCTTTGTGAATCCAAAAAATAAAATTATATTTTTTTCAAAAAAAGTGTTGACTTTTTCAAATTATCTGATATAATAACTTTTGTCGTCAGCGGTGCGACGGTAAAATAGAAGATATATGGAGAGATGGCTGAGCTGGTCGAAGGCGCACGATTGGAAATCGTGTAACGGCTAATACCCGTTCGAGGGTTCGAAT
>CALWON010000044.1 GCA_944383165.1 uncultured Oscillospiraceae bacterium
ACAGCAATGTTTGATAACCATACACCAAAATCACAACTATATACTGTTGGTGATCTAAATGGAATTCTCCTTGTCTTATCAAAAACAGGTTTTCTGCTATATCAAGAACAGGAAACTGGCATATTAAACATGAATAAACGAAATAATTAAGTCCCATTTTATAGATTGGTATTGGTTTGTCAAATCAAAATAGAATAGCTGAGTCCCTGCATCGACAAGGACTCAGCTATTTGGAAACATTATCAACCTGCGGTTGCTTCTGCATCCTCCATTGCAGAAATACCACTTGAATCCAACAAATCTGATGGAATGGCACTTACGGTCAGTTGTTCTTCTTCGGGGAGACTATGAAACCAACTAAGCCATTCCAGAGTTTCCTCAGAAAGACTCCCCTTGTCAACCCATCTGTCTGCAAAACGAACCTGGCTTCCATCTCCCGCTCTATGTTCATAAACGATCCACTTCTCATTCATAAAAATCTCTATTGTGTCATCAGCACCATATTGGTATCCGAAACCGGTACCAAAATTAGACTGATTATCTACTGTCGGCGTTTCAGAGCCGTCAACAGTCGAAGTTATTTCTCCATCCATCACACCACAACGACCATCCATGCTGCTTTCTTTTCCAGTATCATAGTAGAGTTTGCCGTCTATCATTACCATTGGAATTACAGCCCATTCAGAGCCATCTTTTGCAGGAGTTCTTAAAGTGATGGCATACACAGTATTGATTTGCAATGGGTCACTTTCTGCAATATAACCATCGTAGTACACAACAACTTCATCCCCGACCGATACATCTGTATAACTGTCTGTATTTTCCACGTCCAAAGAAACATCGCAATCTGCACCGTAAGGATAAGCATCTGTTTCTATGTAGATGAGAATGGACTTATCACGAACTTCTTTCACAATCCCAGTAATACTTGGCTCATTTTCTATAATATAGTCCATATTTCTGTTGTTACAACCTGACAATGCTAATAGGCAAGTCAATGCTATGGTAAATATAATATGCTTTTTCATACAAATCACATCCCTCCACAATATACTTCTATTTATGTAGATGGCAAAACAAATAAGATGTTCCTATTCCAATAAAATTATATCACATTCAATGGGCAATGTCACGAAACCCTTTGTATCAAAGAGCACAGATTTGTACTTCAACTCATTTGGCAGCACTCACTCAGGTACTCCTCATGTCAGCCACATCCAGCCATATCTTTACCATCTCTGTAATTGACTAAGGATGCAGACATAAAGAATCTGCACATGGTCCCCACTGGTGTAAAAGTGAGTGAGGGCGTTCATGGTTGAAAAATGTACAACCAATCCCTCATAAAAGGATTGATTGACAATACCCCACAGATACAGTATGATATACACATACCCCTAATGGTACGGAGGTGTAAGAATGAGGCAATGCATGGACGCAGACAATTTGCATAGGCGGCTGAAGAAAATTATTGGTCAGGTGCAAGCCATTGACCGGATGATTGATGAAGATGTTGCCTGTGAAGACATTCTCTCCCAAATCAATGCAGCAAAATCTGCTTTGCACAAGGCGGGACAGGTGGTGCTGGAAGGTCATATCAAGCACTGTGTCAGAGATGGAATTGAACATGGGGATGCAGATAAGACCATTGAGAACTTCACAAAGGCAGTGGAGCGTTTTGCAAATATGCAGTAAGAATCCAGAAGGACAGTCGAAATGGACTGTCCTTTTTCATTTCCTCTTGACAAACCTATACCCCTATAGGTATACTGAGCCTGTACTCCCATTTGTTTAGAAAGAAGGTATCCAATGAAAACCATACTTGAAAAATTGGAAGAAGCACTGGAATGGGGAGGAATTCCCAAAGACATTTTTTGCCTTGTGCTTGGTGGACTGTCTCTGGTTATCAGTATCTTTGATCTTATCCCCCTCCCCTTTGATGCGGCCTGGATTGCCATTATCCTTTGCGGACTGCCCATTGTTCTGGAGGCAATCATCGGTCTTATCACCGCATTTGATATTAAGGCAGATGTTCTGGTTTCCCTTGCCCTCATCGCTTCCGTTTTGATTGGCGAAGATTTTGCGGCTGGTGAAGTTGCCTTTATCATGCAGCTAGGGGCATTATTGGAAGAATTGACGGTTTCCAAAGCCAGAGCAGGGATTGAGAAACTGGTACATCTGACACCCCATACAGCAAGAATTCTGACTGGAGATGAAGAAAAAATCATTCCAGCAGAACAGGTAGCTGTTGGGGATAGAATCCGTATTTTGCCAGGTGAAACAATCCCTGTAGATGGTGTGATTCTCTCCGGTCAGACTTCCATCAATCAGGCGGTGATGACGGGAGAATCTCTGCCAGTAGATAAAACAGTGGGTGATGAAGTTTCTTCTGGTACAGTCAACCAGTTCGGTGTTTTTGAAATGGAAGCAACCCGGGTAGGCGCAGACAGCTCTATCCAGCGTATGATTCGTCTGGTGCAGTCCGCAGATGCAGGAAAAGCCAAAATTGTTGGACTGGCAGACAGATGGGCAACATGGATTGTTGTCATCGCACTGAGTGCAGCGGCTCTTACCTGGTTGTTCACTGGGGAAATCATCCGTGCAGTCACCATTCTGGTGGTGTTCTGTCCCTGTGCACTGGTTCTTGCAACCCCTACTGCCATTATGGCAGCCATCGGCAATGCCACAAAGCATGGCTTTCTGGTTCGGGAAGGAGATGCTCTGGAACGCCTTGCCAAAGTATCCAAAATCACATTTGATAAAACCGGTACTTTGACATATGGAACGCCCAAGGTCACAGCAGTGGGCACATGTTCCAACTTCACAGAACAGGAAGTGTATGCCTATGCCGTAGCGGCAGAACAGTTTTCTGAGCATCCTCTGGGGAAAGCCATTGTTTCCTGCTACAAACAGGAAATAAATTCCAGCATAGCACCAGCGGAACAGTTTGCCATGATTCCCGGCGAAGGAGTCACTGCTATGGTAAACAGCAAACAGGTGAGAGCCGGAAATCTGAATCTGATAAAAGATACTCCTGTTTCTCATGCTCTGGCTGTTGAGGTGGAACAGTACCTGCTGGATGGCTGTACCGTGGTCTATGTGGCGATTGAGCACAGTCTGGCAGGGTATCTTGTTCTGACCGATACCATCCGGCAGGAAAGTCCCCAGATGATTCGTGCCATTTATGGTCTGGGTATGCAGCCCGTTCTTCTTACAGGCGATCACCAGAATGCCGCTGAGATCATTGGCGGACAGCTTGGAATCAAGGAAATCCATGCAAACTGTCTCCCTGAGGACAAACTCAGTCAAATCGAAGCATTCCAGAAACTGGGCAATGATGTGTGTATGATTGGAGATGGGATAAATGATGCACCAGCTCTGAAAAAAGCCAATGTAGGAATTGCCATGGGTGGCGTGGGCAGTGATATTGCAGTGGATGCTGCGGACATTGCTCTGGTGGATGACGAAATCAGGGAGCTCCCTCATTTGCTGATGTTATCCAGAAAGATGATGACCACCATCAAATGGAATCTTGCCTTCTCTATGGGATTAAATTTCCTTGCCATTGCTTTGGCAATTACAGGTCTACTGAACCCAGTTGTAGGTGCGCTGGTTCACAATGCAGGCTCTGTGGCTGTAATTATCAACTCCGCATTGCTGCTGGGCTGGAAACGGTCCTGAAAAGGCAATCTATGTTATTTCAATATATATAAGTGTTTTGCCAGCCGAGTCTTTCGTCAGTACCATACAAAACATCCAGGCTTTGGGACCTATCATGATAAGTCTCTCTTGACAAGCTGGCAAAGCTTATATATAATTGAGTATGCAGTTAGCTATACCTAACATCCTGCGGTGCAGGATATTTATTTTTGGCTTATAGTTAGCAAAAACTAACCGCTTTTCGGTGTAACTGATGGGAATGTCAGCCATAGGCAACCGATACTTTGTTTGTCTATTGCCAGAGGAATTGGAAATGTGAAGAAATCCAAACTTCTTTTTGGATACCATATTGTCGAAACAGGTGTTAGAGATGTTGCTGGACTATTTAGAAAAAGAATATCTGGAAAATGTCCCAGAGGACACCCACACCATCACCATCTGTTGGCTGACTACTGGAAACCCTATGGATAGATTTTCCTGCTCTACACATAAACATGTATCTACGGTTGAGATCTTTTTCTGCACCGGTGGAGAGCTAACGGTACATCATACAAGTACCGAGAAAACCGTTGTCAAGAAGAACGAGATTGCTGTTCTTGCCAGAAGGGAAGGGCAATTCTCGTTTGAGGCGAGCCGGGATCTGCAAGGAATCCTTGTAGTAATAGATGGTGAACAGACTTCTCAGTCCTTCGCACCATTCAGTTTGGATACAAAACAATTAACCCAGTATATAGATACACAGAAGGGTAATGTCATGATTCTGTGCAATACCTGGACACAGACTCTGTTTCACACCATGGATAAGCTCTGTGGAGCATCCTGCCGGGAATTTTGTCTGTTAAAGGCAATGGAGCTGCTGTATATCCTCCCTGTAACAGATTGTGTTTACAATACCCAAAATTCAGCACAGATCCCAACCTGTATCACACTGGCACGAACCTATATGGAAGATCATCTGTCTGAAAAAATAACAATCAAAAACCTGTGCCATATGCTCTCTGTCTCCCCCACCTATCTGAAGGCGGAGTTTCGGCGAGTATATGGTGTGTCAGTTCATCGTTGGCTGACCGACCTTCGTATGCAGCGTGCTGGTGAACTGATTTACAGCTCAGACCAGCCGATTTACCAGGTTGCCCTGTCAGTGGGGTACGAGAGCATAAGCCAGTTTCATACTGTATTTAAGAAATACCACGGAATAACACCGGGGCAGTTGAAAAAAATGTCGAAAACCGAATCATACTGTCCATTCCAGTAATGACAGCACCTACTTCATTCGCTATAATAATCAGACAACCAAGCAAAACCAAATCAAAAGGAGTTATCACCATGAAGCAGCATAGATTCTGGGCCTGGGGTGCGGTGATCTGTATGATAATGGTCATGCTCACTGGGTACAAACGGAAGTAATAGGAAGGATGAGACAATATGAGTATTTATACTAAACTAGCCTGTTTTGCAGGGGGAGCACTGTTTGGTTCTTTTGGTGTGAAGCTGTTGTCCAGCAAGGACGCCAAGAAAGCTTATGTCCATGTCACAGCCGCCGGTCTGCGTATGAAGGACTCTGTTATGGAAACTGTGACCACTGTTCAGGAGAATGCCGCCGATATTCTGGCCTCTGCCAAGGATTTGAATGAGGCTCGTGCAGCAAAAGAAGCAGAGGAAATTGCCGCTTCCAATGTGGGAAGCACAGAAATCTGATATCCACAAAGGGGGAGCTGCACTGGCGGCTTCCTCTTTTCTTGAAGGAGGAACCAATGAACGCAACCATTCTACATGAGAGCAAAGGTCGCATTCGCTTGAAACTGCGGCAGAAGAGAATGACTCTGGCACAAGCCGACCTGTTGGAGGTATGGCTTCAGAGTAAACCCTGGACCCGGCAGGTTACAGTTCATGAACGTACCTGCTGTGTCATCCTGCACTATGACGGCAATCGTCAGGATGTACTGGATGAGATTGGGCACTTTACCTGGGAGAATGCAGAGCAGACAACCCCTTTGCCCATCCACAGCAGCCGTGCACTGAACCGGGAATTTGAGGAAAAGCTGGTGGGTAAAGTCATCGCAAAGGCAGCCAGCACACTGTTTTTACCGTCTCCCCTTCGGATCGCCAGAATAGTGTGGCATATGATTCCCTTTGTGTGTCGTGGTTTGCGCTGTCTGCTTCATGGTCACATTAAGGTGGAACTGCTGGATGCCCTGTCCATTTCCATCTCTGCCTGCCGCCGAGATTTTGGAACAGCAGGTGCCGTTATGTTCCTTTTGGAGCTGGGAGAACTTCTGGAGGAATGGACCCGAAAAAAATCCGTGGAGGATCTTGCCAAATGTATGTCGCTGAACGTGGATCGAGTCTGGCTCCGAACCGCTCAGGGAGAGGTTCTTGTCCCTGTTTCCCAGATTCAGCCTGGAAATGCTGTGGTTGTACGAGCTGGAGGTATCATCCCTATGGATGGTCTGGTGCTGGAAGGCGAGGTCACGGTGAATCAGGCGTCTCTCACTGGAGAGTCTATCCCAATTCCAAAACGCCCCGGTAGCACCGTTTATGCCGGAACTGTGGTAGAGGAAGGGGAATGTGTATTGGAGGTCAAACAAGCCTCTGGACAGAGCCGATACGACCAGATAGTGCATATGATTGAGCAGTCAGAACAGATGAAGTCTGCCGCTGAGAGTAAGGCTGCCCATCTGGCTGATCAGCTTGTCCCCTACACCTTTGCTGGAAGTCTGTTGAGCTTTGTTCTGACTGGCAATGTGGCAAGAGCGCTTTCCGTTCTGATGGTGGACTTCTCCTGTGCATTGAAGCTGGCTATGCCACTGGCTGTTCTCTCCGCTATGCGAGAGGCGGGACGCTCTCATATTACTGTTAAAGGTGGCAAGTTCCTGGAGGCGGTGGCCGCCGCCGATACCATCGTTTTTGACAAGACTGGTACTCTGACCCACGCCTGTCCCAAGGTTGCAAAAATCATTCCTTTTAGCGGTAAAGACGAACGGGAGATGCTGCGACTGGCTGCCTGTCTGGAGGAGCATTTTCCCCATTCCATGGCAAACGCTGTGGTAGAGGAAGCGAAACGCCAAGGACTTACCCATGATGAATTTCACTCCAAGGTAGAGTATCTGGTCGCCCACGGCATTGCCAGCACAGTCAACGGAGAGCGGGTTCTCATTGGCAGTGCCCACTTCGTCTTTGAGGATGAGAACTGCATGATTTTGGAGGATGAACAGGAACGCTTTGACGCACTTCCATCAGAGTATTCCCACCTGTATCTGACCATAGGTGGACAGCTGGCAGCGGTCATTTGCATCTCTGACCCACTGCGAGAGGAGGCAAAAGAAGTGTTGACCACACTCCATGGGCTGGGAATCTCCAACACTGTCATGCTTACCGGAGACAGCCACCGCACCGCAGCAGCTATTGCCGCTCAGGTCGGTGTGGATGAATTCCGCTCCGAGGTACTTCCATCTGACAAGGCGGATTATATTGCCCAGCTCCGCCGGGAGGGACATA
Organism: uncultured Oscillospiraceae bacterium; assembly: GCA_944383165.1. Lineage (GTDB taxonomy): Bacteria > Bacillota > Clostridia > Oscillospirales > Oscillospiraceae > Lawsonibacter. Next base: position 7,159 of record CALWON010000044.1, read on the forward strand.
CCGTCCTGATGGTAGGCGATGGCATCAACGACTCACCTGCTTTGTCTGAGGCAGATGCTGGCATTGCCATCAGCGATGGCGCTGCCATTGCTCGGGAAATCGCCGATATTACCATCGCCGCCGACAGCCTTTGGGAGCTGGTGGAACTGCGTCGAATTGCCATGGCACTTATGGCTCGTATTCACAGCAACTACCGCTTTGTCATCGGCTTTAATAGTGCTTTAATTGCTCTGGGTATGGCTGGAATCATTCCTCCTGCCACTTCTGCCACACTGCATAATGTCTCAACGCTGGGCGTCAGTCTGCGGAGCATGAGTGCATTACCACTTGATAGGAAAAATACACCATAATAAACAAGGAGAGACAATCTTTTTAGATTGTCTCTCCTTGTTTATTATGGCTTGTAAACATCAACAGATCCGCATTGATGGGCAGCATGAGCAACAACCCTTCAGCTGCTAACCAGGCTAGTCTCCAGAAAGCTTTATGTATGCCCATAGGCTATCAAGGCTTCTCCTTCATGAACACCCAATGCAATGGTATGGTAGAGAACAACACCATCAAATTTGGCTCGCACCTCCTGAATCAACTTTCCTGTCAGTGATTCCAGACGCCCAAGAACCTCTCCCATACAAACAACTTGGTTTTTCGCCACCAGAGGGTACCAAAAACCGTCAGCATCAGATTCCACATAGTCGGTCTCCACAATTTCCTGTTGTTTTCGATTTTCCTCGCCTCCCGGCAGGATGCCCAAGTGTCCCATCAGTGCAAGGACATCTGCCGTGCATGCGTCTACCTCTGGCTGAGACCATCGCCCCTGTCCACCCCGTTCAATGAGCAATGCAGGAACGCCTCTCTGTACTGCCCAGCTGTACAAGCCGTTTCTGGCAGTGGAACGCACTCGATAATCTACTGAAAGTACCTTTGCCGCCTCCAATGCTACCGCATTGACGTTTGTTTTACCAGTTGTTGGGAAAAAAACCAGCGGATGGAGAGATTCATTGCAGTCTCCACTGTGCAGATCTGCCAGAAAGTCGGCTGCGGAATAGAGCGTATCCTCCAAAGCGAAAGCCATCCGTTGACCAAGACTGCCGTTTTTTTCACCTGGGAATGCTCCATTGAGATTCACGCCATCTTCAGGAATGACTCGCTTTGCCCCAGCATAAAACCCATAGGGATTTGTCAAAGGCAGCAAAATGACATTTCCTGTCATGGTAGCTGGGTCCAACTCCTGAGCCAAGATACGAAGTGTCTGTACACCCACATACTCACAGCCATGCACACCAGCGGTTACCACCAATGTTTGACCTTGATTTTTGCCACATAAGCAGATACACTCCAGTGGTTTAGCATCTGGAACGGGAAGCTGCACCTGCTTCCGTTGACCGGGCAAAATGGTCTCACCACAAAAAATCATACGGCTACCTCCTCGTCAACATCAAAAACCACGATAGACTCCAGCAAGCGGCGGGCATACTCATCCTGTGTCTCACTGATTCGGCTGACTGGCATGTACTCTGTTACACGCCCTTGGTACAGAAACAGCACATCATCACACAAATAGGTAATGGAGGTCAGGTCATGGGTAATGAAGATATAGGTAAGATCTAATTTTTCCTTCAACTCTCTCAACAGGTCCATTACCTGAACTTGCGTGTGAGCATCCAGGGAGGAAATTGCCTCATCAAAGAGAATGATTTCCGGCTTGCAGGCCACAGCTCGTGCAATACACACACGCTGAAGCTGTCCACCAGAGAGCTCATGAGGGAAACGCTTTGCGAAATCAGCAGGCAGACCCACCAATTCCAGCAAAGAAGTCACCTCTTTCTCCCGATCCAGCTTACTTCCCTCTCGCCGCTCCCGCACTGTAAGTCCTTCGCCAATGATCTCCTTCACCCGAAAACGGGGATTGGCAGAAGTTGTATAGTCCTGAAATACCACGCTAAGCTTGTTCTGTAGATTCCTTCGTCCAGAGCGAGAAGCATAAACTGATACACCATCCAACTGAACTTCTCCGCTGTCAGGCTTGAGTAAACCACATAGCACACGCCCCATTGTGGATTTTCCGCTGCCCGATTCTCCCAAAATCCCCAGACAGGTTCCTCTTTCTACCCGCAGGGATACATCAAACAAAACCTGCTGGCGGGTATGCCCAAAGATCTTATCCTGACGCTCACTACGGAAGCTGACACAAATCTGATTCAATTCAAGCATAGTTTCGCTCCTTTCCCTGTAACACTTGGCAATATCGGCGCATAACATCCGCTCGCTTTTCTACTAGAAGCTTTGTGTAAGGGTCAGAGGCATGATGCAGGATATGATCAAAATCTCCCTGATCTACCACTTGCCCCTGATTCAGCACTACAATGCGGTCTGCAACACGAGAGATGGCATCTAGGTCATGTGAAATAAAAATCATGGCGGTGTTCGCATCCCGTTTGATCCGTATCAGTTCATCCAAGATTTCGAACTGGGTAATGGCATCAATCGCCGTGGTCGGTTCATCCGCTACCAGCAACGCAGGTTCCATAGAGGTCGCAATACCAATCATGATTCGTTGAAGCATGCCACCAGAAAGCTGGTGTGGGTATTTTTCCAAAACCTCCTCTGGATTCCTGATCTGCATTTTTTCCAACAGTGCCAGTGAGCGATTACGAATCTCATCTGCACTCCAGCTATTGTGAGCTAGAAAGGTTTCAGAAATCTGCTGTCCAATGCGGTAGAGAGGGTCAAAACAAGTCATGGGATTTTGCAGCACGATCCCCACTTTGCCGCCCCGGAGACGTCGTAATTCCTCTGCGCTCTTCCCTAGCAGCTCTTCACCCTGAAAGCGAGCACTGCCGGAAACCAGAAAACTTTTATTCAGCAAACCCATGGCAGCTTTTATAGACATGGATTTTCCACTGCCCGATTCTCCCAAAACGCCTAAGCACTCACCTGCATGAACGGAAAAGGAAACTCCCTTGACCAACTCAATGGCTCGACGGTGCTGACGAAGGGTCACACACAAATCATGTAGTTCCAAAACTGGGATCATTTTTCCACCTCCTTGGGGTCCAACACATCCCGCAGTGCATCACCCATCAAATTGAAGCAACACACCAACAGAACAATGGCAACGCCTGGTGCAATCATCTGTATCGGATTGCTGGTCAGCACTTCCTTAGCCTCATTTAACATGGCTCCCCATTCCGGCGTAGGAGCCTGTACACCCAACCCAAGGAAGGACAAGGTGGAGATGTTGATGATGGCCCAACCCACATCTAGGGAAGCCAGCACTGCTAGATCTGAGGTAATGGATGGAAGCAGGTGTCGAAAAAGAATAAATCTCTCAGGCATTCCAACACAGCGTGAAAACTGTACAAAGTTCCGGTCTCGGTACTGCATAACGCCAGTACGGATCATACGGGCATACCATGCCCACTTGATGAATACATTGGCAATGATCACATTCTGTACGCTGATTCCCAATAGACCTACCACTGCAAACACCATAATCTGACTGGGGAAAGAAAGCATCACATCCACCACACGCATGATGACTTCTTCTACTACACCCCTGAAATATCCAGCCATAATACCTAAGAGTGCCCCCAGACCAATGGTTCCCAACATAGTCAGCAGTGCCAACCCCAAAGTGGGACGAATCCCGTAAATGAGTCGGGACAAAACACACCGTCCCAAGTGATCTGTCCCCAGGGGGTACTCTAAACTGTATTCTGCAAATTTATTTAGAATATCCGTTTCATAGGGATCATGAGGAGCCAGAACTGGTGCCAAAATGCCAATCATAGCAATGATCAGCACAAAGAGCACAGTCACTACTGCTGTGCGGTTATGAAAAAAGCGTTCTCTCACTGCTCAGTCCTCCTTTCTCAATCTAGGATCTGATACTGTCTGCAATACATCAAATACCAAATTGAACACCACAAACAACACACCAATCAGCAACACATAGGTCTGAATGACAGGCAAATCCCGGTTAAAGATAGAACTGATGCACAAGGTTCCAAGTCCCGGCCAGGAGAACACATTTTCCACAACAATAGTACCTGCAATCATCTGAGGGATGCTCATACCCATAGCCACAATACAGGTGTGCATGGAGTTTTTCAGAATATGTTTGACCATGATAGACTTCTGAGGCAGTCCCCGTACATTGGCATAGAGTACATAGTCCTGATTCATATTCTCCAACATATTGTTCCGTATCAGCCGAATATAGGTTGAGATATAGCTCAAAGCCACAGTAAAAGATGGTAGAATTAGATGCTGCCAGGTACCGCTTCCATTCGTGGGCAGAAGGTCAAGTTTTACACTGATGCCCCACATGAGCAGCAGACCCACCCAATAGGCTGGCATAGCGGTGGAAATAAAGATAATGGCTCGCATAATTTTATCAAACCAGCCATCCTTGTAAACTGCACACAAAAAACCAATGGGTACACTCAGTACCAACACAATCACAAAGGACACCGCAGCCAGCTGCAATGTAGCAGGCAGACAGCGTGCCAGTTCTCCTGCCACAGTTCGAGCAGGATTGACATAGTTGATGCCAAAGTCACCATGCAGGCACCCCAGCACCCAATCGAAATACCGGACGATAAATGGCTTGTTCAGACCAAGCATGACCTCCATTTCGGCAATTGCTTCTTCTGTGATGACTGGCATCTGTTGAACTCGCAGTGCCACCTCGGCTGGATTGGACGGAATGATATTGATGAATACAAAGCAGACAAAGGAAATTGCCAGCAACAGTGGGATCGCTAGCAACAACCGGCGGATTACATAGCGTTTCATAAATTCCCCTTTCTTTTATGGTAATCCAATCTTAACAGAAGGGTCGCTCCCAAAGAAGCGACCCTTCTATGACACAGGCGATTACTCAAAATACATGTCCGCAAAGGGGACATCATACTGATCGGATCCAAAATGGACTCCTTGCAATTCAGAGGTATAAAGGGCCTTGTTGCACTCATAGGTTAGAGGGATGTAAACAGCATCCTCATGGAGTCGAGTCAGCACAAAGGTATACAGCTCCTGACGCTCAGTTTCGTCTGTGGATGTAAGAATATCAGTAATGGTCTGGTCAATTTCTGTCTTGTCCGCCAGACCTAGCTGTGCAGCATAGTCGCCGTAAACTGGGGCACGCATTGCAGCCAGAGAGGACTGAGGATCATAGGGCATACCCCAGCAGATATTAAACACCATGTCGAAGTTGCCCGCCTTCATATTGTCACGATAAGACTGCTCTTCCTCGCCATGAATATTCAGAGAGATACCCAGCTTTTGATACTCACTCTGTAGGTACTCAGCAATTGTCTTCTCCGTGACACTGTCGCTGTTGTAGAGCAAATCCAGTTCCAGCTTCTGACCATCCTTCTGACGGGTACCGTCACTGCCCATCACCCAGCCAGCCTCATCCAGCATTTGCCCTGCAATTGCTGTATCATAGACATAGGGTTCCAGATCCACATCACAGTATGGGACGCTAGTGGCATACAGCGTGTCAGCGGGCTGCTCCAGTCCGTAGAAGATACCCTCAGAGATAGCCTCTCGGTTGGTTGCATGTTGGAGTGCCTGACGCACTGCTGTTTCACTCAATATCTCATGGGTAGTATTCAGGACAATGTGGCGTGTAGAGGTGGGATCAGACAGACCCACAGTAAACTCATCACTATCCACATACTTGCTGATAGCGTCAGCATCAATCATGTTTTTACCAAAGATCAGGTCAATTTCACCCTTTTCCAGAGCCATGATGCGAGTCTGGTTGTCCGGGATGACCTTGACGGTGATCTTCTCAATGGCAGGAGCCTCGCCCCAGTAGTTCTCGTTACGCTCAAAAACGGCGTATTCATCTGTGACAAAATCTGTGAGCACATAAGGACCAGTACCAATATAGCCATTGACACCATCCTTGGTGCTTCCGTCAATCATACAGTTGGGGGAAATCATGGCAAAGGGACGGATACAGCCCAACTCGGTAAGCATTGGATAGTAGGGCTCGCTGAGCTCAATGACGAATGTATCGCTGTCCGGTGCAGAAACCCCCACCAGCAGATGCATCATTTCCAGCCAGGTATGGCGCTCCTTGTTTTCAATGATGGCATTGAAGTTTGCCAAAATAGCGTTGGCGTCACACAGTGTTCCATCAGAAAAATAAACATTATCGCGAATATTGAATGTATAAACGCAACCATCTTCGCTGATAGTCCAGCTCTCTGCCAGACAGCCCTCATAGCCGTCATCTGTGATGCTAACCAGGGTGTCATAGAGAATGCTTTGAGCGTACATTTCGCCAGCATATAAATGGGGATTCAGATCTCGGATGTCCCGGTAGTTTACAAAAGTCAGTTCGGTTTTTGTTTCACCTTCAGTGCCAGATGATGAGGTCTGAGCAGAATTCGAGGTCTGTCCACAACCAGCCAGACAGGTAAGTGCAAGTACACCACTCAACACGGCAGAAAGTATTTTTCTTCTCATCTTTTTCCCTCCGATAAACAGGATTGAAGTTTCAGTCGACCGTCGTTGATTATACAGCAGTTAGCAAAAGCTTACCAGCATGCAAATTTTCATAGCTATCCATAACAAATCATTATGGGCATGTATGGCTCACAGCATCTTTCGGAAGCGATCTACCGCCCATCTGGCTTGGGCAGAGAGTGCCCGTTCTGGGTTAAATACATATCCCAATTGCAAAAACGGTTCACATCCATTGATGGGAAGTGGCTTAATGGAATATTGTGCATAGGGTTCATACATAAAATCTAATCCAAGACTACACACATCAGAATGCAACAACAGATCAATGATCAAATGGTCGCTGTTCGTATATACCACATGATGGAGCTTTTCATTGTCAATTGCCCCCATGCTGACTCGTTCAAGGTGGTGTTCCATAGAAAAAAAATCCCTTACACCCCGCACAAATTTTAAATTTGAAAGGTTCTCAAAATCAACACTTTCCATATGATAAAGAGGATGATTTGGACCCACATAGACGCAGATTTTTTTCACATCCTGAGGTACAAATTCTAAATTTTTATGGGAAAGAATGTGCTGAAATGTTTGTACTTGCTTGAGTGCGACATATACAATTCCGATCTCAGAAATTCCCTGATGGACATGATTGGTAATCTCCTCAACACTTCCTTCATGATACTCAATATGGAACTGCGTTCCCCACTCTTTATAAAAATCAACCAACAATCTTGAAATCATATTACTGGGATAGGTGGATAACCGCAGACTATTATGCGTGTCAGGCAGGGAGAGTGTTGAGATTGTGGCAGCTGCTTTCAGGATGAGATTTGCATACTCAAGAACTGTCTCTCCATATGCGGTAGGACGAACCCCCTTCCCGCTTCGAGATAACAAGGGACGCCCCAATTCATTTTCCAATGTACGAATCGTTTTGCTGATATGTGGTTGAGATGTGTAGAGGCAAGCAGCGGCTTGAGATAGACTTCCTTTTTCACAGGCCACGGAAAAAAATTCAAGTTGCTTGATATCCATTTTTATTCTCCCATTTTAAAAGTTAGCAATCACTAACCATATTATACAATGACTCCCTTCACATTTCAACAGTTTATCTAAACGAAACACTACCTTCTACGATTTAAGCCAAAACAACCCAACAGATAGAAATTCCAGACAGTCAACAATGTTAGTTGGAATATTAAGGGGTTTGATGCTCTACATAAAAGTATCAAAAAATAGCTATCTGTGGACAAACCCATCCAACAAGAATCTGGTTTGCTGAGGACTACAAGATTGAAAATACTGAAAATCATCATTTGAAAGGAAAAATAAAATCAAGACAGAATAAATAACATTGGGAAATATTATAAGGCGTATGGATTCTTGTAAACAAAGCAAGATTCCATACGCCTCTTTTTTCTGGTAACTCTCATAGGCTGCCTCTTTTTTCGCTGCCTTTTGGTAATACAATCTGAAAAATTTTGTCGAACACTTTTTATTAATTTTTCCATCTCTAGGTTAACTTTTTCCTTCCAGATGCCCTGACAGGCAGAGAGGCTTCTCTCTGTGCAGCTTGACAACTTCATATCGGCA
>CALWON010000045.1 GCA_944383165.1 uncultured Oscillospiraceae bacterium
TGGTAGCGGCACCTGGATTCGAACCGGGGACAACTCGGGTATGAACCGAGTGCTCTAGCCAACTGAGCTATGCCGCCATATTCACCACTCTGTTAGAGAGTCGTCTCTCGCAGAGGACAGGTGTTAGTATACTAGAAAAACAGCCTTTTGTCAACAGTTTTTTGAAAAAAATTTTATTTCTTGAAATTTGCAAAAAAACAGTCCTATTTTCCAGTAAAACGGCAAAATAGGACCATAAAAGTTAAGAATCAAAACGCTTGCGGTAATTGACCATCATGCCTGCAAACAGTTGCCCTGTGGTGGGTGGGGTATAGGTAATGGCGTTGGCTCCTGCCTCAATGGTACGGAGAATGTCCTCATCAGTGGGACCACCTGTGGCAATAATGGGAATATCGGGAAAACTTTGGCGCACTTTGGAGACAATGGCTGGAGTTTTTGCAGCCCCTGAGATATTGAGAATATCTGCCCCTGCTGCAATACGGGCTGCAATGTCCATATCTTCTGATACAATGGTGGTAATAATGGGAATATCCACCACCTGTTTCATTTTGGAAATGGTTTCGTCTGCAATGGGGGCATTGACCACCACACCAGAAGCACCCTGATGCTCTGAATATTCCGCAAGGCGCACAGAGCGGTCTCCATTGGTGACACCACCACCCACACCCACAAAGACAGGCACATCTGAAACACTGATAATGGCCTGTGTAATAGATGGCTGAGGGGTAAAGGGATAGACCGCAATAATGGCATCTGCATTGACATTTTTGATAATGGCAACATCGGTGGAAAACACCAAAGACTTGATGCGTCTGCCAAAAATGCGGATTCCGCTGCACTCACTGATACACTTGGGAACGGTTAGAAGGTGGCTTCGCAATGTGCCACTGTACTCAGGAATGTTCTTTTTCATGTATAATTCCTTTCTCCCATAAGGGGGTCGATCGAAGGGACTTGACCAGTATAACATGAAAAGAGGGAGAAAATCAATCTGCCACCTGTGCAAACTTTGCACAGGCGGCAGTGTTGTTGTGGATTACTTGAAGTATTCTGCACCAGATTCAAAAATGGGCTGATGCTGGTTTCCATAGATATTGCGTCCAACATAGGTGCGAATACGCTCAGAATGTGCCATCTTACCAAACACACGACCATCTGGGGAGAAAATACCCTCAATGGCCTGCATACCACCGTTGGGGTTATAAGTAATGTCCATGGTGGGCTGTCCGTTGGCATCCACATATTGGGTGGCAACCTGACCATTTGCAATGAGCTGTGAGAGCATGGCATCGGATGCAACAAAGCGACCTTCCCCGTGGGAGATGGGCAGGGTGTGCAAATCACCCACTTGACTTTTCAGCATCCAGGGAGAGTGCACACTGGCAACCCGTGTGGTGGAATAACCAGCCTGATGGCGACCAATCAGGTTATAGGTCAATGTGGGGCAAGTGTCATCCATAGGACGAATTTCACCATAGGGCACAAGACCCAGCTTGATGAGAGCCTGGAAGCCGTTGCAGATACCCAGCATCAGACCATCCCTATGCTTCAGCATATCATGAATGGCATCGGTCAGGGCTGGAGAACGGAGGAAAGAGGCCATGAATTTGCCGGAGCCGTCAGGCTCGTCACCACCGGAGAAGCCGCCGGGCAGAATGACCATTTGTGCAGAACGGATTGCCTTTTCCAGTGCCTGAGCAGACTGGGACAGGAAATCGGTGGTCAGATTGCGTACCACCACCAGTTCTGGTTCAATACCGGCACGGATGCAGGCTTGGGCGGTGTCATATTCACAGTTGGTGCCGGGGAATACAGGAATCACTGCCTTGGGGTGGGCTACCTTGTGTTTGCACACAATGGGGGAACGGGTTTCATAGGAAATGGGAGCCACTGTCTCCGTTGTTCCGGCTTTGGTTGGGTAGACAGGTTCCAGTACACTTTCGTTCAGTGCCAGCAGTTCCTGAATGTCTGCCTGCTCGTGTGGGAGACGAATGACAGGTTCCGCAGTGGTCATACCCAGTTTGGTGGCATAGGGGAAGTCAATGTTACTGTCCAATTCCACAATCATAGCACCGGAGCATGGAGTGTCCCATTCCATTTCCATATCTTCTGCAACAAAGCCAATGCAGTTACCAAAGGACATGTTCATGATACCCTCTGCAACACCATGCTCTACTGCCCATGCGGCGTGTACTTTGCCCTGTGTGTGCAGGGTGTGGAACATGGTCCACACGTCCTTCTGGCTTTGTGCATCCTCTGGTGCAAAGAGATAAACAGGGTGGTCTGCGCCCTTAAATTCAGGGGAAAGAACCTGATGAGCCTTGATGGGAGCAACAGCAAAGGAAATCAGTGTGGGTGGAACGTCCAGATTCAGGAAGGAACCAGACATAGAGTCCTTGCCACCAATGGCAGCAGCCCCAAAGTCAAGCTGAGCATCCAGCGCACCCAACAGGGCAGAGAAGGGCTTGCCCCAGCGGTTGGGGTCACTTTGCAGTTTTTCAAAATACTCCTGGAAGGTGAGATAGATACTCTCATAGGTAGCACCAGCAGCCACCAGTTTGGTCATAGAGACTACCACAGAATCATATGCACCGCTGTATGGGTCCACAGACATCTGGTCAGGGTCAAAGCCCCATGCCATCAGGCTTGCCTGGTCGGTAGTTTGACCGGGTAAAACAGGCAGCAGGGCAGCCATTGCCTGAGCAGGGGTTCTTTGCGTTTTACCACCAAAGGGGAGCAACACAGAACCAGCTCCCACAGAGCTGTCAAAACGCTCGGTCAAGCCACGGCGGCTGGCGCATTTGAGACTTTTTGCCATCTCACGCAGAGAGGGAAAGAGTGATTCAGACAGGGCGGAGCGGTCTTTTTTGGCGACTGCTACGGTGGTGTGTTTCACTGCACCATTGGTATTCAAAAAGGCACGGGACAGGTTGGCAATGGTCTGCCCCTTCCAGTTCATGACCATGCGAGGGGATTCTGTCACCACTGCAACAGGGTAAGCTTCCAGATTTTCTGCCTCTGCTGCTGCAATCAGGCTTGAAACATCTTCAGGGGCAACCACTACAGCCATACGCTCCTGACTTTCAGAAATGGCAAGTTCGGTACCGTCCAACCCTTCGTATTTTTTGCGCACAGCATCCAAATCAATTTCCAGCCCGTCGGCAAGCTCACCAATGGCAACAGATACACCACCGGCTCCAAAGTCGTTACAGCGTTTAATGAGGCGTGTGACCTCCCCATTGCGGAACAGACGCTGGATTTTGCGCTCCTCTGGGGCGTTGCCCTTTTGTACCTCAGATGCCATCGTAGTCAGGGACTTTTTGTTGTGGCTTTTGGAAGAACCAGTGGCACCACCAATGCCGTCACGACCAGTACGACCGCCCAGCAGAATCACCACATCCCCGGGGCAGGGACGTTCACGGCGGACATTGACAGCAGGAGCGGCACCCACTACGGCACCACATTCCAGATGCTTTGCTACATAGCCCTCATGATACAGCTCTGCCACATGACCGGTTGCCAGTCCAATCTGGTTGCCGTAAGAGGAGTAGCCAGAGGCGGCAGTATAAGCCAGTTTTCTCTGGGGCAGCTTGCCTTCCAGGGTGTCCTCAAAGGGCACACGGGGGTCTCCACAGCCAGTGAGACGCATAGCCTGATGGACATAGACACGACCAGACAGGGGGTCACGGATGCAGCCGCCAATACAGGTGGCAGCACCACCAAATGGCTCAATTTCAGTGGGGTGGTTGTGGGTTTCATTTTTGAACATCAACAGCCAGTCCTGCTCCTCCCCATCCACATTGGCAGGCACATGGATGGAACAGGCGTTGATTTCTTCGCTTTCATCCAATTCAGGCAGAAGCCCACGCTTTTTCAGGGTTTTGGCACCAATGGTTGCCAAGTCCATCAGGGTTTGGGGGCGTTTGGAAGCCTTTTCTTCCCCATAGACCTCCACACGGGCATCCAGATAGCGTGCATAGGCAGCCTTGATTTCAGGGTCATCAATGGAAACCTCGTCAATGTGGGTAGAGAAGGTGGTGTGACGGCAGTGGTCAGACCAGTATGTATCCACCAGACGTACCTCAGTGATGGTGGGATTTCGTTTTTCTTCATCTCTGAAATAGGTTTGCAGGAATTTCAAGTCCTCCAAATCCATGGCAAGCCCCAATTCAGACAGAAGCTGAGAGAGGGCGGTCTCATCCATTTCTATAAAGCCCTCCACCACAGCAACAGAGGAGGGGGTATCATGGTGCTGTTCCAGTGTCTCCGGTTTTTCCATGGAAGCCTCACGGCACTCCACAGGGTTGATGAGGTAGTTGCGGATTTTCCCCATGTCCTGTTCGGAGAGATTGCCCAGCAGCAAATAGACCTTTGCACTGGTGATAAGGGGACGTTCCACACCAGACTGGAGCTGGATGCACTGAGCACAGGAGTCGGCACGCTGGTCATATTGCCCAGGCAGTGCCTCTACTGCCAGAATGTGATGTGGGCTTTGAGGGAGCGGGAAGGTCTCCTCGTAAAGATCATCCACCTGTGGTTCAGAAAATACCACAGACTGGGCATCTTGATACACAGATTGGGCAATATGGTCGGCATCATAGCGGTTGAGAATGCGAACCCCTTCCAGACCCTGAATGCCGAGCTGTTCTTTCAGTTGCTTACAAAGCCCCTGCGCTTCTACATCAAATCCTTTCTTTTTTTCGGAATAGCAGCGAAAAACACTCATCTTCGATTCCTCCATCGTGATTTCTTTATTCTACTGTCCATTGGGACAGATGGAAAAACAGATTGTTTTGAACAGGTGAGAGATTGGAGACACGCCCATACTGGGTGAGCACCGTCCCATTTTTAAAACAGATTGGGGCAATGGGGCACCACTGGTTGAGATAACTGTACAGCCGTCTGGCAGCCACCTGCCGTTCTTCACCGGCAGAGGACTGCATAGAAGCAATCATAGCCCCGCAGGCACTGTTATTCCAGCCGCCATAGTTTAATGTGCCTGTGGGGGAAAGGAGCTGGGTCAGGTTAAAGTCTGCACTGAGGGATACCTCGCCCAAATAGAGGTCAAAATCCCCCTGGGACAGTGCCTCAAGGTATTCTTCCCATGGCAGGCGGTCTACCGTGACAGAAATCCCGGATGCCAGTTCCAGCTGCTTTGCAATCAGATTTGCAAGGGTGCTTTTGGCGGTGTTTTCAATATTCACAAGCAAGGTGAGTGAGCGACCAGATAAGTCAAGCCCTTCAAAGGCGTTGGACTTCAACGCAAGGGATTGTGCCAACTCAGTATCATAGAGGGCACTGTTTGGGTGGACAGGCAGGGTGGCTTCTACTGCGTGACGTGCAAAGACCGATTCACAGATCTGTTCCCGGTCGATGGACTGGGCAATGGCTTTTCTGATTTCCACATCACGGCACAGCCCCTGTCTTGTGTTATAGCCCAGATAGACAAAGTTGGTGCTGGCATAGTCCCAGACCTGATAGCTTCCCGAGTATCCCAAGGCATCATTTCCGGTTAAATCGGCGTCAATGAGAGAGACTTCCCCTGAGTCAAAGGCGGTAATCAGATTTTCCGCCTTTCCGATGGAAGTCAGAGGGATTTCCCATACAGGCAGTTGGCTGGAGCCCTGCCACCAGTCACTGCGTGCAATCAGGGAGAGATGGGTTCCCGTTTCAGAGAGTACATAGGGACCAGTACCCAGAGGGCGTTCCCCCTCTCCCAGTGCAATGGGAATATCCAAAAGGGTGGGAAAACTGCCATTGGGAGTGGACAGGGTGATGGTGACTTGTTGCCCAGTTCCACGGATGGAGCTGACCTCAGAGAGACGGGAAGCGTAAAAAGAGGCAGGGCTTTTTGCCAGTGTAAGGGCATCTGCTACAATTTCCCCAGTGAGTGAGGTACCATCTGAGAAGTTGATACCGGAGCGGATAGAAAACGTCCACACAAGCCCATCTTCACTGACGGTGTAGCCATCACACAGCACAGGTTCTGCCTCAAATTGCCCATTAACTGAAAAGAGACTCTCATAGAGAAGGGGTGCCAGAGTTAAATTTGCCTGACTGTTGGACAGAACAGGATGAAACCCATAGAGGGCATAAGCACCCAAGGTAAAAGGGGAGTAGGTGGCATTTTCTGAGGAAGAAGTATCCCCAGATGGGGATGATGTGGCACTGCTGGCAGAACTGGATGAAGAATCCGATGGGACATAAGAGCAGGAACAGAGCAACATCAACGCCAGAATCAGAGAAAAAAATCTTGCTTTCATGGGTACCTCAAAGGGGGAGAGTTTGGATGACAGCCGCCTGGCTGCCACGTTGAGTTCCCTGCCGTCGGTGTGACCAGAAGTGTTCCTCATCACAGGAAGTACAGGCAGGGCATACCGCAATTTGTGTTTCGGTGAGACCTGCTTGGCGCAGGCTGAGTTGGTTGATGCCCTTTAAATCCACATGGTATTTTTCCGTATTTGGGATGGGGTGGATGAAGGGCAGGGCATCAGAACCAAAATGTTCCCAAATGCCGTCTGGCACATCCTGATGGACTTCAAAACAGCAGGTGGAAATACCTGGACCAATGACAGCCAGCAGGTCTTGCGGATGGCACCCAAAGAGGGTTTGGAGCTGCTGGGCAGCTTTTCCTGCAATGCCGAGGGCAGTGCCACGCCAGCCGGCGTGGACAGCACAACAGACCCGCTGTTTGGGGTCACAGAGCAGAATGGGGATGCAGTCGGCAGAGAATACCATCAGAGCAAGCCCTGTTTCCTGCGTACACAACCCGTCAGCTGGTACAGTTCCAGCTTCACCCGGAAAGGTGAGTACATCCTGTTTTGTGACAGGGCGGATGGTATCGCCATGCACCTGCTTGTTTTTCACAAGCTGGGTACTGTCTGCCCCCACAGCGGTACAAAAACGGCGGATATTTTCACTCACCCGCTCTGGGTCATCCCCACGACCTGCTCCCAGATTCAGGCTGTCCCAAGGGGCAGGGGAGACACCGCCCACACGGGTGGAAAATCCATTGGCAAACCCCAGTTCAGACAGGGTGGGACAAGTATAAAAAAGGACGCCACGGTGTTCCTGTAAGGTTACTTCCATGTACGTCCCTCCTTTCTTCTGGTGATATGATAGAATATTCTATCCTAAAATCCCTGTGCTGGCAACCCATCAGGAGAGAGAAATCGGGATGTTTTTTTCAAAAATAGGTGGAAAGTCCTCCAAATTCTATTCCACAGGATTCCCAATGGGCAGAGAGGACAGACTGGTCATGGAAATGGCCTGACGGGACAAGATATCCTCTACCTGTGAAAATGCCTCATAGGCAATCTCTAACTGCTGGTGGGCCTGTTGGGAGGCTGCGGCAATGCGGACATGCAGTGCCCGATAGTCTGCCTCCAGTTGGGAAAAGCACTGTTCTGCCTGCTCCCGTATGTACTGCGCCTGCTGCTGGGCATCTTCCACAATGGCTTGGGCACGGCAGTTTGCCTGTAACTCAATTTCAATACATCGGTTTTTTAACATCTGGTATGCCTGTGCATCAGAGGAGAGCTGTTCCAGCTGTTCCTGTAACTGGGTACATTGTTGAGTAGCCTGCTGTTCCTGTGCCTGTGCCAGAACACACAGGCGTTTTTGCTCCTGAAGTGCCTGTTGTAATCTGGTACATTCATGGGTCAGTGTGGTGAGTTGTTCTGTCTGTTTGGCAGACTGCTGTTCCAACTCGTCATACCGTTCCTGTAAATCAGACAGGGCAAGCTCCAGTTTTTTTTGAATGTTCTGCTGGCGACGGGCAGTTTTTTCGATATAATTGACCACATCCAGCCGATGAAATCCCCCGAACCATGCCCGGCGAAAGGGATGCTCCATAGTTTGTCACCTCAGTATCTGTTTTATTTCTGGGAGTATACCACATGGAGACAACGAATTTTAGAAAACAGAGGGGCTTTCCGGGTTCTGCCCACGGGAAATGGAAGGGGGAATGATTGTCTTTTCTATGGTATAGTGGTACAATGGGACAAACAGGCAGAAAAGAAGGTGATGAGATATGACAGATTGGAAAGAACAGTTGCCAAAGCTGACAAAACCAGCCATTGGGTTGACATTTCAAGCGGGAGAACCCGTTGCTATAGGTGGGAGTAAATTTGGAGGCTGTCCCCATGTACCCAAGGAGTTTCTATGGCCAACCGACCAAAATGGGCGTCCCCTGAGTTTTCTGGCACAGTTTCAGTGCAGGGAGTTGGCAGCATTTGACCAGAGTGGATTACTGCCCAAAACAGGGCTTCTGTCGTTTTTCTACGATTTGGAGGAACAGCCCTGGGGATATGACCCAAAATCCAGAGGAAGTGCAAGGGTATTCTGGTTTGACTGTGAAACATTACAGCCTGTACAGCCACAGGGCATCCCATTGCCAGAGTTACAGGTAGAATACAGCGCATTGCAAGAGATACCAGACTGGTCAGATGCTTGTCCCTTGTTGGGGTTGGATTTTCTGGATGCAGAATTGCGACCCTATGACAATGCCAGACGGGAGTTGGGATTCTGGTATCCAGACAACCGCTCTCAGCTGTTGGGCTGGGCAGATATCATTCAAAATAATATGACACTGGAATGTGAACTGATTGAGAGGGATTACTATCTGGGGGGAAGCTGGTCAGAGATTCCACTGGAAGAACGGGAGAGCCTGCGGAAACCCAGTGTAGAGAAGTGGCAGCTTCTCTTTCAGTTGGACACCGTTGCCACAGAAGACTTTGAATTGATGTTTGGAGACTGTGGCAGAATCTATTTCTATATTCCATTGGAGGATTTGAAAGAGCGCAGATTTGACCGGACTTGGCTCATTCAACAGTGCTATTAAATAGAATCAAAAAGAAAGGAAGCGGATTACCATGAACACCATGCAAGCCATTCAGGAGAGATATTCCTGCCGGAATTATGAACACAAGGCAGTGGAACAGGAGAAGGTGGAGCAACTGATGAAGGCGGTGTATGCCACACCCATTGCCATGAAACGCTATGAAGATTTACATGTCACAGTCATTACCAAGGAGGACTTTTTAAAGGCATGGGATGAAGCCACAGCAAAGATGTACAACCAACTGGGAGAACATCCCCTGTATGGTGTGCCTCTGGTGGTGCTGCTGTCCGGTCGGACAGGAGAAGAAATCCCAAGCTCCACACCCTACCTCAATGGTGGTGTAGCAGTGGAAAATCTGGCACTGGCTGCCACTGAGTTGGGATTGGGCAGTGTGATTTTTGGAGGACCAGTGCGGGCACTGCATGGGCAGCCTGCATTGCTGGAACAGCTCCAGTTACCAGAGGGATTTTCCCCTGTGGTGGCATTGGGGATTGGATATGCAGCCCAAGCACCTGTGGAGCGAGAGACAGAAAGACACCTTGTTACCAATTGGATTTCCTGATGGTGAGCCAGCTATCCAGACAACGGAACGCCTGTGGGGAGAGAGCTAGCAAACCGATCAGATTGGGAATTGCCATCAAGGCGTTGCACACATCCACCAGAGACCAGAGTTGAGATACATCCCACACAGCCCCAGCCACAATACATACAAGAAACAATATGGAGTACCCTTTTTGAAGCAAGACAGAAGGGGACAAAAAATAGAGGGCTTCCTGCCCATAGTAGCTCCAGCCAAGAATGGAAGAAAAGGCAAACAGCAACAGGCACAGAGACACAATCCAGGAGCCAATGGAACCAAATACTGTGGAAAAAGCGGTGGACACAAGGGGGACACCCAGGGCAGATTCCGACAGTGTACCAGATTGGATTTGAACCAGAACTTCTGTGGGTTGATAGACACCGCTGACCAGAATCACAAGCCCTGTCAAAGTACACACCAGAAAGGTGGATACAAATACCTCAAAAATACCCCACATCCCCTGTCTTGCAGGGTGTTCCACCTGAGCCGCAGCGTGGGCAATGGCAGAAGCCCCCAGACCTGCCTCATTGGTAAATACCCCCCGTGCCACCCCATAGCGCAGCCCGGTGAGGATGGAGTATCCCATACCACCTCCAAGAGCCGCAGGGGGAGAAAAGGCAGAGGATACAATGAGATGAAATGCCTCTGGAATCATGGCTCGGCAGACAAACAGAATGATACACCCACTGCCCAGATAGAGGAGCGCCATACTGGGGACCAGCAGGGAGGAAAGGGTTGCAATTTTTGCAAGCCCCCCTTTCAGAATACAGGCAACAGTACAGGCAAGCAGGAGACCAGTTGCCAGTTTTGGAATACCCAAACTGTGTTCCAGTGCGGAAGCAATGGAAGCAGACTGGACTAGGTTTCCTCCTGCCAGTGTGGCAGGCAGACAGGCAAGGGCAAACCAGACTGCCAGCACAGGGCAGCCCAGCCCATCCAACAGATAGTACATGGGTCCCCCTCTCCAACTTCCTGTCTGAGTGGGACGGTGAAAACGAACTGCCAGCAGCTTTTCCACACAGCTTGTCATCATCCCCAAAAGGGCAGCAACCCACATCCAGAACAGAGAGCCTGCCCCGCCTAGTACAATGGCAGTGGCAACACCGGCAATACTGCCAGTGCCAATGGTGGCAGCCAAAGCGGTGGACAGTGCCTGGATGGAAGAAATGCCTGTATGGGTGGTGTGCTTTTTGGTGAACAGGCTACAAATGGTGGCTTTGACCCAGGTAGGCAGACAAAACAGGGGAAAAAATCCAGAGCGCAGAGAAAGATAAAGCCCAGTCAATAAAAAGAACCCCAACAGCCAGGGGTTCCACAGGGTATCCGCCAGTGTTGCCAGCATGTATCAGCCCCCCAATCCAATACGATACCAGAAGTTTATGCACACAAGGGGCAAAACAGAAGGGGCGTTTTGTGACAGATAAAGGGGGCATGGGGCAGAAAAACGGCATATCACTTCATACAGAAGTGATATGCCGTTTTTGTTGTGCCTTAGGTTGTGCCCATCCAGAGAAAAGCAGGGCGTTATGGTGTCTTTGTGTCACCCAGTACAAACTGGCTCACCAGTTCTTTGAGCATGTTGGCTTGGGCAGATAGCTCCTCACTGGTGGCGGCTGCCTCCTCTGCGGTTGCCGTATTGGCTTGTACCACATTGGAGATTTGGTCTACACCTATAGAGGTCTGACGGATGACAGTGTCCTGATGTTCTGCACTTTTGGCAATGCTCTCCGAACGCTGTGCAATCTGTTGGATGTTGTGATAGATATGGTGGAAGGTCTGTGCAGTATCGTCTGCCACTTTTTTCCCGTTTTCCACTGCGTCCAGGGCTTTGACAATGAGATTGGAGGTGGATTGCGAGGCCTGGGTTGTTTTGGCTGCCAGGTTCCGTACTTCATCTGCCACCACAGCAAACCCCTTTCCTGCCTCTCCTGCCCGTGCTGCCTCTATGGCTGCATTGAGGGCAAGAATATTGGTCTGGAATGCAATGTCCTCAATACTTTTGATGATTTTGCCCACTTCCATGGAGTTTTCAGAAATCTCATCCATGGCATGTAACATGGTTTCCATCTTTTCACTGCCAGATTTTAAATCCTCTACAACCATCTGGGTATCCCGGTTGGATTCCTCGGTGGCAATGGTATTGTCATGGATATGGTGTGTAATTTCATTGATGGAAGCTGCCAGTTCCTCAATGCTGGAGGCCTGTTCTGTGGAGCCCTGAGCCAGATTTTGCGCCCCAGCGGAGAGCTGATTTGCCCCATTGTCCACCTGTTGTGCCGCAGTGACAACAGAGCGCAGGGTCTCGGAAATGGTTGTACGCACTTGCATCAAGGATGTTTTGATTTTGGCAAATTCCCCAACATATTCATACTTCAAATCAAATTGGAAATTGCCACGACCGATTTGATCCAATGCACCTGTGATTTCGTCTATGTATAGGATATATTCTTTCAACCGGGCTACAATGGCACGGATATCGTCTGCCAACAGCCCTACTTCATCTGTGCTTTGGGTCTGAATTTCCACATCCAACTGTCCTTTTGCAATTTTTCCAGCGGCAGAGGTCAACTCTTTGATGCCTTTGACCATTCTGATTCCCAACACCGTCACAATCACAAGCAAAATCACAATACAGGCACCAATGTAACTCACCATAAGCCAAGTGACCTGATCCAGATAGGATTGGAATTCCTCTGGAGAGAATGCGCCCAATACCATATAGTCACTGCCCTCTAAGAATGTGGTCGTAACATACAAATCCATCCCACCACGCTGGACAGAAATATTTTCAACGGTTTGCCCACTGCTGACTGCACTGGTCAACTCCTGGGAGTAACCAATTTCATCCAACCCCATCATAATATATTCGCTTTGTGGATGGTAGACACAGTGGTTGGTGCTGTCAAAGAGTACCACATAGCCACTCTGACCAATGGTCATGTCACTGAGCTTATTCGACAATTCTGAAATGGAGATGTCCACCCCAACCACAGCCTGTAATGTGTTCCCACGCAAGATGGGAGCCATCACGGTTACCACTAAATTGCCATCGTTTGCATCAGCATAGGCACCAGATACACAGACAGCCTGTTTTTCCCGCACCTGCTGGTACCACTCCCGACTGTCTGCATCAAAGGTGCTCCTGGTAAACGTCACCCCATCAGATTGTACAAGCTGTTTTGCATTGACATGGTAAATCCAAGTAACTTTAATCAGGTCATCCTCAATATCCTGAAAACTGGAAAGGCGGCTGGTTAGCAGTGTTTGCTGTTCGGAACCAATAAAGTCTGCTTCCTGCCAGTTGCCTAGGATTTCTGCGATTTCCCCGGAAGACGCCACAGTCTGCGCATATGCCAGATACCGCTGGAAAAAGCTGTCCACCGACTCCGCAGCTTCCCTTGCAGATGCAACTGCATATTGGCTATCCAGGCGGAATACAATTTTCCCAACTGCAGAATTCAAATTTACCACCACAATGGAAAGGATTACAAGGAGCGGGAGTAAAATGCTGACAAGCATTTTCCCTAAAATCCCCATTTTTACCTTCCTGTGGTCGCTGGTTTTGCTGGTTTGTCCCCATTTCATACAATTTCACCCTCTCAGTTTACGATACAATTTCCAACTTTGTATTACCCTGCGGTAAGGGGTACTATTATGTAGTATTATACCACATTATGAAAAGAAAGGAAGTTCTTTTTCTGTCAATGTGACATATTTCTTCCACTAGGACAGGGGGGTGTTCCTGAGAAAGTGTGGATGCTACACAAAAGGCAACCCCTTTCTGCCACAGCCGGTTTTGTGGCAGAAAGGGGTTCTGATCCCTAAGTTAGATCCTGCTAGGAGACAAGGATTCGTACTTGGGCACTGCCAGAACTTGTCTGGTCATAGTAAACTGTAAAGGTATCATTGGTTGCTGCAATAGAGGTCATACCAGTTTCCCCACTGATCCAAATACTTTCCCCATCTTCGTTTGTAAGGCAGATTTCCACCTGGTCTGAGACACGCACAGGGGTTCCGTTGATGTCCACATACCAACTATCTTCATAGAGGTAGAATGCGCTGGAGGAGATATTTGTGATACGGTTCAACGTCTGAACAGCAGTGACCTGAGTATAACCACTGGAGTGCTGTCTGGTGGCAATTCCCACATAGGTGTCACTGGTGACAGGATTTGTATTCAGGTATTTTGATGATACACCATCGGAGGAAGTGATGGTCAATGCACTGTTATAACTGTTTCCACCCAGATTGATGCCACTTTCACCGGAATAGGTTCTGACCAGACCATAGTCATAGCAGTTGCCGGTGACATTTTCCAGTAATAAAATGTCCACCTATCCAGCATTGTTCTGGTGGTAGTATGCAATCTGTTGTTCGGAAATGGTATCCAGCCAGTCCAATGCCTCAAAATCGTGGGAAACACCACCTTTGTTGCCCTCTAAATCGTACACACAGCCCGCACCTGCCCACTCATAGATGGAGCAGCTTTGGGACAGTTTCAGATTGCCCAGCATACTGGTCTGCAAATCCAAATCATCTCCACGGCTGTTTTCTACAATTCCACTGCACCGCAGACCGGTTCCATTCACTTCATAGATCGTGACAAGGCTACCCAGGTCATCCTCATCATACTCTATGGTATTGGCACTAATGACAATACCACTGTCGCTCAGGGTGACAGATTTTCCGTCTTCTGCCAGCACACCAATCATGGAAGCAGATACTTCGGTGGCTTTATAAACGGCTGCCACCTTGCAGTCATCTGTCAGTAACAGGGTTACTTTGGTTCCTAACTGAATTTGAGACAAAGAGTCCCATGCACATTCCAGCACTTCAAAACTGGTACCTGCTACGGTTACAGTTTCTGCTGCTGCCACGCTGGGGGATGCCTGTGTAAGATAGCCAGTGATTTTATAGTCTGATACCCGAAGTGTCCCACTGGAACCATCATAGTAGCCCACATCATACTGGGCAATTTCGTCTGTCTCAGCTGCAATTCCATTTTTTGTGATGGTATAGGTGATATCTGTAATGGCTAACTGTCTGGCAAGGGAGCTGACAGAGTTGGTGGTTGCCACCACTGCTTCAGAAGAAGCATTGGTTCCACCAGACAAGTAGATACAAGCCAAAGTGCCGTCATCTTCATAGAATAGACGAGCGGTTTTCCCGCTCCACTGGGCAAGTTGCAGATAGCCAGTTGTGGTGTAGGGATAGGAAGTTCCACCAGCCACCACAACGGTGTCCCCTGAAATGCGGATACTGCTGCCGGATTTGTCCGTCAGTTCCGATGCTGTGGCAGTTCCAATGGTCACATCCTCATATCCACCCTCCTGGGGGATAAAGCCCACCACCTGCCCGGAGCTGTTAAA
>CALWON010000046.1 GCA_944383165.1 uncultured Oscillospiraceae bacterium
CAAACTTATACTCTGGAATTCTTTAACCAGCCAGCTGGTGGGCTGTTAATCAAGAAAATGGATGCTGTTACCAAGGAACCTCTCAGCGAAGTAACCTTCCGAGTAACCACTCCAGATGGTACTGCTGTTGGCAACTCAAATGGTGAATTTCGTACTGATGAAAACGGTTATATCTCTATTCCTGACCTAGAACCTGGTAGTTATGTGGTGCAGGAAGTCAAGGCAAAGGATGGCTATGTGCTGGACAACACTCCCAAAACCATTCAAATCAAGGACCATCAAACCTACACTTTGGAATTCTTCAATCAACCAAAGGGCAATCTCATCATCCACAAATTGGATTCTGTAACCAAAACTCCTTTGGAGGGTGTGGAATTTGAAATTACCTATGCAGATGGTTCCTATGTAGATGCAGAAGGTGGTACTTTGTCCAGTAAGGGACGATATACCACCGATGAAAATGGACAGATTATTCTATCTGACTTAACTGGTACTATTGTTGTAACCGAAACCAAAACCATTGAGGGATATACCATCCATGAAGAAAGTCGCAGTCAAACGGTTGTGGTCAATCCCCATGATACACAGGAGCTTATCTTCTACAACGATCCCATTGGTGGTGTTGAGCTCATCAAAGTAGACGAAGCAGACAAGACACGTCGACTTGCAAATGCCATTTTTGAAATTCGTAAAATGGATGATGCTTTGGTAGACACTGTGACCACCGATAAAAATGGACGGGTGTTCCTGTCTTTGGAGGATGGAGCTTATTATGCAGTGGAAATTGAAGCTCCTGAAGGTTACAGACTAGATGACACACCACACTATTTTGAAGTAAAGGAGGGCAAAACAAGCAAATTAACCATTACCAACAAAGCCTTTTCAGGGATTCTGATTCACAAAACGGACAGTACCACAGGAGAAGGAATTTATGGTGTCACATTTTTGCTCTATGACAGTGGCAATCAACCCATTGGACAATATACCAGTGATGACAGAGGCTATGTCTATATTGAAAATCTGGAAAGTGGTCGCTATTATCTCCGTGAACTGGAAAATGAGGGCTATCTTGTAGACACACAGCAAAAAACCGTACAAGTAACCTCTGGGGAAACCACACTGGTAGAGTGGGAAAACACCCCCATTATGGGACAGATTCAAATTATCAAAAAATCTGCCGATGACAATCCCATCAATGCTCTGCCCGCTGGTACTTTGTTGGAAGGGGCTGTCTTTGAAATCTATGACAAGGCTGGCAATGTAGTGGATACTATTGTGTCTGACCGCA
The DNA here is from genome assembly GCA_944383165.1 of uncultured Oscillospiraceae bacterium. Taxonomy (GTDB): domain Bacteria; phylum Bacillota; class Clostridia; order Oscillospirales; family Oscillospiraceae; genus Lawsonibacter. Next base: position 1,289 of record CALWON010000046.1, read on the forward strand.
ATGGCAGAGCGATTTCCAAACTCCTGCCATTGAGTCGCTACACCATCCGAGAAATCAAGGCTCCCGATTACTATGCTGTCAATCCTACTGTGCTCAATGCCTATCTGGAATATGAGGGGCAAATTCTCACTTTTGAAGTGGAAAACAGCAGTGTTGCCACAGGGGTATCCATTCAGAAAACCGGTTATGCCGAGGTCATGCCCAATCAGCCCATTCAGTACACCATAACCGAAATTGGTAACACCTCTACTGTACCTCTCTCCTCCTTCTATTGGAGAGATACCTTGCCCAGTCAGGTACAGCTTTCCAAAGTGGTAACTGGTACGTTCAATCAACAGCTCTCCTATAAAATTGTCTATCAAACCAATTTGAATGGGAGCTATCAGACTTTGGCAGACAGCCTCTCTACCACCAAAAATTATGTCCTGGAGGCAAGCCCTGCCGCTCTTGGACTGGCTGCCAATGAACGTGTCACCGAGCTGATGTTCATTTTCGGCACAGTCAAAGGTGGCTTTGGTCAGGTAGAACCTGCCTATATCCATGGCAATGTGCTCAATGGACTTGGAAATGGTACTAGCATTGTCAATATCGCTGATGTAGGCGGTGTCTACGATGGTCAGTGGATTCAGGCTATCAGCCGTTGGGTAACAAAGGTATATGCCAAAACCATTCCTTCCCTGCCAAAAACGGGGTATTAAAAAACAATACCAATGCCACTCTTATGGGGTGGCATTGGTACCATATAAAACAAAAGTTTTCCTTCCATTTTTTAAATCTCTATTGACTGGAATATATGTTTCATTTTATAATATGCATATGTTCTATTTTGGAGGGGTTATATGAGTAAAGAACTAATTGGAAAAAATGGAATTCTTGTGGGCAGTAATCCATATTTTAGCTACCTAAATCGCAAAGAATTTATCTCTTGTATACTACATGAAATCAGTTCTACCTCTTATTATGATGCCATAATAAAACTAAATTCCAACATCTGTCGTACAATCCATGAAATTTATGAAGATTTGAGAAAAAATGCAAGAAACATTAGGTACATTAAGCCTGAGTCAAGAAAGATTCTTTATAATGAAATTATGAGCTTATCAAAAATATCCAAAATTGTTTCTGGCAGTACTGGATATGCATCTGACTGTCTAAAATACCTCTCTCTATCTTCGTATGATACAAAATTATATTCTAACGTCAGTGAAGAAAAAATAGAGATCGCATTAAAGTATTTAAAAGAACTCCGACTTTTGGATTATATGCAGAATAGTGATAAGCTAAAGAAAGAAATTCTACTTGCAATTTCATTGGCAAGTGGCAATAATGTAGTAAAACTAAACTTTTTAAAAAACATGATTGACAGTTATGGAGATCGTGCTATAAAGGATATGTATGGAAGATATACTGTCAATAAAACGAACTGTAATTTGGTAGGAAAATCTGGAACCATAATTGCATCACAGCATTACATCAACTACATTCGCAACTGTATCTTTTATGATACAGCTAAAATCAAAAATATGAGTGGAACACCTGAATATGACAAACTACTACTTCAATCATTGGAACATATCTCCCACACCATAGAACATGATCTTGATTGTGGCATTCGAGATGGAGATTATATTACAGATAGTACTGCTAATAAGTTAAAGAATTTAATCAATCATATAGAACGCTGTGGTATACATTGCAATCAGTTACAGAAGAAAATAGATGATTTAGCATGGTATGTTGGAGGAAATCCGAACAAAATCAAAGAGTTACAGCACAAGTTAAATCAGTTAGGGATTACTGGGACACATGGACATTTAAAAGAAGATGGTGTTTATGGAAAGGAGACATTCTCTGCATTGACATCCTTCCTCAATAAACTGGAACATGGCATGGTTCCAACACTAGCATGGATTGATCCACTTCAAAGGGATAGAACAGGGTATTCTGTAAAAAATGAACTTGGAAAAGCTCTTCGTGGAAAAATTGCCTCGCAATTCCCAGAAGTAAATCTTCCTGAGACATTTAACTATTCTGTTTTATTACAAAATATAGATGGTAAACCACAAAGGGCATTTATGTTAGATAAACCACACTTTGACCATGGAAAAACATTAGGTTTCCATATGAATGTGGGGACTGAGCTCCCACCACCTCTTTCGAGATACATTTACAATCATAAACCTATTTCCGAAAAAACATACCTATGGCTCAAAGACTTTCAAAAGATGGGGAAATGTGTACGAATTGGTGGAAGAATATTGGTTGTGATGGGGATTGCATTGGATATTCTAGAGTTATCCTCATCTATTAATTCCGATTTAAATGATGCTGACCAAAAAATTGGTAAAAAAACAGTATCAACCATATTTAGTATAGGTGGCAGATGGGCTGGGGCAGCCGCTGGAGCAAAACTAGGGGCAGTTGCTGGTACCTTTGCTGGTCCAGCTGCACCTGTTGCCATTCCTGTTTTATCGATTGTGGGAGGAATTGCTGGTGCCTTTGGTGGTGATGCACTAGCACAGTATGTAGTGGACATTACTTATGTAGGGGAGTGATTACAATATCATATACAAATAAATTTAAAAATTTCTGATTGTCAATTAAGGAGGAAATTGGATTGTGAGTATCTTACATTTATGGAGGAAATTATCCCAACCTTCCCCTATCAAAAAGGCAAAACCCACCTATCAAAATTATTGGCTTGTTATGGGGAAATCCAATGACCAGACATCTATGTTTTTTCATCTGGATTATTCACATAGAATCTATGACACCCTGTTTCGTCCCATTTGCATGGATATTTTATCCGATTTTTTGCAGCCTTACTTTTGCTACACCTATTATCCAAAAGTCAATGAACCTAAATTTTCTCAAAACTTTAATTGGATGGGAGCAAAACACATGGTTATGAATCAGGAAAAAACACTGATTACAGGACAATATGGGATAGATGTTGCCTGTGTCATCAGATTTTTTGAAAATCGTACCAATGATTATGGAATACAATGGATTGATATCTACACCTATCCACAGCCTCTATCCTCCAGTCTGCCTGCCACACAACGAGAACTGGAAGACAATTATCATCCTTTGTGCCAAATCACATATCAAGAGATGGACGACGAACTTTTCCTCTCTGTTCCATTGGAACAAGTGGAGGAACTGCGGAAACTGGTTCAACACACCTGTGAGAAATACGGAAAAGTGTTGCATATCTGTGTTGATTAAGGTATTTTTATGTTTATATGTTCTACCCTATTAATTCTATATCACATAGATGGCGAGGTGAACAGAATGGTTACCAATGTATGCTTTGATATGGATTCTCAAACTATGGAACCAGAAAGAGGCTCCAGTGCACAAATATTGTCAGATACTGATGAGATTCTAACTGAATTTATATGGGACTATCAGAAGATGGCTGAATAAGGAGGAAGCATTATTATGAATCTATTGCATTTATGGAAAAAATTATTCCCCCCTCCCCATGTCCAGGAAAGAAGCTCTACCTATGGGGATTATTGGCTGGTTTTGGGTAAGTCCAAAGACCAACTGTATGCTTCATTTGATCTAAATTATCTGCCTGGGGACTACGATACTGATTTTCGTCTCATTTGTATGGATATCTTATCCGATTTTTTGCAGCCTTATTTTTGTTACACCTATTATCCCAAAGTCAATGAACCTAAATTTTCTCAGGATGCTAATTGGATACAAGCAGACCATATTGTTGTAAATCATGAAAAAACACTGATTACCGCACAATATGGGATAGACGTTGCCTGTATCACCAGATTTTTTGGGCAGCGTACAGATTACTTTTTGGAACAGTGGCTGGATCTTTATGCCTACCAACAGCCTCTGCCAGTTCTTCCACCGGTTGACCAAAAACATTTGGAGACTATGTATCCACCATTGTGCTGTGTTGCGTATCAGGAATTGGATGATCAAATCTATTTGGGGGTTCCACTGGAACAAGAGGATGATGTATTGAAACTCATTCAGTCCACCCTTGAAAAATATGGGAAAGTGTTGCACATTTGCCCTGATTAGAGAAGTTATATTCCTGATATTCTACAAAGGAGGTTGTATTCATTGATGTGTATTCTTTTAAAAACAAATGGAGCAAACCATTATGAGTCATAGACAAAGTTTTCTCCAAACTGCTCCCATGTGGGCAGCTCTGTCCATTTTGGTCATATGGGCAGCTCTTTTACTGGCAAGTGCCTATGAGGACGGTTTACATCTCTTTGCACTGACAGAGAAATTCTCAGAACAATTTGCTCACCCCTTCTCCATCCAGTGGAAACCCTATTCCATCCCATGTATTTTGCTCTGCCTCCTCTGCTATGGATGTGGAATTGGTCTCTACTACACTTCCCGTGAAAATCGCAGACCTGGTGAGGAATACGGCTCTGCCAAATGGGGCAATCCAAAATCCCTGTGCAAAAAGTATATGGATACGAAAAACCCTCTGAAAAATGTAATCCTGACCAAAAACGTATGTATTGGCTTTGACGGGCACAAGCACAGGCGAAACCTCAATACTGTTGTAATTGGCGGTTCTGGCTCTGGCAAAACAAGATTTGTGGTGAAACCGTGGATTTACAGTGCAAATTGTTCCTATATCATCACAGATCCCAAAGGGGAGCTTTTGCGTTCCTCTGGGCAGCTGCTCAAAGATATGGGATATGACATTGTGGTGTTTAACCTAAACAACCCAAGTCAATCCGATGGGTACAACCCATTTTCCTATATCCGCAATGAGGCAGATGTGCTGAAACTGATGGACAACCTGATTAAAAATACCACCCCAAAAAATGCAGGTAACTCCGACCCATTTTGGGAAAAATCTGAAATTGCTCTGGATTCTGCCCTTATGCTCTATCTGCTCTATGAAGCTCCACCCTATGAACAGAATTTAGAAATGATTTCCTATCTGCTCTCCTGTGCTCAGGTGCGGGAGGAAGATGAGCAGTATCAGGGACCATTGGATTATCTGTTTCATGAGCTGGAGCAGGAAAAACCCAATCATGTGGCAGTCAACCAATACAAAATTTTCAAACAGGCTGCCGGAAAAACAGCCAAAAGTATTCTGGTCACTGCGGCTGTTCGTCTGGCTGCTCTGAGTATGCCACAATTTGCGGCTATGACTTTTCGAGATGATATGGACTTTGGCTCTCTTGGGGAACGCAAGAGGGCTATTTTTTGTGTCATTCCTGTCACAGATGGGAGTATGAACTATCTTGTAGGGATGCTTTACACCCAATGTTTTCAGGAGTTGTACCGTCTGGCAGATGAAAAGTACAATGGTACACTTCCCGTTCCTGTGCGGGTGATTCAGGACGAATGGGCAAATGTTGCCCAACCAGACAGCTATCCCAAAATTCTGGCTACCTGCCGCAGTTATAACATCAGCCTCAATATCATTGTTCAAAACATTGCTCAAATCAAAAATATGTATGAAAAAGAATGGGAGAGTATTGTAGGAAACTGCGATACTCTCCTATTTTTAGGAGGTGGAAATGAACCGACTTCTCTGGAATTTATGAGTAAACTGTTGGGCAAAGAAACCTTGGACACAAGAACATGGGGACAAACCCGTGGTCACAATGGTTCCAGTTCCATCAATTTTCAACAGACGGGGCGTGAACTTCTCACACAGGAGGAAATTCGCCTCATGGATACCAACGACTCTATTTTGCTGATTCGAGGAGAACCACCAGTATTGGACCAAAAATATGACCTGTTAAAACATCCCAACATCAAAAAAACACTGGATGGTGGGGCTGTCCCCTATGTGCATAAACCTGCAAAAACCAAATTTGAATTAACCGATTTACCCTATGACTTTCTCTCTTTACAAGACTATCACTTTATTGATATGGAGGAACCATCCCATGAAGAAGATTCACAATAATCCAACTTTGAACTCCAATTCCAGCATCAAACGCAAGTATCTGTTCTGTGTCATCTCTGTATGGATGATGGGGCTATGTGTACTGCCTGCCTTTGCTGCTGGTTCTGATCCCCTTTCCATTGTCAACAATCTGTCTGAGTTTGTCTTTTCCATTATCAAGGCAATTGGTGTGATTATTTTGGGTTGGGGAATTGTTCAGGTTGGTATGAGCATCCAGTCCCATGATGCCAGTCAGCGTACTCAGGGATTCATGTGTCTGTTTGGTGGTTTGATGATTGCCTTTGCAAAGGAGATTCTCTCCACCATTGGTGCCATTTAATACATCTGGGGAGCTGCCCAAAAGCAGCTCCCCTTACCATAGGAGTGGATTACATTGAATGAATTAAAACAAAATCAGGAAGTTGCTTACCTGTTAAACGGTGATATGCTGCTGCATCAAACAGAAACACAGGATGGGGTGTCCTATGCCCTCTTTGATTGCCTGACCAGACAAAAGACAGAGAGTGGTCTGATCCTCTGGAATGATATGCTGGAAAACCCCATACATCCTATGATGGCATGTGCCAGAGACTGCATCACAAAAGAGATTGGTCTGGAACTTCGCTCAGTACACAAGGTTTCTGTGATGATGCTGGAACCCTTTCGGGAATCAGGGATTCATGCCCGCAGTCTTTGGAAGCCTGATACCCTGCCTCAAAACGATATTCGCTTTATCAACAGCAACTATGAAACCCTCTTTTACCTGCCCAATGGCAGTTATATTCAAATTGATTTTCCTAAGGAAAGTCGTATTCAGCAATGTGTATTTTTAGATCCCTACCATACCAACATTGGGCAAAATACGTTTCATATCTGCGAATTTGCAGAGCGTATGGAACAGTTAGGGGCAACATTTCAGCCTGAACCAGAACTTCTGACCAGACAGGGCGCATGGCAGATTGGAAAAGACCATGTTCTTTCCATGGAAGCCACAGAGACTGGGGTTTCCTACACACTGTTTGACAGACACCTTCAGATTGTAACCAGTGGGCAAATGAATACCACGTCCCATTCCATGCAGGAAGCCAGAGAAGCCATTTTAGATGGATACAATCTCAACTATCGTGTACTGAAACCTGTTCCATTTGAGCAGATTCCCACTCAAATGGTGCAGCCAACCCAAGAAGAACTGCGTCCTGCCTCCCCTGCCAGATACAAAAAGCAGGATATGGAACGCTAAAACTGGGAAGCTATGGAAAATATACAGATGTAGTCATCTGAACTATTCTATATGGCAGTATGGGCTTATTTTTGAAATAAATCGCTATGGGTTCCTGTGCGGGTTAATGTTAACACCACTATATCCTCTTCCTTACGATAGACAAGTAACCAGTCTGGTTGAATATGACACTCTCGATGTCCTATCCAATTTCCAGATAGCTCATGGTCACGGTTCTTTTCTGGAAGTGGTTTCCCCATTGCCAATAGTTCTACAATCTGTTCCAATAATTTTATGTTGAGACCACGTTTTATAATACGCTTATAATCTTTCTTAAATTGCGTTGTAATCTTTACAGTGTATTTGGTCTTTTTCATTGCTTCAAGTCTGCAAACAACTCGTCTAGATCATCATAACCCTTTACTGACGAATCTTTTGCAATCCTCTCTGCTTCCAACATGGCAGCTAATGTTTCTCTGTTGGGCTGATCTAGCTTAACATCAAAAGGAAAACCTCCCACACGCAGGGATTGACGCAGGAACACATTGATCGCAGTAGTTAAATTGATACCAAGCTCCCCGTACAGTGCTTCACATTGTTTTTTTATATCGCTATCCATTCGAACAGTAACATTCGTAGTATTTGCCATATACTCTATCCCCTTTCTAATGTGTATCTGTATTATATGTTATTTACACTACAAAAGCAAACAAATCATTCTAATTTTATAGATTAAAATCCTAAAACAGCACAGAAGGGAGGTGATCTGTTTGGACAACAGTTGGATTACAGACAATCTGCAACACGCATTTACCACATGGAACAACAAATTGGAGGAACTTTGGAGCCTGCTTTCACAGTCCCCTCAAACATTCAAAGGCGGCACCATCTGGAATACCATTGTCACCCTGCATGGTGGGATGCAAGCCATTGGTTATGGGCTTTTGGTTCTGTTTTTTGCCATTGGCATCTTCAAAAGTGCTGCCAGCTTTCGTGATTTTCAGCGACCTGAGTACATGCTGCGTCATCTCATTCACTTTGTATTGGCAAAAATGGGGATTACCTATGGACTGGATTTTCTCACTCAAATCTTCTCTGTCTGTAATGGTATGATTGCTTCAGCTGCTGGCAGTATGGGAGGCGTTTCCGGTGCTTCTGTTACCATGCCCACGGAAATCATCACTGCCATTGGAGAACTTGGTTTTCTGGAAAGCATTCCCCTATGGATTGTCACTTTGCTGGGAAGTCTGTTGATTACTGTGTTGGCATTTGTCATGATTCTCACAGTATATGGACGGTTTTTCAAAATTTATATGTACGCTGCATTCTCCCCTGTGGCTCTCGCTTCCTTTGCGGGAGAAAGCACCTCATTCATTGGCAAATCTTTTCTGAAAAGTTATGTAGGTGTTTGCATGGAAGGAGCCATCATTATGCTTGCCTGTGTGATTTTCTCTGCCTTTGCCTCCAGTGGTTCTGTTGTCATTGACACAGAGGCTGCTGTGGTTGTGCAGGTGTGGAGTTATCTGGGTGAGGTTCTGTTCAATATGCTCATTTTGGTCGGTTTGGTCAAAGCTTCTGACCGCATTGCAAAAGAGTTATTTGGTGTATAAAGGAGTCATCTGTTATGGAAATTAAAATTAACAAGGAGATTTTAGATTATCAGGAAACCCTCTTTTTTGGACTTACACTACGGCAATTTCTTTGCAGTGTCCTTGCTGTACTCACAGCAGTAGGGCTCTACTTGCCACTCAATCCATTGGCTGGACGGGAAACGGTAGGCTGGATCTGTATTGTGGGGGCAGCTCCCTTTGCCATTGCTGGTTTCTTTCGTTATAACGGTCTGACCTTTGAGCGTTTTCTATGGGCTTGGTGGAAATCCACCTTCCTGTTCTCCCATCCCCGTATTTGGAAATCAGAAAATCGCTATGTAGCGGAATTGGAGGTATTAACACAACATGCTAAAACTGTGGAAAGGAAAAAATCCAAACTATAGTGGCTTTTTTATCCCCAGAAGTATTCAAAAATCAATTCCCATTCAAAAAATCTATGAAGATGGCATTTTTGCTGTGGCAGGTCTTTATTCAAAGACATGGCGTTTCTATGATGTCAACTATGCCGTGGCAAGCAAGGAAAAGAAAGAATCTCTCTTTCTCTCCTACTGTGCCTTCCTCAATGCACTGCCAGTGCGTACACAGGTGAAAATTACCCTGTTCAATCGTACCATGAACCAGAAAGAATTTTCAAAATCCATCCTCATGCAAATGCGTGGGGACGGGAGAGACCGCTTGCGGGCTGAATTCAATGATATTCTGTCCAGTCATGCTGCCAGCAGTAACCATTTGATACAGGAAAAATATATTACCATCTCCACCCAGAGAAAAAACATTCAGGAAGCCCGTTCCTTTTTTCAACGTGTCAGTACAGAACTGAGTGTTTCTTTATCCCGTATGAATGTCAAGGTACGGGAGGTAACGATAACCGACCGGATGCGGCTATTCCATGACTTTTTCCGCCCTGCTGACAGTGACTTCTATTTTGACCTGCCCAACATTGTCAGAAGTGGGCATGATTTCAAAGACAGCATTGCACCTGACTATATGACTTTCCGCAAAGATTTTTATGAAATGGGAAAGCATGTGGGACGGGTGCTTTTTTTGCGGGATTATGCCAGCTTTATTCAGGATGAGATGATTACAGAACTCAGTGAGCTTCCAAGAAACATGATGATTTCCATCAATTTAATGCCCATTCCCACAGATGAAGTCATCAAGGAAATCAACCGACGCATGATGGCGATTGAATCGGACATTGCACAAATAACCCACCGACAAAATGCCCATCAAAATTATAATGCAACCATTCCGTTCCCCTTATTACAGCGTCGAGAGCACACCAAAGAATTATATGGAGATGTAACCGAGCGTGACCAGGGGCTTATGTTGGGACAGGTGGTATTAACTCATTTGGCAGATTCTATGGAACAGCTCAATCAGGACAGCGATACCCTGACTTCCATTTCTCAGGGGCATGGCTGTCAGCTCTCCCCTCTGACTTATCAGCAGGAGGATGGATTGAATACCGTTTTACCTTATGGTTTACAGAGAATTGAGACCTTGCGAAGCCTGACCACAGAAAGTACCGCTGTACTGATGCCATTCAAAGCACAGGAAATTCAGGACAGTGGTGGTATTTACTACGGTATCAATGCAGTTTCTCACAACCTCATCGTCTGTGACCGTTCCCGTCTGCAAAATGGAAATGGGTTTATTTTGGGTGTGTCTGGCTCTGGTAAGTCTATGGCTGCCAAGCAGGAACTGACTGCACTGGCTCTGAATACAGACCATGATATTCTGGTGGTTGATCCAGAGCGTGAATACGGCTCGTTGATACAGTCTTTAGGTGGTGAAGTGGTAACAATTTCTGCTTCTGACCATCAGAATTGCTTCATCAACGCTTTGGACTTGTCCGATGACTATGGAGATGGTCGCAATCCTTTGGTACTCAAAAGTGAGTTTATCATGTCCCTGTGTGAGCAAATTATGAGTCATAACCAACTGGGTGCAAGAGAAAAATCCATCATTGACCGCTGCACCTCCAACATTTATCGGGAGTATGTGAAAACATTTCGTGGCACACCTCCTACCCTGCAAGATTTGTGTGCTGACCTGATGAAACAGAAGGAACCGGCAGCCCATGAGATTGCTCTGTCATTGGAATTGTTTACCACAGGTAATTTGAATATCTTTGCCCATCAGACCAATATCAACACCCAAAACCGTATTCTCAGTTTTGATATTCACGATTTGGGGGACAGTTTGAAACCCATTGGGCTGCTGGTCATGCTGGATGCCATTTATAACCGTGTCATCCGCAATCGAAACAAGGGACGGTTTACCCATGTCTATATTGATGAAATCTACCTTTTCTTTACCAATCATACCATGGGAAGTGGGCAAAAGAACATCAACCTTTACAGTGGTGAATTTCTGTATAAGTGCTGGAAGCGTTTTCGCAAATATGGTGCCTGTCTGACAGGAATTACCCAAAACTTTGAGGAATGTCTGAAATCAGATACCGCCCGTTTGATGTTTGCCAACAGTGAGTTTGTACTGATGTTCAATCAGGCTTCCACAGACCGAAAAAAACTGGCAGATGTCTTTGAATCCTCTGAAACACAAATGGATTATGTCAATCATTCTCCGGTTGGGCATGGTTTAATCAAAGTAGGCGGCAGTATGGTTCCTTTTGTCAATGAGTTTCCAAAGGATACCGAACTATATCGACTCATCAGCACCAATCCAAATGAGCATTAAGGAGTGTCTATGAAATCATCTTCCAAAAAACCCAAAACCAGAGCCACGGCTGTCATTCACAAGGAAGCCTCAGCCATCATAAAGAGAAAATACCACAGGCAAAAAGAGGAACGACAACCCAAGAAAAAAGACCCTGTTACCTATGCTACCGACCAGGTGGAACAGACAGGAAAACAGACTGCAACCTTTGCTGCCCGTCAAATGAAACATGCAGTCATCAGACACCACCGAAACAAGAAACACACCCAAACATCTCAAAACAGAAAGCAGACACAGAAAAAACATACACCAGAACCAAAACTCAAACATCCTGTCAGCTATGTACCACCCTCAAAATACCAACCTCAAACCATAGTTGAGGTAGAACCAAACACTGCCTCTCCACCGCTTCAGAAGTTCTATTCTGGTATCTCTCATTCCACTTCTCATCTGCCTCCCCTGACCCATCCAGGGGAGGTTATGAGGGGAAAAACACCACCCTCTTATCACCCATCCAAGCCCGCCTGTGTGCCTCGTCATTTTTCCCAACCAAAGACAGAACTTAGGCGAAAATCAACCGCTCTTTCCCCATCGTCCACACACTTATCCACAAGAAATTGTGTCGAAAGAAAGAACATACTACAAGATAAAGGAAACAATCCTTTTTCATTTCAACCTTCTATAAAGAGGCAGTTTGCACAAAAATATCGGCGTATATTTGCACCTGTTCAGAGCATACCGCACAACTCCCCCGTCTCTCCACCCAGACAAAACACCCCTTTAAACCATACAACAGGCACACCAACAGAAGTCCATTCTCACTCCAAAAAACCAGAACCAGCAGCTCCCCCACCACAACGCAAAGAGACTCTCATCTCACAGCATCGTGTGGGAACACAGGTGGAACAGAAACCCATAGAAAACATACCTCCTCATTCCCTTTCCACACAGAAGCCATCTGCATATGATTCCATTCCCAGTTCCTCACATAACTGTTCCATCTCTCCATCCCATGAAAAACCACAACAACATCATAAAAAACAATCTACTATTTCCCATTCTAACCCTGTATCTCACCGCTTTTCTGTCACTCCTGCACCACAACCACCATCTTCCTTACAGCGACTCAAAAAAGGACTGCGAGAACGTGGGCAGGGATTTTCTCCCAAAACCAGACCCGACCGTTTCTGTATTAAGACACAACAAACTGTGAACTGTACTCACACCATTGCCAGTACAATTCCAAAACAGAAAGAAATTCTCATAAAAAGGCATTTGGTAAGCCAGAGAAACAAACTCAAACAGGCTGTTTCAAAATCTGGTGCCAAACAAGCAGGTACACTGCTCCTGCGTGGCTCAAAAGCGGTGGGACGGGCAG
>CALWON010000047.1 GCA_944383165.1 uncultured Oscillospiraceae bacterium
CGAGGCCCGCCACGGCAAGGCTTTTGAGGGTCTGCTGAAGCGTTACTTCGGCTAATTTAAGAGGGCATTCCTCAGATGAAGCTAAGTGCGAGAAATCAGTTTAAAGGAACTGTTGTCGCTATCGAGGAAGGTTCTGTGAATGGAATCGTCCGTATTGATATTGGTGGCGGTAACATCATCACTTCCACTATCTCTATGGCTTCCATCAAGGAGCTGGGCTTGCAGGTAGGCGGTGAGGCTTACGCTGTGGTAAAGGCTACCTCTGTGATGGTTGGTGTGGATGACTGAAAGGAGTTTTTTTGATGGATAAGTATGTCTGCCCTTGTGGCTATGTATATGACCCTGCAGTAGGTGATCCTGACCACGGGATTGCTCCAGGTACTCCCTGGGAGCAGGTGCCAGAAGATTGGGTATGCCCTGTTTGTGGCATGGGTAAGGATGTCTTTGAGCAGGAGTAATACAACTTGATTGACAGACAGGTAAGGGGATACCCTTACCTGTCTGTTTTTGTCTGATTGATGTAAAATGAAACAGTGGAAGGAAAAGAGAAAGACTTTTTTCGTTCAAATAGGGGTGGAATCCTGTCTATCCATTGACACTGTTTCGGTGCAATGGTATACTGAGTTGGTTTTATATTCAACATGAGAGGAGTTACACTATGTGGGTATCCGACCATTGGAAGGACTATGAATTGCTGGACTGTGGAGGAGGGGAGAAACTGGAACGTTGGGGAGATCAGCTTCTGGTACGCCCAGACCCACAGGCGATTTGGAATACACCCCATACCCATAAGGGATGGAAACAGAATGCAGGTCGTTATGCCCGGTCTTCAACAGGTGGTGGACAGTGGCTCAATAAGTCCATGCCTGAGCGGTGGACAGTATCCTATGGCAGTCTGACCTTCAATGTGAAACCCATGAATTTTAAGCATACTGGGTTGTTCCCAGAACAGGCAGCTAACTGGGATTTTGCACAGGAACAAATCCGAAAGGCGGGCAGACCCATTCAGGTATTGAACCTGTTTGCCTATACAGGTGGTGCCACTGTGGCATGTGCAGCAGCAGGAGCCAGTGTGTGTCATGTAGATGCAGCAAAAGGGATGGTAGCCTGGGCAAAGGAGAACGCCAAAACATCCCATTTGGAAGACGCCCCCATCCGTTGGATTGTGGATGACTGTGCCAAATTTGTGGAGCGGGAAATCCGACGGGGACGTCGCTATGATGCCATTATTATGGACCCACCCAGTTATGGGCGTGGACCATCTGGTGAGGTGTGGAGGCTGGAGGAAAACCTCTACCCCTTTGTGGAGTTGGTGTCTGGTGTATTGTCGGACCATCCCCTGTTCCTGATTTTAAATTCCTATACCACCGGGCTTGCCCCATCTGTATTGACCTATATTTTGGAAACCATCGTGAGTAAAAAATATGGCGGTCATACAGAGGCACAGGAACTGGGCTTGCCAGTGACAGAAAGCGGGCTGGTGCTGCCATGTGGTGCCACAGGTCGCTGGGTCAGTGGACGGTAAAAGAGAGGTTATATTCCAATGAGTGAAGCAATGTTGGAAGCAAAGCAGGTACGGTTTTCCTATGTCTCTGCCCAGGGTGTGGCACCACTGGTGTTAGATGGTGTGGATTTGACCATTGAGCAGGGGAGCTTTGTGGCGATTTTGGGGCACAATGGGTCTGGGAAGTCTACTTTGGCAAAGCACATGAATTCCATTTTACTGCCCACCGGTGGAAAAGTGTATGTAAATGGGATGGATACTTCTGACGAGGCATTGTTGTTGCAGATTCGTCAAACAGTGGGGATGGTGTTTCAAAATCCAGACAACCAAATTGTAGCAAATGTGGTAGAGGAAGATGTGGCATTTGCCCCGGAAAATCTGGGAGTGGAGCCACAGGAAATTCGCAGACGCGTGGATGATGCTCTGAAAGCGGTGGGAATGTATGAATTTCGAGAACATGCCCCCCATTTACTCTCTGGTGGGCAGAAACAGCGCATTGCCATTGCTGGCGTCATTGCAATGGAGCCACAGTGTATTGTGCTAGATGAGCCAACCGCCATGCTTGACCCCATTGGCAGAGCCGATGTATTAAAAACCATCAAAACCCTGAACCGTGAGCGTGGTGTGACAGTGGTGCTGATTACCCACCATATGGATGAGGCAGCACAGGCAGACCGCCTTGTAGTTATGACAAAGGGAAAGGTCATTGCAGATAGTACACCCAAGCAGGTATTTCAGGATGTAGAAGGTCTGAAGGCAGTGGGATTGACGGTACCCGATACGGTACAGCTTATGTGGGAGTTGAGGCAGGAGGGTCTGGATGTGCCATTGGATGCCCTCAGCGATGAAGAATGTGCATTGGCACTGAAACAACTTCTGAGTCAATCAATCCAAAGGATGGAATAGAACATATGGAAGCAATTTTGGAAACCAAAAAGCTCTCGCATATTTACAGCGCAGGGACACCATTTGAACGTGCTGCCCTGCTGGATGTGGACTTTACTGCCTATCAGGGGGAATATCTGGGCATTATTGGGCACACTGGTTCTGGTAAATCCACTCTGATTCAACACTTGAATGGACTGCTGAAGCCCACTTCTGGACAGGTGCTTTTTCAGGGGACAGATATTTGGAGAGATGCCAAAACCACCCGTGAAACCAGATTTCAGGTGGGATTGGTGTTTCAATATCCAGAATATCAGCTGTTTGAGGAGACCATCTACAAAGATATTGCCTTTGGTCCTAAAAATATGGGGCTGAGCGAAGATGAAGTGGATCGCAGGGTGCGGGAGGCAGCCCGTTTTGTGGGATTGAAAGAGGAACAGTTAGAGAAATCCCCTTTTGAACTGTCCGGCGGTCAGAAACGGCGGGTTGCCATCGCTGGCGTGATTGCCATGGAGCCAAAGGTGTTGATTTTGGATGAGCCCACAGCTGGTCTGGACCCTGTTGGGGTGGAGTCCATTTTAGGGAATATCCGGGACTATCATGAGGCACACAATGCCACCATCATTCTGGTTTCCCATTCTATGGAAGATGTGGCACGAACCGTAGACCGTCTGGTAGTGGTCAACGATGGCACACTGCCTTATCAGGGTACACCCAGTGAGGTGTTCCAGCATGGACAGGAGCTGGAAGCAATGGGACTGGGTGTTCCTCAGATGACAAGGGTGTTCAACCGTCTGAAGGGAATGGGTTTTGATATAGGCAGCTCTGTCTTTACCATTGAGCAGGCAAAGAAGGCAATTTTGGATACACTTTCCACAGGGGGAGGAACTTAAAATGGCATTAAAAGATATTACCCTTGGACAGTACTTCCCCGGTACATCGCTGATTCATAAATTGGACCCCAGAACGAAAATTCTGGCAGTGGTGCTCTACATTGTGGCACTGTTTTTGGCAAAGTCCTTTGTGACCTATCTCATCATGTTTGGTGTGTTGGCTGTGGCTGTGGCTGTTTCCAAAGTGCCAATGCGTTCTCTGGTACGGGGTATGAAGCCGGTGGTATTTATTTTGGTATTTACCGCTGTGATTAACGTCTTTTATACACCAGGAGACCATGTGCTAGTAAAAGTTTGGGTGTTGACCGTTACCATGGAAGGGGTATGGAACGCGTTCTTTATGGTGGTGCGGATTTTGATGCTGATTTCCTGCACCTTTCTGCTTACTTATACCACATCCCCCATTCTGTTGACAGATGGTATGGAGGCATTGATGAACCCCCTCAAGGCGATTCATGTACCTGTGCATGAGTTGTCCATGATGATGTCCATTGCACTGCGCTTTATTCCCACGCTTATTGAGGAGACAGATAAAATTATGTCAGCCCAACGGGCAAGAGGCGCCGATTTTGATGGTGGAAATCTGATTCAACGGGCAAAAGCCCTGATCCCACTGTTGGTGCCCCTGTTTATCTCTGCATTTCGACGAGCAGATGAACTGGCAGTGGCAATGGAATGCCGTTGCTATCACGGTGGAGAGGGGCGCACCAGAATGAGACAGCTGCAATACAAAACCGGTGATGTGGTGGTACTAGTTGCAATGCTTGTGATTGCGGTTGCAGTTGGAATTTTGGGATTTCGAGGCTATTGAGGAACAGTGAAGTGAATATGGAGCGAAACATTGCATTAAAACTGATGTATAATGGCTCTGCCTACCACGGTTGGCAGGTGCAGAAAAACGCAGTGACAGTGGCAGAGACCTTGGAAAAGGCTCTGTCCACTGTGGTGTGCCATCCAGTCAAATGTACAGGGGCAGGGCGGACCGATGCAGGAGTGCATGCAGAGACCTATATTGCCAACTTTCGTACGACCTCATCCATTCCCTGTGACCGTATTCCTTTAGCGGTCAATACCAGATTGCCCAATGATATTGTGGTGGTCAAAGCAACAGAAGTGCCAGAGGGGTTCAATGCCATTGGTTCCTGTCATCGAAAGGAATACACCTATCGAATTTACAATTCCAGACTGGGCAATCCCTTTTATGTGGATCGAGCATGGTTCTATCCAAAACACTTGGATGAATCTATCATGCAGAGAGCGGCAGACCAGTTTGTAGGTACCCATGATTTTCGAGCCGTGCGCTCCGTTGGAACAGAAACCAAAACCACGGTGCGTACAGTGTACTATTTTGACATTTCTCGTACAGGGGATTTGATAGAATGTAAGGTGTGTGCCAATGGCTTTCTCTATAATATGGTAAGGGCTATGGTAGGCACGGTGGTCTATGCAGCTGATGGAAAGTTAGCACCAGAGGACATTCCTGCCATTCTCCAGTCAGGGGACAGAACATTGGCAGGACCTACTGTGCCGCCTGGTGGGCTGTATATGACAAAGCTCTGGTACGATGAGGATATTTTATAGAAAAGGCTGAATTATGGACGAAAAAGAAGCACCGAAAAAACAAAATCTTTTGAGCCGGATGTTGGCATTGCTTTTGACATGCTGCCTGCTTTTGGGTGGTGTTGCAGTGGTTGTCTATCGGGATTACCTGAATTTAGATGCCCTGAGACGATTTCTGGAGTACCGCCATTTGCAGACAAGCCAGACAGGGGAGGCGGTGCCTTTTTCCCATGCAGGTGGCAAGCAGATGAGCATTGCCTATCTGGAAAGTGGTGTGTTGACAGCCTCATCCACTGGGGTGCGTTACTATTCCATTTCAGGGGATCTTTATGCAGAAGAAGTATTGAATATGGAGCATCCTGTGTTGCAGAGTGCAGGGAACACAGGGGTGGCTTATGATGCAGGGGGGAAAAATCTCCTTGTATTTCGAGAACGAGAGATGGTCTTTCAATTAGAATTGGAAGGGAATGGGGATTTGCTCAGTGCCAGGGTCAATCGAAATGGCTGGCTGGTGGTAACAGCACAGGAAAGTGGTTACAAAGGCTCAGTGACGGTTTACGATAACTCCTATACACGCAAGATGATACAAATCAACCTGTCTAGTACATTTATCGTAGATGCTGCCATCTCACCAGACAATAAAACGGTGGCAGTTGTGACCATGAATCAGGAGGCTGGTGCATTCCAGAGCCAAGTGTGGTTCTATCCCATTGATGCAAAGGAGCCATCTGCCATTGTCAACCTTGGCAATCGGGTAGTATTGGATTTGGACTATGAAGATGGTACCCTTTGGGTATTGGAAGAGAGTAGCTTAACCATCATCGGGGGGAATGGTGCAACCTCCAATACTTACTCCTTGGGACGTGATTATCTAAAAGGGGCGAGCCTAGGTGGGGATGGGTTTGCGCTGTTATTGTTGGGACGCTATCGCAGTGGTTCAGCCAATCGGGCGGTCACGATAGGGGAAGATGGGACAGAACTTGCTTCGATGACCATTACATCCACTGCGCTGGCACAAAGTGCAGCTGGACGGTATGTGGCTCTGCTCAGTGGAGATGCACTGTCTATTTACACATGGGAATTTACCCCTTACAGTGATTTGACACAGACTGGGAATGCAAGGTATTTGTCCCTTTCTGCGGATGGATCAGCCATGCTGGCAAATGCCCAGCAGCTCTGGCTTTATTTGCCCTAATAGGGATGGAATAGGAAGGAGTTACCATGAATGGACTGATTTTCGACCTAGCGATTGCTGTTGTATTGATCCTTAGTATCATGCAGGGCTATCGCAAGGGTTTGGTTTTGACATTGTGCGGATTTTTGGCAGTGTTTGTGGCATTTATAGGGGCTACTTT
The DNA here is from genome assembly GCA_944383165.1 of uncultured Oscillospiraceae bacterium. Classification (GTDB taxonomy): domain Bacteria; phylum Bacillota; class Clostridia; order Oscillospirales; family Oscillospiraceae; genus Lawsonibacter. The sequence continues at coordinate 6,198 of CALWON010000047.1, forward strand.
GGTTTCGGATGCGCTGGCTGAATCAGTAAGCCACACCATACAACCGGTCATTGAGGAAAAGGTGACCCAGGCGATTGAACAGGGGTTGGAAGACCAAGGTCTGTTGTATCATGATGCCTCTATGTCAGACAGTTCTTTGGAGGAGTGGACACAATCTTTGACTGAACAACTATCCTTGGATGAGGTTGTGGTTTTCTTGCAGGAGCTTCCAGTGCTGTCCAATTTGGTGGAAACCATTCAGGACACCATTGGCAATGAACTTTCCAATGTGGCATCCAGTGCAGCCGCTGCGGTGTCCAACTATCTTGCCTATGAAGTGACAAGGATGGTGCTGTTTACCCTGAGTTTTGCAGTGATTATGGCACTATGGAAATTACTGAGTCGTACCTTGGATTTTGCCGTGCAAATTCCCATCCTATCCACCGTCAATGACTTGGGTGGTGCAGCCATAGGTTTGATACGTGGGTCTGCATTGATGTTTATTGCCTGCTGGTTATTGAAGGGGTTATTTCCACCAGAGATGATTGCAAGTAGTGTTTTATTACAATTTTTCTGCACAACAAATCCCTTTACAATATTGGCATCTTTTTTACAGGGATTCACAGCCAGTTCACAACTATAGTGTATGATTTCATTTGAAACGAAGGTTTCCCCGAAAGGAGTGACGGAACATGCAGCCGACCATGTGCAGTCGATGCAAAAAAAATATTGCTGTTGTGTTTATTACCAGGGTGGAGGGCAATGAGACCAAAAATGAGGGGCTCTGCATGAAATGTGCAAGAGAACTGGGTCTGAAACCGCTGGATGATATGATGCAGAAAATGGGCATTACAGATGAGGAGCTGGATAGTCTCAACAATGAGATGATGTCTGCTTTTGGTGGCGCAGAGGGTTTGGAGAGTCTGTTTCCTCAACCAGTGGATGGAGAGGAAGATGATGGACGTACTGCCACATTCCCATTTTTAAGCCAACTGTTTGGAGGAGGACCAGGTTCTGTTCCCAATGCAGATGGAGGAGAAAGCAAGCGAAGCGAGAAAACCTCATCTGGTGGAAAAGGTGAAAAAGCCCCCAAACGAAAATTTTTGGAAAATTACTGCATCTGTCTCACCAAGAAAGCGAAGGAGGGAAAATTGGATTCCCTCATTGGCAGAGAGCGTGAGCTGGAGCGTGTGATTCAGATTCTTAACCGCAGACAGAAAAATAATCCCTGTCTCATTGGTGAACCTGGTGTGGGTAAAACTGCCATTGCGGAGGGGCTTGCCATCCGCATTGCAAAAGGGGATGTTCCATACAAGCTACTGGATAAGGAGGTCTATTTGCTGGATCTCACTGCACTGGTGGCAGGTACTCAATTCCGTGGGCAGTTTGAAAGCCGCATGAAAGGGCTGATTGAGGAAATCAGAAAGCTGGGCAATATCATCCTGGTGATTGATGAGGTCCACAATATCGTGGGGGCAGGGGATGCAGAAGGTTCTATGAATGCTGCCAACATTTTGAAACCTGCCCTCAGCCGTGGTGAGCTACAGGTGATTGGTGCCACCACCCTCAACGAATATCGCAAACACATCGAAAAGGACAGTGCATTGGAGCGGCGGTTCCAGCCTGTGATTGTGGAGGAGCCATCCATTGATGCCAGTGTGGCAATTTTGGAGGGGATTGCCCCCTACTATGAGGCGTACCATCAGGTAGCAATTTCCAAAGAGATGTGCCGTTTGGCAGTGACCATGAGTGAGCGATATATTACAGACCGGTATCTTCCGGACAAGGCCATTGACCTGATTGACGAGGCATGTTCCAATGTGAACTTGCATAACAAGTCCCTTGCCCGTGGCGCAGAGATTACCAAGGAACTGGCAGACCTGTCCAAAGAGAAAGATGTGATGATGGCAGCAGATACAGAGGAGGCCTATGCACGTCTTGCCACCATTCGGAGTATGGAACTGCGGTTAGAGGCAGAACAGCAGGAGCTGAATCAGCAGTCTGTACCAGCGCTGACTGCGGAACACCTTGCCAATGTGATTGAGCTTTGGACCAATATTCCAGCGACCCAAATTCAGGAGCAGGAATTTGAGCGGCTTTCCAAACTGGAAGACCGTCTGAAACAGCACATCATCGGGCAGGATGAGGCAGTACATGCCGTGGCTTCTGCCATCCGCCGTGGTCGTGTGGGGATTAGCCCAAAAAGGAAACCAGTGTCCTTTATTTTTGTAGGCTCCACCGGTGTGGGTAAAACAGAGCTTGTGAAACAACTGGCACAGGATCTGTTTAATACACCAGATTCTCTGATTCGCCTGGATATGTCTGAGTATATGGAGAAGTATGCCACTTCCCGTATCATTGGTTCTCCACCAGGATATGTGGGCTATGATGAGGCAGGGCAACTGACCGAAAAAATCCGCCGTAAGCCCTACTCTGTGGTTCTGTTCGATGAGATTGAGAAGGCACATCCTGATGTACTGAATATTCTATTGCAGATTTTGGATGATGGACATATTACAGATTCCCATGGTCGCAAGGTCAACTTTGAAAATACAGTCATTGTAATGACTTCCAATGCAGGCAGTAATTCCAAAGTTGGTTCTGTGGGCTTTAACCGTACAGTGGATGAACAGGGGAAAGACAGGGCGATGAAAGCACTTCAGGATTTCCTGAGACCTGAATTTATCAACCGTGTGGATGAGATTGTGCACTTCCGGCAACTGACGGAGGAGAATTTCAAGAGCATTGCCGGTCTCATGCTGGGAGAGTTGAAACAATCTATGGCAGAAAAGGGCATTTCCTTTACTTGGTCGGAGGAGTTGTTGAGCTATCTTGTGAAAAAGTCCTATTCTGCTACCTATGGCGCAAGAAATCTGCGCCGTGTGATCCAGAAGGAACTAGAGGATGCAATTGCGCTTCGCCTGATCGAGACCTATCAAAATCCTGTAAAATGCCTTTTTGCAAATAGTGATGGCAATTCTATTTCCTTGCAGGATGAGCACAATCATGACACACAATCAGAGTAAAATCTATATATTCTAACATAGTTCCCTATAGAGTCGTGATACAGAAGTACTCTATAGGGAGCATTTTTATATAGAAAGAAGGAGTACTTGTTTATCTTGTACATAAAATATGAAAAAATGTTGAAAATTAGAGACAATAATGATAAACTGATAGGGTCAACATGTAAGACGAGCTGTTTTGAAGGATGGTTGCATTGGAAAACAAAATGACAAGAAAAAAACGGGTTTACAGATTTCTGCAAATGGGATGTATTCTTATGTTTTTGGTCTGTTATCTTGGCTATCTGTGGATCGAACAGGAGGAGGCAGAAGCAGGGCAAGTTTATCAAAAAGCAACATTCAACCGTGCGAATCAACAGGGGTTGGAGAGACAGGGAAAAAGGCAAAGTGATGTTGTGCAGTGGTGGGAATTGCAGAAAGAACAATACCCAGATCTGATCGGATGGATTCAGGGTAAGGGTTTGACTATCCGATTGTACAAGGGGAGGACAATGAATTTTACCTACACTATTTGGCAGACCAGACACCCAATATCATGGGTGCAATTTTCTTAGATGCAAGGGACACATCTGATTTGGATGGCGATATTATGGTGATTTATGGGCATACCACCAGCGATGGGACCATGTTTGCACCATTAGAACAGTTTCGGGATGAAACATTTTGTGAGGAATATGGAAGGTTCTCCATTACCACCCCAGAAAGGGAGCTTTTGGCAGAAATTATAGGGGTATGTTTGGTGTCAGGGTCTGAACCATATCCAGAAAGTTTTGAGACAGTAGAGGAGCGAACTGCTTTTCTGAATTGGGTTCAGGCACATTCCATAGTAAATACCCAGAAAGAAGTGGATGAGGACACACCACTTTGTATACTCTCCACCTGTGCTTACGATTTTGAGGATGCAAGGTTGGCAGTGATCTGCAAGCTGGATGAGCAATCGATTGGGGGAACATTATGAGCTGGAAAGAGTATGGAAGAAAAATCATATCTGTTTGTTTGGTATGCCTGTTATGCCTGTCCTATTTGCCTTGGAGTGTGTATGCCAGTGGGACAGGGAACTCAGAGATGTTGTACCACCGGTCTGGGAAGGTTGTAAACAATGGTGACTATCTTCTGGAAGATGAGGTACTGAAATGGGAAAACAGTGTTCCATACAATATGGGACATCAGAAACAATTCCTGTTCCCTCTGGTCTTCTGCCCCAAAGTGTGTCGGTGGCTGGCTTGGATGGAGCCAATGCTGTGTTGAAACCAGATGGGAGTATTGAAGTCACAGCTCCAGACAACGGGGAAGACGGGGACTACCATGTGGGGGATGATACTTATACTCCGGGTGGAGATACAACTCCTGTTCCCACAAAAAGTATTACCCTTTCTGTCACCTGTCAGGTCGATTTGAGTCAAATGGATGAAAGCAGCCGTAAAATCACCATTATGGGAATGGTGCTGGAGGTCTTATATCCTGTTTTGCCAGATTACACAGCAGAGCTGTTTTACCGTGACAGCGGTGGAAGCAATCAGGTTTTGCCAGATGGTGCAGAGTTGTCGCTTGGTCAGGTGTTGTCTTTTGAGATGTACAAGGATCACTTAGGGGACATTCAGGCGGGGAAAACCTATACAATCCCTATGCCAGATTGTTTTATCCTGCAACATTCCATCAACGAGACGTTGCAATCTGGGGAGGTTGCCTTTGGCACACTCAAAGGGGATACAGGAAAAACTATGTAAATGTAACCTTCCAACTGTCAGCAGAGCATGAAGACCTTTATGATTTATCTGATTTCAAAGACATTTCTCTGTATTTTGATTTTGAAATCAACCCAAATGCAGAACAGGCTGCTGGGGAAGATGGCGTTCTAACGGTGGATTTGCCAGGAATGGGGACAAAGTCTTTTGTTATCACAGACTGGAAGCCAGTCCCACCTGTACCACCGGAGATTAGTGGTGTAACTGCTGAACTGGATAAGCAAACAGGGATTACCACTTGGAAGGTGACCTATCAGGGACCAAACCATCAATATGAGGGGGCGATACCAGACTACCTATATACAATAATACCAGAGGATTTGCTCTTAATTTCTACTCCTGTCACCATAGAAACATGTGATGGAAGTTCAGAGAGCATAGAGGCAGTCTACGGGGAAAAAGATCAGGGAGATTGTACTTACTTGATTGACCAGGATACAGGACTCACAAAGCTGTGTTATAGAATTCCAGCAGATACAGAGTGTATGACTCTTATTTATCAGACGAAACTGGGGGATGAAGCCATACAGCACCACTGGTCCAGTGGAACAGGCAAAAAGTATACAGTTCAGGCAGAGGCAGCATATGAAACAGATGTGGTGTCAAGTAAGTCTGGTTCTGTTACTGTAGAGGGATTGCCAAAACTGGTATCTATGGGGAAAGCTGGCTATGAATATGACAACACAGCGGGAAATTATAAAATCAACTGGGTGGTGGAAGGAAATACACTGGGAAAGCAGTTACCAGAATTGATGGTAACTCTATCCTATACAGAGGGGTATCTGGAAGATTTTACAAACTGGGTGGAAGATGGTTCCATTGTTTTAGAAAGCAATGGAGTATCAATTCCCATTGATATTCGTAGTATTTCCTATGATTATGACAGAAACCAAATTGTTCTGAATTTGACAGATTATCAAACGCAATTTCAGAATGGACGGTTTTCGATTCGATACTCCATGCGAACCAACAGTGAAATGAGTATGCCTGGTGCAGATTTTTCTCAGGTTTCTATGAATCATGGTGTGTCAGCCCAATATAAAATAACGGGGCAAGAGACACAGCCTTATCAAACACAAACTGTGACGGGTGCTGCCCCATCTTATGAACAGGTTGTTCTGGAGAAAAAGGAAATTGGATATGATGTGAGAGAACGGAAGATGCAGTGGGAGATTACCATCAATCCAAAGTCTACAAAGGGGGAACCCCTTGCAAACTTTACCTCCATTCATTTACAAGATTCCATCCCATCAACAGGACAGGCACATGTGTTCTTTTTGAACGAGACACAACAAAAACAGCAGGAGCAGACCATTGAACAAGTAGTTAAACAGGCAGGAGGTCATGTTTCCAGTCTGACGTTAGAAGAAAAACAACTTGACATCAAAATAGAGGGACTGGGACAACGAACATTGACCATTCCAGTGGCTACTTATGAAAAGAACCGATTCTATTGGGCAGGGAATGCAAGCAACTATGATTATACAAATCGTGCTGTATTAGTTCCAACTGATACAAAAATTGATAATCAACCATTGAAAAGGGAAATTGAATCACAGACCACTATTTGGGTAGCGGGTGGAGATGCTCTTGTCAAAAATATGCCAACCTATGCACCAGACAGCCATATCCTCACTTGGACCATTTCCCTCAACAAGAGAGGAGCCAATCTGGGAACAGTACAGGTAGAGGATTGGCTGCCTCAAGGTGTCAGTTATGTAGATGGCAGTGCAAAGGTAGATGGTATTCCCATTGAAGTTTCTCAGATGGAAGGGAATGGTATTGTATTTCAAATTGAGCAGGTAACAAATGCAGAGACATTGACCTACCAGACTGAGGTAAGTGAAACTGTGCTAAAGGCAAAACGAAAGGTTTCTCTCACCAATCAGGCACAACTCTATATTTGGGAGGACAATAAATGGCAGGATACCATCATGCCAAACGATGCCAAACGGAAAAAGACAGTGACCATAGACCAGCCAGTCATTACCAAAGAGGCAGTGGTTGGAAAAGAAAATGGAAGCAACAAAATTGATTATCGCATTGAAATCAATCCCAGTGGTGTGGATTTGCTCAACGGACAGGAAGGGAAAATCTGGATTTTGGATGAACTTGGAGATGGATTGATTCTCAATGAGGACTCCATACAGTTATATAAAGCCAGTGCGAACAACCAAAATGGGAGCTTGGTTTTGAGTAAGGGGCAGTTGGAAACAGATACACAGATATCTGTTGATTCTGTGTACCACACGTTTACTGTGATACTTCCCAAATCGAACCAGCCCTATATACTGACTTATACAACCTATGCCACACGCCTGAAAAACCTGAGTAATCGTGCTTCCCTACAGGGAGTTCAGGCATGGGAACAGGATTGGCAGAGTTTGGAGGCAAGTACACTGACCAATATTTCTAATGCAGGTGGTGGAGGTATCCTGCCACCAAAGAATATGTATGTTTCTTTGTGTATTCAAAAAGTAGACCAGACATCAGGGAAACCACTATCAGGTGCAGAAATAGGACTATACTTGAACGAGTATGATGAAACATCTATGCTGACCAGTGGAATAACAGATGAAAGTGGACTGTGTGTACTGTCTGTAAAGAAAAAACTATTACAAAATGCAGACATGTTATATGACAAAGAACTGAATGCACCAGATGGTTATCAGCAAGATGTTCACTGGTATGGAATTTCAATTGATGAAATACAGGACACACCGATTCGCTTCGAAAACGAACAAATGGAACAAGGGAGAGAGGCACACATTATATTAGAAGTGCGTGATGTGCTGACCCAGGAACCTGTTCCAATGGCAGAATTTGCACTATA
>CALWON010000048.1 GCA_944383165.1 uncultured Oscillospiraceae bacterium
TCTCAATGGTGGAATGGCGGATGGATTTGATTTTTCCATAGACCTTCCATCCTCCCCACTTCCTGATATCAAAGCAGACCCTTTTTTGCTGCGGCGTGCGGTGAACAATTTGCTCATCAACTGTGTGCGGCACAATGCCCCAGGCTGTACCATTTCTCTGGGTGCTGAGGCAGAACAAAACCGGCTTCTGTTCTGGATTGAGGGTGGAACCACCACAGAGACACTCCCCTCTGCTCCTCCCCGCCAGTTGGAACCGGACGGCGGAGCTGCTCACGGCACTGGGCTGAATTTGGTGGTACAGATTGTGGCTGCCCACGGTGGCACTGTACAATTTTTTACTGGTCCTGTGTCCCGCTGTGAGTTAAGGTTTCCCTTTGTGTCACATAGATAACAACATAAAGGAAGGGTACGAAGATCCATCGCCTTCGTACCCTTGTTATTTGGAACGGATGGTTCCCATGCTCATTCGATTCCCTTATTTTCAGCGTCCTGTAATGGTGTATTCATAAGCCGGTCAATCATAACCTTTTGAATATTCTGTTCCTTGGTTCTGTCAAAGTAGGAATTTGTGGGGTCATACCAGGAATGCAAATATGTTTGATATTCTTCCTCAGAGCCACGCTCCTTTAAAATATCATACATTCGTCCAATCCCCTCCTGATAGGTTTCCGTCATGCTGTGGGCTTTGGCAGTCAACCGGTCCAGCTCTCCATAGAAGTCGGTGGCGTTGGGGTCAATGTTCCAATCAGATATGCTCCCCTCAGCAAATGGGTTCTCTCCAAAAACTGCCTCCAAACCATGGTCAGAAATTCTGTTCATTGCATAACCATAGCAGTTTTCTCCCATCTCATTCAGATGTGCAATGCCATCCTCCAGAAACTGTGCCCGTCCTTCCTTTGCCTGTGTGAGAGACAGAAGAATCTCTTCCATAGTCTGTCCCTCTTGCAAAGCGGCAGTTCCATCTAAAATATCCTGATATCCCTGGATGGTTGCATCCCATTCCTGCAACTGCTTCTTGAAATCGGTTAGTTCCTGTTCATATCCCTGCGAAAGATTTGCATTGAAACGGAATGTATGCATATAAAACTCTAACAGTTGGGTAGGGATTGCCTCCAATACAGCGTCATTCTCTACCTCTGTATAGGCATCTAACTGGATTTGCTCTGTTTTAGACAACCCAACAGACATTTCCTCCTCTGTCTGTTTTGCTGTCAGTTTGTTGGAAATCTGTTGCAATTTGCTTTCACCAGATTGGGAAGGGGCAAATGGATTGGGCTTTTGTGTCATTGGATTACTCTGTTGGAAGGGAAGTGTAGATAGATACATCACATTTCATCTCTTTTCCTAAAATTAAGGTTATCATAGTTTATCGTCCTATGCCATAGCGTTGCATTCCCTCCAAAATGTCATAAATTTGCTGGAATGCCTGTGCTTTATGGGATTTCATCCAGCCACCCTGCTCCTCATCATAGTAAGACCACGCCTTTTCCTCCTGTGCCCACAAAAACAGGTTCACCCGCTGGGCACCACGGTCAAAGGTTGGGACAGACCCAAGATAGGGAATCTCAGCCCCGTTTGCCACATAGGCACGGCAAGTCTCCGCTGTAACTTTCACAAAGGCTGGTTTATGTTGGGAGTGCCCCAAATCTGCCAAATCTTCTGGATTCAGTGCTCCCATCTCACACAAATCATCCAAAAACTGGTCATATTCCTTCTGTGTCATGCTACTTGGGTGGTATTTGTCAGCCAGTGTTTTCCACTCCTCAAGGGTCATCTCCTCCATCAGATTGGGCAGTGGTGCATACTCTGGAGCTGGGTTACGCTCCATATAGTCTGCAAACCATTCCTTCATCTTCTGTCTGTCTTCCTCATTTTGTGGTACAATGATGTCCCCTTCTTTCCCAGCCAGAGCATCCTCCCAACCGATGGTAGTCAGTGCCCTTTGTTGAGTTTGCGTTTGTGCCCTTTGCTGCATCCACTGTGTCATAGATGCCATACCCACTGTGTCCATGTTCCACTCTCCCCCTTCTTTTTGTTTGAATGTATTGAAAAATCATGATAAAATCATAGATTGCACATACTTGATTAAATCAGCCGTTGTACCAGCCAATCCCAAATCTGTGGCTGAGAGATGATATTTGTTTCCATACTCCAATGCCATGGACCGCATATCCAACAATTTTGCATTGAAATCCTGTAAAAAAGCGTCCTTACTGCTGGTATCTAAGTTGGCAAATAAGTCTGAAATCTCAAACCCAGTCTGGACCGCATCCTTTTGCTTCTGTGACCATGCAATTCCACCATAGCCGCTGTCCATACTGTTGCTTAATTTCTGCACATTCTGAAGGCTCTTTTCATACAGTCTTTCGATTCCATCCGCAAATTGTTCTCCCACTGCACCATAATTTTTTCCATAATATGCTGCAATGGATTTTGCCAGTCCTTTTTGGGCAGAGGTAAAGGTGTAGAGCTGCCCTGCGGATGTCTCATTTAAAACCCCTTCCAATTCCTTGCCTAGAGATTGAAGCTCAAACAGTTGGTCAATTCCAATGTCAGAACCCCCAATGGTCAGCTTGGTTTCCACACGGCTTAAATCTGGTGTCTCTCCCTGTTTGATTTGCTGTGCCAGCTCCAGCACCACATCTTCCATCTGTTCTTGCAATGTGGTCACATCGTCCTTTGTATAGTTCCCATTGGTCAAAAAGTCCAGGGTGTCGCGGATAAAGCCAGCATCCTGTATATCCCGGAACCGGAAGGTCTCATTTTCCCCCAATGTACTGTACTTTTCCGCTGCCTCCATCAGAAAATCGGTTGTGTGAAAGAAAAATCCGTGGGTGGCTGCCCCTTGGGCTGCGCTTTTGTTGGCATCCTCTGGAAAGGTAATGGGTCTTCCATCTTCTCCAATGGTAGAGCCAATGATCAATCCGCTCCACAGGTTGCCTACAATGGTCTTTCCATCTTCATCCACTTCTGGCAGGCTTGGAACAATCCCATTTGGGTATAGCTTGTCGGTTAGGTCTTGCGCACGACTGGGATCAAAGTCAATGGTATCAAAAGAGGGGGAAGAAAAGTGGATTTTCTCTCCTACGGCAGTTTGTGTCCCATTCTGGCTGTTTTGTATTCCACTCTGACTGGCTTGTGACCCTTTTAGGGAGACACACCAGCTATTGTTGACCAATTCGTCGGGAAGTCTCCCATTCACCATAGAAATCTGTGCCATCATTACCACTCCTATTACTATATTTTTCTATATTCTGTCAAATTTTCAAATCCATACTGCGGGATGAGGTAGGGAACCGCTCAAAATACCCTTTGGGATAGACCTGTAAATTGGATAGAAACGAACGCCATGTACCATTCTCATCTGTGTTGTTCTCAGAACCCAACAACAAATCGGACACTGTGTGCAAATCTTCTTTGTTAAAATGAAAGCGGAACTGGGTGCTCAGACGGTGTTCTACTCCATTCTCATCTGTGTAGGAAACCCATGTCTGTGCTTTGGTGGGGTCTGTTGGGTCAAATTGGGGATTGGTATAGTCAATCACTGTTTTATTTCCATATTGGTCTGTTGTGGTGAGAGAATTCATTCTGATGGTTGCACGGTTGGCATCTCCACCCGATTCATAGAACCATTTCATATGTTCTGGCGGCACCGCATCTGGGTCTATGATGGTGTGCTGTGCATCAGAGACCACAAAGGGATTCCCACCCAGAGCAGTATTGAAGTTATAGCGATGGGTTGCCCCCTGTGCCAGATAATCTGGTACCTGAAAGGATGTCCCATACTCTTTGGCTACCGCTTGGGCACCTGTGGTAATGGCAGAAATGGCAGATTCACTTTCATAATAGTAATCTGAATTGTAGTAGCTCCAGTTGCGCTGGGGATTCCAATCTCCTGTTATGTACTGCTCTCCCTCTGCATGGTTGCGTTCCACTGCGGCAGTCAAAATTTTTTCCCGAAATACATTATAAAAATTTTCTGCTGTCTCTTTCTGTAAGTCGGTAAGGGGACCTGTGGGCTGTTCCATGGAACCAAACAGCTCTTTTTTCAACATGTTTTCATATTCATTTTGTAGTTCTGACTCTGACATTGTGCCATCAAAAAACTGGTTGATACAGTCATCCATAGGGCTGGTGTGTATGGAGGAATCCCCCTCCAGATACCCCCGTACCACTGCATCCATCTCTGTGTATGTATAGGATGTGGGAACCCGAACAAAAGAATCCAAATCAACGGAGTCTTTTGAAACTTTTGTCATATCCTTTGAGATACTTGGAAAACTTCCATACTCATTTTTCACATGTGGAACATTTGATAGATTGATGCCATTCATCTGTTACCCTTCCTTCTGTCACACGGTTTATTTGATGTATGTCCTTTTGCCATTTTTTCTCTGTGTTCCACCTATAATATCGACAGTATTTGGAAATTGTTTATAGGGTTCGCAAAAAACTTTCCCAACACAGCAAAACAACCGCCAGTAGAATGTGTTTTTTCTCACATTCTACTGGCGGTTTTATGCCTTTTGATTCTGTTGTGTTTTAGAGTACCACACTTCGGATGGCTTCCATCAAATCCACCACAGCGGAGCGTGGCACCAGAGAGACCGATGCTCCATCTACCACAGCTACACAGCTCTCTCCATCATACCGATAGAATTCCATCTGTACGGTGGGGTTTGATTCCTGTTCCAGATACACAGTCAGGGAAATTTCCTTCTGCCCTGTGGGCTGCTCCTCTGTAAAGCTGTCTGCCACTAAGCTGGAGAAGGCACTCTGTATATCTGCGATATCAATTTCTGTCTCACCATAGTACCAAATTGCATTCTCCTTTGTGCCTTCTGTGGTCAGGGTATAGGTTTCCCCATCCAGAACAACATCCATCTGTGTGAAACTGCCAAAGTCAGCCCAGAGTACTTCCTTATGGCGCAAATCATCATAGGAAACTGCCATCAGTTGCTCATAGTCCCCTCCTGCAATTTCATACACAATGGCTGAGTCACCCACTCGCACATAGGCTGGCAGTGCAGCCAGTTTCTCCTCATCCTCTTGGGCTGCCTCCACATCCTCTGGATTACGTCCCACTGACAGGGTGAATGTGTTGGGCTGTTCCTCATATCTGGAAAATACCAGAGGATAGAGGGAAATGATGAGCAAAGGTACCAGATAGACCACCAGCAGTGCCAGATATTTGCCCAGAATCACATGGGTGGTAGAGATGGGCAGAGAATAGAGTAACTGGTCTGTTTTCTGCTTGCGCTCCTCTGCAATCACCCGCATGGTCAAAATAGGAACAATGACCACAAAAATCAGGGAAGCAAAACTGAGTACAAACTCAAAGTTGCTCACCGCTGCCTGTAAATTGTATATCATGACACCAATTCCAATAAAACAGAGCAGAAATGCCCCAAAGACATAGGCTGTCAGAGTGTGAAAATAACTTTTCAGCTCATGCTCCAGCACTGCAATCATGGTTCTCCTCCTCCCTCTCCTCTTGTGTTTGTGTTTCCTTTTCCTCGGTCAACTCTAAGAAAATATCTTCCAGATTTGCCTTACGGACAGACAGCTCCAACAGGGGAAGCTGTGCCTTTGCAAAGGAGAGGAAAATTTCCTTGGAAACGGTATAAACGTCGGTGGCATCACTTTGAAGCTGTGCTATGGTGCGGTTGTGTTCTCCCTGTGAGAATTGAACATGGGTGACATTTGCAACCCCAGACAGGATTTGGGACACTGTTTCCTGCTCTGTCTCACAGACAAGTTGAATCTCATTGGGACTGAGCAACTGCTGCTCCAATTTGGACGGCTCATCAAAGGCAATCAGCTTTCCCTTGGAAATAATCAGAACCCGGTCGCAGATTGCCTGTACCTCAGAGAGAATGTGAGAACTGAAGATGACCGTGTGTCTCTTCCCCAGCTCTCGAATCAGGTCCCGGATTTCAATAATCTGCAAGGGGTCCAGTCCCACAGTTGGTTCATCCAAAATAATCACACGGGGGTTTCCTAACAGAGCTTGGGCAATACCAACCCGCTGTTTGTAGCCTTTGGATAACGCACCAATCCGGCAGTGTTTTCTGTGCTCCAGCCCTGTCTGTTCTAACACTTCCCAGATTTGCTGTTTCAGCTCCTCCCCTTTCAGCCCCTTCGCCCGTCCCACAAAATGCAGATATTCCAGTGGGGTTTCATTCAAATAAAGGGGCGGCTGTTCCGGTAGGTAGCCTATGAGCCTTTTCGCCTGATTTGGCTGCTCCAATATATCATATCCATCTATGTTCACTGTACCCTCAGTGGCAGACAGACAGCCGGTGATGATGTTCATGGTGGTAGATTTTCCTGCCCCATTGGGTCCCAGAAATCCATAGACATGCCCTTCCGGAATGGTAAAAGACAGGTTATCCACTGCTACAAAATCACCATAGCATTTGGTTAGATGCTCTACTGTGATCATATGATCCCTCCTGTTGCTGCTGCAAAACAGCTTATCTGTCAGGAAGTATAACCCAGAAAGCTGAAAGGACGCTGAAAATCCTATCTAAAATTTTCCGGCTTTCACAAAACAGGACGTGGAGCGGCAGAAATACCGCTCCACGTCCTGTTTAAATGGTAGGTAATTTCACAAAAAAGGTATTGGTGCCCTGTTGACTCTCGCTGGGTCTGCCCGATAAAATCGCTGGAAAATGAGATGTAACTGCTCTGGTGGAATGGGTACACCGGGATTTGATACGGAGAGCAGACAGCCCTGCCTCGTGTCTCTGGTGAGGGAAACTGTGACCTCACCAGGGGTTTTGGCATATTTTCTGGCATTATCCAGCAAAATATCCAGCACCTGCTTCAATGCCCCAGCATCACCAGAGACATGGACAGACGGCGCAATGGAACAGTCCAGCGTTAGACCATGTTCAAACAGCACCCCCTCATGGGGTAGAACTCCATCAGACACAAGTTCCGAAAAGTCCACCTGTTCAAAGGAACCGGTTTCCTGAACCAGATCCCCCGCGAGAGTTCCAGCATTTGTTCTATCAATCTGTTCATATGTTGTGCCATTTCCTGAATATGTTGGGTAAACTGTTTGCGGTGTGCATTGTCCCATCCATCCTCCTGAAGGAGCTGGGTATTGGTAGTGAGAATAGTCAGAGGGGTTTTCAATTCATGGGATGCATCTGCCACAAACTGTCTCTGCTGGTTCCACGCTTTCTCCACTGGATTGACTGCCCAGCTTGACAAGAATAAACTCAAAACAAAAAAGACACCAAAACTCAAAATACCCACCACAACACAGGTCTGTGTCAGGTTTTCCAGTGTCACTTGCTCGCTGGACATATCGGTAAACACAATCCACTGTTTGGCAGGCAGGTCAGAACGAAAGTAGCGCAGGTTCAAATCCTCCAGCGTTCCAATATTGCCTTTGGACTGCATCACTCTGCCTACCAGTTCCCCCAAAAAGGCTTGGTCAGACAAATCATAGTAGCCCCCCAACGTATCCACCACATCCCGATCCATGCCAAGCTGAAGGGCAAAATAGGGCAGCCGCACCTGCCCAGACAGTTCATCTGGCAGTCCCAAAGGGCGTTGGTCTACAATCACACTGCGCATCATGGCAATGCTCTCCTGTTCCAACTGAATTTGAGTAAAACGGTACAGCATCCCAAACATCACCAGCAGCAAAATGGTCACTACGGTCATAATGGTAAACACAAATTTCCACCTGAGTTTTTGTATCATGCCCCATCCACCTCCAGATGATAGCCCAACCTCCGAATGGCTTCAATCCGCACATTGGAGCCAATGCTTCGCAGTTTTTTCCGCAAAAAGCCCACATACACCTCTACATGGTTTTCCACCGCCTCTGAATCGTAGCCCCACACACAGGTGAGAATATGCTCTTTGGATAGGTTGTTACCACCTGATTGCAACAAAAGGCGCAGGACATCAAATTCTTTGGCTGACAGTCGCATCCGGCGGTCTCCACAAATCAAAGTAGAGGAAGCCAGTTCCAACGCAGTGTTTCCATAGACAAGGGGATCTACCTGCCCCCCCTGACGGCGAAGCAGGGCATGGATACACGCCAACAGCTCCCGTACATCGAATGGTTTTGGTAAGTAGTAATCTGCACCTGCATTCAGCCCATCAATGCGGTCATCCACAGCAGAATGTAGTCTACACCAGATGCCCCATCTGCCACTGCATCCACAGAAAAACCTTCTTTTTCCAGTACAGCCTGTAGGGTTTGGGAGAGGATGGTATCATCTTCCACAATTAAAATTCTCATTCCATCTCCCCCTTTTTCTTTCCATTTTACCACAGTATGCTGAAACCGTGCTGAAAATCTGAAACATTTCTTACCATAGAAGAAAACCAAGTCTCACTTCAACTATTAAGAAGCGTTTTGATTGCTGCTTTTTTTGCGGTCAATCCTTTGTTTTCTTTGAACAACATCCTGCTTCAATAGCTTATATACAGTTGCCGCTGTGGGTACTGCCAATAACATACCCACAATACCACCAATTCCACCACCTACTGTTACTGCTACCAGTACCCAAATACCTGGCAGACCGATGGATGACCCAACCACACGGGGATAAATGAGATTGCCTTCTAATTGCTGCAAAACGACAATGAATACCAGAAATGCCACAGCCTGCAATGGATTGACTGTTAATATCATAAATGCACCAATGGCAGCTCCCAGATAAGCTCCTACAATGGGGAGCAAAGCTGTTGCTCCAATGAGGGTCCCTATCATGGTGGCATAGGGGAAGCGGAAAAGCATCATACCCAAGGTACAAAGTACCCCTATGATCACTGCCTCTGTACACTGCCCCACAATAAATTTTGTAAAAGTGTCATGAGCAATATTGAGCGCATAAAGCAAGCGATTGGTTGTGGATTCTCTCAGATAAACTTCCATTAGGGAACCAAATTGATACCCCAATTTTTCCTTACCAAACAAAAGATAGAGTGCAAAGATAAAGGAAACTACCATTTGCATGACAATTCCACCGATACTACCCAAGGCGGTTACCGTGGCAGAAAAAAGATTGCTCACACCAGAACTGAGATATGTAATTGCTTTCTGTACCAGTTGTGGCCAGTTGATGTTTAAGTCAGAAAACCACTGTTGAAGTTCTGGAACTGGGAGTTTTTGTGTTGCAAGCCATGCAGCTGTCTGTTCTAACATGGGCGGGATTCCCTTGAGCACCACCCCAAAAGCCTCTACAAGCTGTGGAAGGACAATTTGCACAACCATGATAATGACCAATAGAAACATAACAATGGCACCCAATACACTGATCAATCGTTTATAGGAACCAGGTATGATTGATTTTTTTAAAATGGGCAATGTTTCTACTTTGACTACTAACACATTGAGTACATAGGCTATGGCACACCCTATGAACATAGGTACAAGAATGGAGAGAAAAAGTTGCCCAATTTGAAAAATGGAATCACTATATTTTAGCAGCAGGAGCAGCAATGCCCCACCAATCAAATAGTGCCAATTTTTCCGATTCCGTATCATTTACATTCTCCCTCCTCTAAAATCTGTACACCAGCTCCCAAAATACCTGCCCCAATATAGACACTCAAAGTGGCATCCAATTCCCCACTCCAAAAGTGTTCATAGTTGGGAAAGCATTGCTTCATGGTTTCCATGAGAGCCTCCATTTCCTCTGGTGCTCCTCCATGTGCCACTGCCAGATTGTAACGGGTATGAGTTCCAATTTTGTTTCTGACCAGTTCCACCAGTTTCCCCTGCACCGCTTTTCTTCCCCGCACTTTGGCAACATTGGTCAACTGCCCATCTTCTGCAAAACTGATGATAGGTTTAATCTGTAACAAAGTGCCTGCCATTGCTGCCACTTTTCCAATTCGTCCCCCTTTTTGCAGATACTCCAATGTATCCACAGAAAAAAATGGTGTGGTATTGGCAATCAATTGTGGCACCCTTGTATGAATGAGTTCCTCCCACTCCATCCCGTTTTGGATGTCTGCCCAAACCTGCAATACAATGCTACCAATCCCTAAACTGCCGCTTTTGGTATCAAATACACAAATTTCCAGGTCATCCCGCTCCTGTGCATGGAGACGGACCATATTATAGGTTCCAGATACCCCAGAGGACAGGTGCAGCGCAATTACCTTTTTGTAGCCTTTGGCGGCAATGTTGTCCAGTGTTGATTCAATGGATGTATGGTCGGGCAGGGAGGTTTTTGGCAGCTCCCCGCCCTCCAATCTTCTGTAAATATCTGAGGCATGGATGTTGACCCCGTCGTAATATTCCCCGTCCTTGCACAAAATCCGAAGTGGAATGGTAAAAACTGGGGCGTTCTCAGTCAGTGCGGCAGAGAGGTCTGCGCATGAGTCAGTGAGCAAAGCAATTTGATTGATCGGCTGGTCTATATTCATACCTGTTCTCCTGCTCCTTTATGGTCATTGTTTTGTTCCTGTTTTCCATCTCCGTTTAGAATCTGCATAAATTCATCACCGGTTATGGTCTCTTTTTCATACAGGTAGTGGGATAGTTCATCCAATTTTTCCCGATTTTCCATGAGGATTTGAATGGCTTTTGCGTGCTGCTCTTTGACCAGTGTTACCACTTGGCGGTCAATTTCTGTCTGGGTCTCCATCGAACAGGTCAGGGAACTGTCTCCCCCTAAATATTGGTTGGTTGTGGTCTCCATTGCCACCATATCAAAATCTTGGCTCATACCATAGCGGGTAATCATAGCCCTTGCCAGCTTGGTTGCCTGCTCAATGTCATTGGATGCCCCTGTGGAACTGGTGCCAAAGCGCACTTCCTCTGCTGCACGACCACCAGTGTAGGTGGCAATTTTATTTTCCAGTTCTTCTTTGGTCATCAAATATTTGTTGCCTTCCTCCACCTGCATGGTATATCCCAGCGCACCAGATGTTCTGGGAATAATGGTGATTTTCTGTACCGGGGCAGAGTGGCTCTGTTTGGCAGCCACTAAGGCGTGACCAATTTCATGGTATGCCACCGTCCACTTCTCCTGGTCGGTTAAAATGGCATTTTTCTTCTGATAGCCGGCAATGACCACCTCAATACTCTCCTCTAAATCGCCTTGAGTGGCAAAAGGTCGATGATTACGCACCGCACGCAGGGCTGCCTCATTCACAATGTTGGCAAGTTCTGCGCCACTTGCACCAGATGCCATGCGGGCAATCTGGTGGAAATTCACATCCTCTGCCACCTTAATTTTTTTGGCGTGGACCTTTAAAATCTCCTCACGTCCCTTTAAATCTGGCAATTCCACTGGAACCCGGCGGTCAAATCGTCCCGGACGGGTGAGGGCAGGGTCCAGCGATTCTGGACGGTTGGTTGCTGCCAGAATTATCACGCCATTGTTCCCCTCAAACCCATCCATCTCTGTGAGTAACTGGTTTAAGGTCTGTTCCCGTTCATCATTTCCACCGATTTGCCCATCACGTTTTTTGCCAATAGCGTCAATTTCATCTATGAACACAATACAGGGGGCTTTTTCCTTTGCCTGCCGGAATAAATCCCGCACCTTGGAGGCACCCATGCCCACAAACATCTCCACAAATTCAGAACCGGAGATAGAGAAAAATGGAACCCCAGCTTCCCCAGCCACTGCCTTTGCCAGCATGGTCTTACCTGTGCCCGGAGGTCCCACCAACAGCACACCTTTGGGCATGGAAGCACCAATTTCCTGATAGATTTTGGGATTGTGCAGGTAGTCCACAATTTCTGTCAGGCTTTCTTTGGCTTCATCCTCTCCAGCCACGTCATCAAAGCGGATGCCCTCAGAGGAACTGACATAGATTTTGGCATTGGATTTTCCCATCCCAAACATCATGCCATTGCCCCCTGCCTTGTTCATCATCCGTTTTGTCAGAAATTGCCCAATTCCAACAAACACCAGAATGGGCAGAATCCAATAGAGCAACAGCGAGGTGAGTGGGGACATCTCCTCCACAATCTCTGGATAAAATTGTGCCCCTGAGTCTGTGAGCCGCTCCACCAGCTCCGGGTCCTCCATTCGCCCAGTCTTATAAACTTTGGTCTGCTCTTTGTCTGTGAACAGAATCTGGTTTTCCTGTAATTCCACCAGCCCAACTTCCTGATTTTGTGTCATTGTGATAAAAGTTCCATAATCTACAAGTTGTATTTTTCTCTGATTGAACCAGGGCATAACCAACGAATTAAACAGCATCAGACACAAAAGTACAATCGCATAGTAGTAGAGCAACGGTTTCCTTGGGGTTTTAACTTCTTTCATCTTAGTTTTCCTCCTGTTTCCATGCCAGTTGCATCTCCATCCCATCCAAAACAGCAATCAATGCCTGTAGGATGGTGGTACGGGCAAAATCAATGGAATATTCTGCATATAGCATCCTTGCCTCCCTGATATCCTCCTTCTGTGTGCTTGTCTCACTGTGCAAATAGTGGGGAAGGGCATCTTCTGTAATCTGTTGTATCTTTTGATAATACTCTTTTTGCGCCTCAGCCAATGCAACAATGGCAGGAGAGCGACCATTTTGTATAAAAGAGTCCAGTTTGCTCATAGATTGTGCATACTGTTCTCTCAATAGTGCCAGTTGGTGCCCAATCTCTTCCTGTCTCAGATGGCTGCAACTCTCCAAACACTGTCTCATGGTCTGTTCATCTGTTTCCAGCTCACATAGTTTGCCTAAAAATGGGGTTTCATACATAGAAACATCTCCTTCTTCTGATCAATTGATTATAACCTGTTCCATACCCCATTTCCATATGCACTTTTTGAGATGTGTATAGACAAATTCCCAGATGTGTCAAATCCTATGACACATCTGGGAATGGATGACCATGTTATGGCCTGGTATGAATGGTCCCTGTATACAGTTGATACAGTTGGTGGGACAACTGCTCATAATCCGCAGAAGGGTTCCGGCAGGCATCAAAAATGACCCCAGTCATGCCACAGGCATAAAATCGAAGGGCAACCTCCATTTGTTGATGGTTCCACGCCAGCTCTGGGCATCCATCCAGAATCAACTGGCGGATGGCAGACTGCATGGCATCTACAAACACACGCTCCACCTGCTCCCTGCGCTGGGAAGCCAATAGCCGCAGCAATACTTCTCCATACTCTGTGGACACCCTTAAAAATTCCTGAATAGATTCTTCTGGTGTGTTGGCTTCCAGACTATTGTTCAATGCCTTTTGCAAAAGCTGCTGAATGGACCACTCCATCACCTCCAACAAATCTTGAAAGTAATAGTAAAAGGTCTGACGGGAAATTCCACAGCACTCCACTAAATCCTTCACAGTAATTTTATCCACTGGCTTTTTTCGGGTCATTTTTGCAAAGGTGGCAGCAATCATCAGTTTCATATCCGTTGGCACGAGCATCCCTCCTGCCACCCATCATACCATAAATCGACCTGTTGCACCACCCATTTCTGTGTTTTTCCAAATTATGTGGTGGGTTGATACACACTCCCCACAAAGAGAGGCAACCCGTCCTCGCTGGTGATGGCAAACAGAAATGGACGGTCTAAAGTGAAATCCATCTCATCCTCTGGTGGTGCTCCTGTCCCTGTCATAGACATCACGGTATATGC
>CALWON010000049.1 GCA_944383165.1 uncultured Oscillospiraceae bacterium
CTTTTGGGCTTCCGTTGTGTACTTCCATCTTCGCTTAATTTCCACCAAAAGTCATAAGCGGGAAATGACTCGAAATCAAGTTGTCCGCAAGGGCACGTGGGTTCGAATCCCACCGTCTCCGCTATGAAAGCCCCAGAGCATAATCGCTTTGGGGCTTTTCTCTTGCTTCAATGGAATTACAGGTGTGTAGGATATGGCAACCGAGCCTCATCTAACCCATCAACACACGATTTCAAAAACTGTCCCCCTTTGGAATCTTGAATGATCCTTCCCCTGTCCATAACTGCCTCATTCGGCTGGCTCTTTTAGCATTACTATCTTTGCATCTGGACGGAATACATGAAAGCCAACACAGGGCAGGTCTGTCTCATCGAAAACGTTCTTTGCCATGTTCAAAACACAATCCAAATCCCATGCAATGAAATCCACATAAGCACAGTAGATACCAACTGCATTCCCGATACATGTAATTGCATCTGGACCACATGCAGCACTCAACTTTCCCTCAATCTTATCTTGGAACTCACTGATCTGCTGGCTGCGGTTTTCACCGGCGAAGCTGCCCACTGGATAGAAAAAGAAGCCTGCCACAGCCCCATCTGCATGGAGGTCGTCGATTGCATGGTTCTCATTGTTTAAGTAGTGACGAATCAGGGATGGACAACGGGTGGAACCGATAAACACATCCGACCGAAAGCCAGCATTTTCGTCCTGGTCTGGCTCTATCTGATATGCAATATAGTCGTCCAAATGGGCTTCTGGGTCAGTAGACAGGTCCAGCCCCAGCTCCTTTAGCTTGTCAGACAATTCAGAGAGGGGAACCGAAGGGTCCTTTTTGGGTGTCTCCAATACATCAAAGCCACCGATGTATCTCATACTGGGAATCTCACCCAACACCTTATCCGTGAGGGTAGTCAATATCCTCCAGGCTTGCCCTTTTTGCTCATGCAGCAAGGGCATTAACTTTTCACAGTAAACAGATAAGCCAATTTTATTTTTTTCCAACTGTTCGATCCAAACCAGTACCTCTTCACTGGAAATACTCCAATTTCCTGTCTGCATACCAAGCCTCTCTATGGGCTTGCGACCCACCAGGATATCCCAGTGCTCCAACACCTTTTTGGGGGCATGTTTCTGGAAATAGACCAGCTCAAACAGTTTCAATTTATCTCCCTCTGGAGTAAGTATCAGCTCATACTTTTCACCACAACGCCCCATTTCAAATGCGACATTGTCAAAGGCAAGATCAAGGATATCCTTACATTGCCAGACCAGTTCCCCTCCCCGCTTGTGTTCCTTGTCCTCATCCATAATGCGGCGCAGCTCTGCCTCCTGTTCCAAAAATGCTTCCCATGCCATATTTGTCCGCTCACGAAAACTTGCTTTAAACTGTGGCAGTGCAATTCTCTCTTTACAGCAATCCATAAATTTCTGTAACGCTTCATCATCTGGATGTGCTTCTGATACCTTCCATAAATAAGGCAATGCCCGTCCTTCTTGCTCCAGATAAAAGTAAGAATAGCCTATTCTAAAATTCCACTGAAGGCTATCCTGAAAGTATTCCTCATATGGTTCCAACAGTGCAACCGCCCTTTTCAGCAGATCCCGTCTGGAAGGTACTCCCAAATTGATGTAGGCTTGTGCCAATTCACTGTCCAATTCTGGTGTACGTTCTTCTTCTGGGATACTCTCCAAGATACGAATGACTTTGACTGGTTCATCATCCCCATTCCAAGCCTGGCACTGTGCCAATAGTACCTTAGCATCACCAATAGAATTCCCCAAATATTTCTCAACCTGCATGATACTTCTTCCTCTCTTTTCTTTCTGTTCTCTTTTCATAAAGTGCTGGCATCTTTTCTGTATTCATTTTCTCTCACCTATCACGACAGGTTCACCCCCATATACTTCCATCTCTGTTTCCAATTTTACAACTTGTTCCATATACTGAACTGCTTTTCCCAACAAAACTTGTATCTGCTGTTTCTCTTTCGTTCTATACTGTTTGATTGGATGTTCCCAGTCATCGTTTTGAATCACTTGAATGATATACTTATTTTGATACCACCCCATATCCAGCAAAAACTGGTTTGGATATTCCACCTGCAACATATCTTCTTTTTGCATCTCATCTAAAAAGACAATCTTTCCAGAACCAAAATTTACTTTATTCCATGGTTTCTCCATATAGTCTCTCCTTTTCACATAGAATATATATTTTCGGCTTGGATTATCTTAGTGTATTTAACTGTATTCTATGCCTGTTCCAATCGCCTCAATAACAGCGGAATGGCTGTATTTCTCCAAAATGTTCCACTTAACCAGCCAGTTGACATTCCCACATGCTTTTCTGCAAATTGTTCTACATAGTAATCCTTTCCCGATACAGGAAACTCCCCAATCAGCTCCTCAAAGATACCATATAAATCTTCACGGAACATTTGGATAGAATAGGGGAACACCACAGTTTGATACCGCTCCTTTAGATACTCCCATAAAAAAGGGTCCCCACGCAGCCCCCACTGGTCTGGCTCTGGCTCAAAAATACCAGATACAAATTGGTTCATAGCTGTTCCACCTCATGAAAAGCAGTCTCCAAGTAGGTAAAGAGATTCTGTGAGATATATTCCATATTTTTGTCCAGTTCCCCTTGTTGTACTGCACCATCTTCTATTGAGAATAGGAGTTCATGGTCAATCTGATAAATTCCACACTGCTCCTCATCTGGCATATTCTTTAGATGGATGCACCGGATATAGTAACCTTCCTCATCCCAGGCAAAGGGAAGGTATCCATATTCCACAAGTAGTGGATTCCATACTCCAAGGAAATCCTCAAATGGGTTTGATACAAGGTTGCACCCTACAGGATAATGAAAACAGTGGTGGTAAACGGTCATAAGTGCTCTCAAACATTGTGGAAGCTTTACTCCAATGGCTTTCTCTAGTTGTTCCATGTCTTCCTCTGTGATGGTAGAGGGCACCAGCTTCCACTTTTTCCATTCCTCCTGTGGATTGGCATCCTCACTCCACATCACCCTATCAGAGTCCTCCAAAGGGTACATCAAAGCAATCCCATTTTCTATCTGCTCCAACTTTTTGTAATACCTTTCAAAAAAGTTCTTCATAAATTGGCGGCATTGGGTATCTGTCATGGTAAAACCTCCTGTTTTTTGTTCTATATTGTACCAAACAATTGAAACATCAACATCCCTCTTAGATCGACCAACCAAAACCATTGTATGAAACGCAACGGCAAATATTTTTTAAAAACATACATTCTTTCAGAAAAAACGCCATACAGCACCCTGTCACTGAGGCAGGCTGACGCATGGCGTGAAAAACAAAAAAAGACAGACCACATCCCTTTTTTGATGTAGTGAGGAACAAGTTTTCCCAATCTCTAACTAGGGCAAATGGCGGTATTCCAGCTCCCATACTCATTTTACCACTCCAAACAGGTTGACATCCATTCAATCGAAATGGCACAAACACAACCCTCTTTCTACCTGATATTATAAGGGAAAACAGCCACCATTTCAACAATGATATGTAAGTTCCTCTGTAGGAGGGCAACACCTACACACCCTCATTTTGATTTTCCAGAAATAACCTTGATATTTCTTTGTAAAACTGATAGAATGAGGGGGATTCTCTGTAAAATTGTATTTTATTCACGTTCAGGAGGGCAATCTATGAATCGTCTCCCCTCAGCTACCCGCTCAGAAACTGTATCCACACCACCGCCACCCAAAAAAAGCAAAAAGGGGCTCTGGATTGGTCTAGGCATTTTACTGTTTCTGTTGTGTGCTATTGTAGGCTGGTTCTTTTTTCAGTCACAAACCCCAAAATATTTGACCTATCGCAACCAGGAACTGCCTGTCTTAAAAGGGGTCCCCCACAATGAATATCTGCCAGAACAGTTTTTTGTCAACGAAAATGGTTATATTGGCTATCAATCCAACCAAACATCTGCTGCCCTTGGTGTGGATGTCTCCTTTTATCAGCAAAATATTGATTGGGAACTGGTAGCTGACTCTGGTATTGAATTTGCTATGATCCGGCTTGGGTATCGTGGCTACTCCACCGGTATTTTAAAAACCGATTCCACCTTTGAGCAGAATATACAAGGGGCCACTGCTGCCGGTCTGGATGTAGGCATCTACTTCTTCTCCCAGGCTACCTCCATTTTAGAGGCACAGGAAGAAGCAGAATATGTATTGGAAGTCATCCGTGGCTACCCCATTGGCTATCCTGTGGTGTTTGACTGGGAGTTTATCACCAGTGATGATTCTGCCCGCACCAATACGGTGGATGGTGCCACAGCCACCGAATGCGCCTTAGCCTTTTGTGATTTAATTGCCGCTGCTGGCTATACCCCCATGGTCTATTTTAATCAGGATATGGGGTATCTCTTTTATCAACTGGACCTTCTCTCCCATATCCCGTTTTGGTTGGCTGAATATGACCAGACCCCAAATTTCTATTACCATTTCGATATGTGGCAGTACACCCATACTGGCACTGTGCCTGGGATTGAAGGGTCGGTTGATTTGAATCTCTCTTTTCGGGACTGGAGTAAACCGCAAAAATAAAGGGTGCCCATACATAAAAACAGTTATGCTGTGGAGTGATTTTCTTTTTTACCACTCCACAGCATACTTTGTTTAGGCAAGAGTTCCTGATGTACCTCAGTTTCTGACTCTCTGACTCAACAGTTCTCCCACAATTCTGTCTGCCACTGTAGATACCATAGAAAAATCTACAAATGGATTGTAGTTTTTTTCCAGTCCATCGTGCATCTCTTTTGCCTGCACCAGAGATACCACTGCTTCCTCAACCAACGCCCCTGACACCTTTCTGGCAAATCTCAAACGGGCTTTATTCTGTGCCAGTAATTCTGCATCAATCATATGGTCCAGATAGATGGTTCGGTAGCTCTCCAACCCATCTTCCCCTTTGTTCTGTGTAGTCACAAACGCCAACCCCAATTCTGGAATCAGCAAGTGTTTTATCTGCTCAGGAAACATGGGGTCAGGACAAGCCACCAGGGAATAACCCTTTTTTAGTCCGTCTGCCAAAAGTTCAGACAGTACCTCATGGGCTAACCCATATCCATCTACCAGTTCATATATCCTTGGGCACTGGGCAAACACAGTGTCCCAGCATACAATGGGTCCTTTATGGGTAATGGCATCCAAAAATCTTTGACGCACTGTCCCTGTCTCCCCTGTCTTTTTGTCTTTCAGCTCCTTAGCTCCTATCCCTTTTCCACGCTTCTGTAACTTTTGCTTTAATTCTGTTGTGAGCACCATAGACCGCATATCTGTCAAAATCTCGGCGGTCGCATTGAGACAGCGATAGGCTCTTTGGTAATGTTCCTGATACCCCTGCATACAGGATAATATGGTTTCACGAATGGTTTGCAGTCCCTCTCGGTTGTATGTCTTTCCTAAATTCACATACTCCTCTACAAGCCCAGGGTATTTTGGTTCCACGACATGTGGGGCTGTTCCATCTACCATAGCCGCCCCAAGATTGGGGAACACAACAGCATCCAGAGAATCTGGGTCCCCAGAACAACAGATATACTCTACTGTCTCTCCCTGTGCCTCCAACTGGCTTGCAACCTGTCTCATTAAAGTGGATTTGCCACAACCAGCACCACCTTTAATGATATAAATATGACTGGCTTGCTCCACTGGAATCAGTTCTGAGTATAAGGAATAAAACCCATCTGGCGAATTTGCCCCCAAAAAATAGGTAACTTTGGGCACATTCATGCTATCAACCTCCAAACATTCTAAATCTGTGTTAGACTATGTAGGCAATTCTGTTCTGGTGCAGTTGTCTTGAAAAATTTTTTAAAAAAATTGTTGACATATCCCATGTTCTGTGATAATATATGTCTTGCCTCTGGTTGGCAACGACACGGAGAGATGTCCGAGTGGTTTAAGGAGCTGGTCTTGAAAACCAGTGACTCGTCAAGAGCCGTGGGTTCGAATCCCACTCTCTCCGCCACTGTTCTCTGTCCATCGTTTTGTTTGAATTGTAGCACTTGCAGAAGTACCCAAGTGGCTATAAGGGGCTCCCCTGCTAAGGGAGTAGGCGGGTTAAACCGTGCGAGGGTTCGAATCCCTCCTTCTGCGCCAGAATGGAAAAGCCTGTGACCGTTACGGTTGCAGGTTTTTTCTTACTCTCCCAAGGGTTTTACAGTTGTATTATGTACAATTATTTTTCATTGCCAAAAACCGAAAAGCACAATATGCAAGTACATTTTGCACACGCATTTCACACGCAGGAGCTTAGGACAGTTGTCCTTGGCTCCTTTCTTATATACTCACAAACCAACTAAATTTTTATTTGCTTCAGTATTCTCCCCTTCGACTTGTTCCTAAAAAATTTTTATTTTGCTATTGACTTTACTACGATATAGTAGTATTATTAGAGCACAGGGATCACCTGATTTACAAACAAGGAGGAATTCTTATGGCAAAGGCAGTTGCTGAGTGTACATGTCGGGTCTGTGGATTTAAATTTGAGGTATATGCAACAAAACGAAATCGTCGTGAAGCGGACAACTGGGCTGAGTGGGCAGTGACCCACTATGATCTTTGCGAATCCTGTGCACTGGAACAGCATAAAGCAGCAGCAGCGGCTCTAGCTGTCGAAGCAAAAGAAATGGGGTTGCCCGAGTTGAAGGGTAGTGAAAAACAAGTTGTCTGGGCAGAACAGATTAGAGCAGATATGCTGACCAACATTGATCAAGTTTACAAAGTTAGATGTCCAAATCCAAGTAGAGAAGAAGAAGATTTCTTTAATTGCCTCTACAAGGTTTTAACCAATAAAGACAAAGCATCATTTTGGATTTCTAATCGAGACTGCTCTGGCTGGAATTTATTGACCAGTGGAGATATCACTGCAGAAGCAAAAGAACTTATGAAAGAAAGTTCAGTGGTTGCAAAAGAAGTTAAGAAAGAGGCAACACTGGCTCCAGAAGAAGTTTCTCATGCTTTAGTAGTTGTAACTGTTACAAGCAGCCTGGTCTCAGCAAAAACAATTAACGACGCTGATTTTCGAGCGATCGCCAAGAACTTGAATTTTCAATGGAATAAAGAAGGTGTCAGGTGGGAGAAACCCATCACTAATTTCACTGGCTCTGCGGTGGAACGGGCTGCTGAGTTAATCAATCATCTGCTAAGGGCTGGCTTTCCAGTCGAATGCTTCGATCAGGAGGCGAGAGAAAAAGCTGTTAAAGCAGACTTCAAGCCGGAATGCCATCGCTGGATTAAATTGGTTTCAGGTGGTAAATATGACGGAATGCTCAGCATTTACATTCCGTTCGACAATGATAGGAAATCTATTTATGAGGCTGCCAAGGCTATTTCCAGACATGTAATATATCGAGAAGGACGTCTATTGGCTCCAGTGCATCTTGGAGACCTAGTTGAGGATTTTGCATCAATCCATGGCTACCAGATAAGCGATGCAGCAAGGGAAGCAATCGAGGGGTATAAGAAAAAGATTGAGACAGCGGATCGAGTTGAGGAAGTCCAAATTCCAAATCAAGAGATGCACATGGATAAGTTACAAGAGATTCTTTTCTCTAGCAGTGAAATCATTTCCGATCTCATTGATCAATGAAGTTACTGACAGAGCTGTTCCCCTATCAGCAGGAAGCAGTGGACAAACTAATCCACGTTAAAGTAGGGGCACTGTATATGGAAATGGGCACAGGTAAAACAAGGACGGCGTTGGAACTTATCCAACGCCGTCTGGAGGCAGGTAAAGTAAAACAGGTTCTTTGGTTGTGCCCTTATTCAGTGCAGCGTGATCTACCAGAACTGTTGAGAGAGCATGCAGAAGAATTGGAGTTAATCCATATAGCAGGCATAGAGTCCCTTTCATCTTCTCTGCGGTTGTATGGAGAACTGTTGACCTATGTTCAGACAGCTCCAACTTATTTAGTGGTAGATGAGAGTCTTCTGGTTAAAAACCCATTCGCCTACAGAACCAAGCGTGTCATCGAAATCAGCAAACACTGCATCTATAAGTTAATTCTCAATGGTACACCAGTGAGTCGTAATGAGGCTGACCTGTTTGCTCAGTGGTACATTTTGGATTGGCGTATATTAGGCTATCAGTCGTATTACAGTTTTTCCGCCAATCATTTGGAGATGGATCGAGACATTCCTGGCAAGATCAGCCGTGTACTTAATAAAGACTATCTTGCCAGGAAAATTGCCCCCTACACCTATGAATGCAGTAAAGCAACTGTGTTGACGCTTCCTGGTAAGGTTCAACACAATGAAGCGTTCTGGTTGACAAATGAGCAGCAAGCACATTACAATGAGGTAAGCGAGGTACTTCTTAATCAGTTAGATGATTTTCATCCAGAGACCATTTACCGGCTTTTTAACGCAATGCAAGCAATCACAAGTGGGTTCGGGGTGGCATTTAATAAAAGTCAAACCCACAATACTCTGTTTCAGTTGATTAAACCAGAGGACAACCCTCGACTAATGAAACTACAGGATATACTTGGTGCCGTTGGAAGCGAGCAAGTAGTGATTTACTGCCACTTCACTCAGGAAATTATGGATATTCTTTCTATATTGGGCAGTTCCGCTGTTCCCTTCTATGGTGAACTGACGCAGGCACAGCGACATGCCAATAAGACGGCATTTAAAGCTGGAAAGACTCAGTATCTGATTGCAAACAAATCCTGTGCTCAATTTGGACTCAATCTACAGTTTTGTCACAATGAAATTTTTTATAATAACGACTGGGATTGGGGCACCAGAGTACAGGCAGAAGACAGATTGCATCGAGCCGGACAAACAGAGCTTGTGCAAATATATGATATTTATGCCAAAGATACCGTTGATGTGACAATTCTACGTTGCCTGGCTAGGAAAGAAAGACTGTCCGATCTGTTTAGGTATACTATCCGCAGTCACAACAAAAGCAAAGACTTTGTTAAGGCTGCTCTGTTTGGTCATATGGAGGAATTAAATGGAAAAAATTTATCAACAAAAGACGGTATATGAGGCATTGCAAGAACGCCTGGACTACATCTTTTCAGAGTTTGACAATATTTATGTTAGTTTTTCGGGAGGAAAAGACTCTGGGGTACTGTTGAATTTGGTGCTCCAGTACATGGAGTTTCATGGAATAAAGCGTAAAATTGGTTTGTTCCATCAGGATTTTGAAGCTCAGTACCAAAAAACTACAGAGTATGTAGAGCGCACATTTGCATCCATGCCGGATTTTATAGAGCGATTCTGGGTTTGTCTACCCATGGGAAGTAAGACTAACATCAGCAATTACGAGCTCTACTGGTACCCATGGGATCCAGACAAGGAGAACCTGTGGGTGCGTCCCATGCCTAAACACCCCTATGTGATCAATTTAAACACAAATCCCTTTGAATTTTACCAGTACAAGATGCTCCAAGAAGATGTGTACAAGCAGTTTGGACGATGGTTTAAAAATCATTGTGGCGGAGGAAAAACCATAGGTCTTTTGGGTATCCGTGCTGGAGAAAGTCTAAGCCGATATAGTGGAATTGTAAATAAACGCCACGACTACAACGGGAAGATGTGGATTACAAATGGACACCATAAAGACTGCTACTCTGCGCATCCTCTCTACGACTGGAATGTAGAAGATGTGTGGACAGCAAACGGAAAATTTGGGTTTGATTATAACAGATTATATGACATAATGTATAAAGCAGGTGTTCCATTGTCTGAAATGCGTGTAGCCTCCCCTTTTAACGAGTGGGCCGCTCAGAGCCTTAACCTCTATCGAATCATCGAGCCAGAGACTTGGACAAGACTGGTGGGGCGGGTACAAGGTGCCAATTTTGGGGCAATCTATGGCAACACCAAAGCATTGGGATACAAAGAAATAACCCTACCAAAGGGACATACTTGGAAAAGCTATACTATGTTTTTGTTGTCTACCCTTCCAGCAAACGTCCGTGATGGTTATCTGGAGAAGTTTAAGACATCTTTAGTGTTCTGGGCAAAGACAGGAGGTGGCTTTGCAGAGGATGTAATCCGTGAAATCGAAGAATGTGGCTATAAAATTCGTCGTAATGGGGTCTCAAATTACTCAAAGGATGGGAAATGTCGAATTGTGTTTGAACAGGATATCCCTGACCATACTGATGATGTAACGAGTACCATTGACATCCCAAGCTGGAAACGGATGTGTTTTTGTGTTTTGAAGAACGATCATCTTTGCAGATTTATGGGCTTTGGTCCTACTAAACAACAAGCAACACAGATTAAGGAAATCAAAGCTAAATATGCGGCACTGATAAAGGGAAAGGAGGGATAGTATGTATCAGTCACCAGTCTATAGGGTTCGCCAGGTGCCTATCGAAAAAATCAGAGCAAATGAATACAATCCCAACCATGTGGCCCCACCTGAGATGAAGCTGCTTTATGACTCAATCAAGCAGGATGGCTACACCATGCCAATCGTGTGTTACTACAATGAGTCTGAAGATATGTACGAGATTGTGGATGGTTTTCATCGTTACACAGTGATGCTCACCCATGATGACATCCGTGAGAGAGAGGGTGGAATGCTGCCAGTATCGGTGATTGACAAGCCGTTGGATGAACGAATGGCATCCACCATCCGGCACAACCGTGCAAGGGGCAGTCACGATGTGGAGTTAATGGCAAACATTGTAGCAGAACTGCACAAGGTCGGTCGATCAGATGCATGGCTAGCTAAACATCTTGGAATGGATAAGGACGAGATTTTACGACTCAAGCAAATTACTGGACTGGCAGAGGCTTTTGCTCATAACGAGTTCTCTCAGTCTTGGGAGCCTGGAGAAATGGAGGATGTTTTATGAATACATATGAAGTCGGAAAACAAATCATACCACCGTGTACGGATGGAGTTCGATTTGACCTTACATCATCAGGTGCTGTGTTGTTAATTACAATGGAAAACCCAACAACCAAGGAGAAACGTGACTTTAAAAACGGAGTCCCTCAATTCGCAGTATCTGTTGTAGAGGATATCATATTCTTTTTGTGTCGATTTGGTACAGGTCCGTGGATGGAAGCCCCATATAACAAGTATCTGAGCAAACCATTTATTTTGTCGGCACCCACTGAACAAAGTGATGGTCTTTCTCTTCATGCTATGTTGGTTGATGCCAGCACAGGCGTTTTAATCGCTCAAAAGTTGATCGGACTAGAGCATGACCTATCCGTCAAGATAGTTGAACTGGTGTCAAAACAACCAGAACTGAAAAACTATAATGATAGGCTGAATAGGATTTTTTCTACAATGAGTACACAAGATATTTTGGAGGCAGGAAATGTTAATTAGTTTGCCTGAGTACGCAAAAAGACATGGTAAGGATCCTGCCACCGCCAGACAGATGGCATTACGTGGGGGGTTTAAAACTGCGAAAAAAATCGGTAGAAACTGGGTAATAGATGACGCAGAAACTTGGCCAGACGGTCGAGTTAAAACTGGGAAATATATAAAGGCAAAATAAAGTATCGCTCTGTTCATGGTAAATCATGTGCAGAGCGATATTATTTTGGTAATTAGTGAAAAAACCACCAATTGTGCAAGCATAGCATTTGGCTAGCCAAATACAGCTTGTCAGGTGGAAGCCCCCTGAAACCCCCGATTATTTGCCCATCGCTGCCAGAATTTTGGCATCCACTTCCTCACGAGTGGTCAAACTCTGTGGTCTTGTGCCATCCGTAAATCCAGCCGCCATTGCCCTAGCTCTGATTTGTGCCTTTCCTGCCCAGTCACTTTCTGGCTGTGCTGCTCGCTCAGCTTCCATTTCCTGAATAACCTCTCTCACAATTCCCTTTACTTCCTCTTTTGTCATGTCCACTTCTCCTTTCAATCTCTGGTTGACCTCTGCTGCAATTTGCCCATGATGCTGGTAGAGCCAGTCCCCTGGGCAGGCTTTGGCTGCAAACCAGCGGTGGACGGTCATATTCTGTTTGTCTGTCTGCCCAATCAGGCTTTTATCCCCTTTCCATTTTAATTCTGGGATATGGTTTCTTTGACAAATATCTATCAGTAAATCAATGAGAGCTTTGTAGGCTGCATCAGTGACGGCGTAAGGGTGTGTTGCATCACTGGACACCTCAATGGTAATGGCTCGGTGGTCGTTACTGCTGGATGAGGAACACCAGGAGCAGTCTGACTCTGGCACACACAGCCCTATACTGCCATCCTTACCAACCACATAGTTACAGGATGCACCCTTAGATGTACTGTATGTGGTGATATGGTTCATATTCAGTACCTGCTGGGCAGTAAATTGCCCAGCGGTACAGTGAATGGTAATGGTGTCGATTTTGTGATTTCTGGGGCTGGTGCGGTTGGGGGAAATTCTGGTACAGGTCACAAGGTTACTGTTGCTCATCGTCCTTGTCCTCCCCCGCAATCAAATCCCCAGCGTTCTCTAATGCACTCTCCCCTGCTGCCAGCAACTTTAAAAGCCAACTTGGGACCGGTGCTCCCAAAGCAGCTGCATTTTCTACAATACTTCCAAGTTCAGTGATAATGTACCAACATAACACAATAGGGCAAAGCATCCCAGAATAGGCAATGGGGAGCTGAATGGCAGGAATCTGGGTCAACACAGTACTAATGAGTAAATCCGCACCCCCAGACACCATCACCACAATAATCATCCCTGTTTTGTGCCAAATACCCTGCCGTGCCACACTGGAAGCCCACTGCCCTTTGCTGGCTGCTGCCATAGTGCCAGACAGATAGTCCAGCATCATACAGGCAAGCCAGCCCAGAACCAGCCACCCAAACCAGCCCCAAAAACCTGTCAATGCTCCTACCACAGCAGCAATCCCCAATTTCAATCCTGTTAAATGTTCCATAGTTTCACACCCTTTTCTTTTGTTCCATAACAAGGTCTTACGCCTCCCTCTACTGCAAATCGCAGCCAATCAAAGAGGGGAATAAACAGAAAACACAGTACATACCACAAAAGGGCAAATTGTGGGCAAACCTGCCCCCATAGATTTCCCCACAGGTGGGAGTAGTCCCAAATATCCATCCCAAATAGCAGATTTACCACACAACCCACCACCAGTTCTGCCCCTGTCACCAGCAGGGCACAGGCTGCCGCCTGCAACCAGAGCGGCACACTCCACGGAAGCTGTGCCCCACATCGCTCTACTGGGATGGTCAACACAATGGCTAACACCAGCATGAGCCATGAAATCCGCTGGGGATTGCCTGTGGCATACTTATATGCCACCTCCAACAGAAAATACACCGTACCGCCAAAAAACCACAGAAGTATGGACAGCACCGCATTACTCCACCGTGTCATAGTCCACCTCTATTTCCTCTAATTGTGCAAGGCTGGTGGCTTCATACATTGCCAGCTCCTGTGTCTGCTGATACTTCACCAGTGCTTTCACCCTGTTTTTGATGGCAACAGCCAATGCAGATAACTCAGATAATTCCCACTCTCTGCATACACCACCACTGGTATTCCACTCCGGTTTTTTGCCGTCCAGTTGGGCAGCAATCAAAGTGC
>CALWON010000050.1 GCA_944383165.1 uncultured Oscillospiraceae bacterium
GCTGAACGCTATTTGCAAAATTATTGATGGATAGACTGCACCTCACTTGTAAGACAGTATGAGATACTGAATTGCAGGTGGGGTGTTTGATATATTTGGCAGAAGTATGGGTATGAGTGAAAAACTACATCCTGATTATGTAAAAAATTTATGAACACACTTGCATTTTTCAGGAAAATGAGGTATTATATTTTAGCACTCATATTGGATGAGTGCTAAAATAGGAAGTTTAACATATGGAGGAAATGATTGCCATGGAAAAGCAACAGTTTAAGGCAGAATCAAAACGCCTTCTTGATTTAATGGTGAATTCCATTTATACACATAAGGAAATCTTTCTAAGAGAGTTGATTTCAAACGCCAGTGATGCGGAGGACAAGCTGGCATATAAAGCACTCACAGATGATCAGGTAGGTATTGACCGAAAGGATTTGAAGATTACCATTATTCCTGACAAAGAACAGCGTACATTGACCATTGTGGACAATGGTATCGGTATGACCAAAGAAGATTTGGAAAATAATCTGGGTACCATTGCAAAAAGTGGTTCCTTCCAGTTTAAGCAGGAGCTAAATAAAGATGAGAAAAGCGAAGAAATTGATGTCATTGGTCAGTTTGGTGTAGGGTTCTATTCTGCCTTTATGATTGCCGACCATGTGACAGTGCTGACCAAGGCTTATGGCAGTGAGCAGGGCTACAAATGGGAATCAGAGGGTGCAGATGGGTATACCATTACACCTTGTGAAAAAGCAGAAGTGGGCAGTGAGGTCATTCTTCATGTAAAGGAAAACGCAGAGGACGAGAACTATGACCAGTATCTGGAGACTTATAAGCTTCAGGAACTGATTAAAAAATATTCTGACTACATTCGTTATCCCATTATGATGGAAGTGGATGATTACCGTCAGAAGCCCAAGCCAGAGGATGCAGGAGAGGACTATAAGCCAGAGTGGGAGACCGTGAAGGAGTGGAAAACCATCAATTCTATGGTACCCCTGTGGCAGAGACCCAAATCTCAGGTAACACCAGAGGAGTATAACGCTTTCTATAAAGAGAAGTTTATGGATTGGCAGGACCCACTGGCTGTGATTCACACCAGCACAGAGGGAGCTGTGACCTATAAGGCGATGCTATATATCCCCTCCAACACCCCCTATGATTTCTATACCCGTGAGTATGAAAAGGGATTGCAACTCTATTCCTCCGGTGTATTGATTATGGACAAGTGTGCAGATTTGCTGCCTGACCACTTCCGATTTGTCAAGGGTGTGGTGGATTCTGCTGACTTTTCTTTGAATATCAGCCGTGAGGTGCTCCAGCATACCCGTCAGCTCAAGGTGATTGCTGGTGCATTGGAAAAGAAAATTAAGACTGAGCTGTTGAAGATACAGAAAGAGGATGAGGAAAAGTATCAGAAGTTCTGGAAGGCATTTGGTACACAACTCAAATACGGTGTGGTGGCAGAGTATGGCACACACAAAGAAATGCTTCAGGATTTGCTGATGTTCTGGTCCTCTAAAGAGGAGAAGCTGACCACACTGGCTGCTTATAAAGACCGTATGCCAGAAAATCAGCCCTACTACTACTATGCCTGTGGGGAAAGTGTAGATAAAATTGCAAAACTGCCACAGGTGGAGCGTGTTTTGGATCAGGGCTACGAAATTCTCTATTGCACAGAAGATGTGGACGATTTTGTCATGCAGGCTCTGGGAGAGATAGATGGCAAGAAGTTCAAGTCTGCCACTGCTGAAGATGCTCTGCCTGAAACTGAGGAGGAGAAGAAAGCAGCCGAGGAGAAGGCGGAGGCTGGAAAGCCTGTGCTGGAGGCAGTAAAGGCAGTGTTGGGCGATCAGGTCAAAGAGGTTCGTGTCTCCAAGATTTTGAAGTCTGGTGCCTGTTGCCTGTCTTCGGATGGTCCAGTCTCTTTGGAAATGGAACGCTATATGCGCAAAATTGAGGGTGGCAATCAGATGAAGGCAGAAAGGGTGCTGGAACTGAATGCAGACTCTGCCCCATTTGCAGCGCTGCAAAAGGCGGTTGAAGCTTCCAATCAGGAACTTGTGGAGAAATATTCCAAAATTCTCTATGCACAGGCTCTGCTATTGGCTGATTTGCCTCTGGAAAATCCTGCTGAATATACAGAACTGGTCTGTTCTTTGATGTAAGGTATAGTCTAAGAAATATGTGAACTTCCCCCAGAATGAAACAGGTTCATTCTGGGGGAAGTATTTGTAAAGAATGAAAAATTTCTTTGCATTCTACTTGAATTTGTGGTAAAATTCTTATCCAATAGGGGCTGTGTCCTATTTTATTCATATATCTCATTTATAGAAAAAGGGAGTTGATTTGTCCAAAATGGACAGTACGGGTAATTTTGCCATGATTGTGGCACTGTTGGCACTGGTTGCAATGTCAGGCTATTTTTCAGCCACTGAAACGGCGTTTACATCGCTCAACCGCATTCGACTGAAAAATAAAGCGGATAACGGAGACCGTCGAGCAGCACGCACATTGAAAATTGCAGAGGACTATGACCGTCTGCTTTCCACCATTTTGATTGGCAATAACATTGTCAACAATGTGGCAACTACAATCGGTGCAGTGTTGTTTATCAAGTTGATTGATGATGTTAGAGGACCTACTGTGTCAGCAGCAGTATTAACCGTTGTGATTTTGATTTTTGGTGAAGTATCCCCCAAAAGTCTGGCGAAGGAAAACCCCGAAACTTGGGCTATGTTTGCCACTCCACTGCTGAGATTATTTATGTTGGTTTTAACCCCGCTGAATTTTCTATTTACCCAGTGGAAGAAGTTGTTATCCCTAGTATTCCGCAACGATGGCGGGGATGGCATTACAGAAGAAGAATTGGTGGGAATGGTGGACCAGGCAGAAAATGAGGGTGGACTGGACCAGCATGAGAGCAATCTCATTCGCAATGCCATTGAGTTCAATGATTTGGAAGTATCTGAGATTTTGACTCCCCGTGTAGACCTGGTTGCCATTGAGGACGATTATTCCATGGAACAGGTGGCTGCATTATTTGTAGAAAGTGGTTATTCCCGTTTACCAATTTTCCATGATAACATTGACAATATTGTGGGTGTTGTCCATGAAAAAGACTTTTATGCTGCCCGTTATCGTGGAGAGACAGACATCAACAAGTTAAAATCCCCTGTTTTGTATACCACAGGAAATACAAAAATTTCTGAATTGCTCCGCATTTTACAGAAAAACAAGGCACATATGGCCATTGTTGTGGATGAATATGGTGGTACAGAGGGAATTGCAACCTTGGAAGATATTGTGGAAGAGCTGGTTGGAGAAATTTGGGATGAGCATGACGAAGTGATTGAACTCATCCACAAACGGGAGGATGACAGCTATCTGATTTCCTGCTCTGCTGCTTTGGATGATTTGTATGATTTGTTTTCCATCAAGGGAGAATGTGATGCAGCCACCATTTCCGGCTGGGTACTGGAGCAGGTGGGACGAGTGCCAGAGGTGGGCGACCACTTTGAGGCAGAAGGATTGGACGTGACTGTCACACAGGTGGAACACCGCAGAGTGTTGGAAATTCGAGTGATGAAGTTGCCAGAATCTGAAGAACATAATAAAAGCCGATAATTTTGGAAAAGCCAGCAGAGAACGCTGGCTTTTCTTTGTGTGGAAATTTTGGGGCTTTTCCCCCTTAAAGCGTTGCAACCTTATGAAAATACTGATATAATAAAAGGGAACGTAATGTTCTATTTATACGGTATTGACAGAGAGAGCTGTGTCAATTGGGAGAATGGGTGACATGGTTCTGGTATCTGCCTATTTTCATTACCATTTAGGAGGCTGTTCCCTATGCAGGAAATTCAAGTAACCCGTGCCCAAACATTGAAAGAAAAACCCGATTCTTCTAAGCTGGTATTTGGCAAATGTATGACAGACCATATGTTTATTGTAGATTATGATGCAGGGCAGGGTTGGCATGACCCCAGGATTGTGCCCTATGCCCCTCTGTCCATTGACCCAGCCGCAAAGGTGCTTCATTATGCACAGGAGATTTTTGAGGGCTTGAAGGCATACCGTACCGAGAGTGGTTCTATCCAGTTGTTTCGCCCTATGGACAATGTGCGCCGGATGAATGCCTCTGCGGAGCGTATGTCTCTGCCACAGGTTCCTGAGGAGTTAGCACTGGCAGGCATTACGGAACTGGTAAAACTGGAGCGGGACTGGGTTCCCTATGAGAAAGATACTTCTCTGTACATCCGTCCCTTTGTGATTGGTCTGGATGCAGCACTGGGCGTTCACAGCTCCAGCCATTGCCAGTATATTGTCATTGTGTGCCCTGTGGGTGCTTACTATCCTGAAGGGTTGAATCCTGTGAAAATTTATGTAGAAGAGCAGGATGTGCGCGCTGTCAAGGGTGGCACTGGTACTGCAAAGACGGGTGGGAACTATGCCGCTTCTCTGCGTGCTGGTGACCGTGCAGAAGCCAAAGGTTACAGTCAGGTTTTGTGGTTGGATGGTGTGCATCGCAAGTATATTGAAGAAGTAGGTTCTATGAATGTAATGTTCAAAGTGGCAGGGAAGATTCTGACACCTGATCTGAATGGTTCTGTTTTGGATGGTATTACCCGTCGTTCCTGTATCCAGTTGTTGAAGGACTGGGGTTATGAAGTAGAGGAGAGACGGATTTCAGCAGAGGAGTTGTTTGCAGCCGCTGAAAGTGGAACACTGGAGGAGGCTTGGGGAACTGGAACCGCTGCGGTGGTGTCTCCTATCGGTGAACTGGCTGAGGGAGATAAGAAAGTGACTATAAACAATGGTCAGATTGGTGAGGTTACACAGCGCCTCTATGATGAGTTAACAGGGATTCAGTGGGGACGTTGTCCAGATGTGCATGGCTGGATTATGCCACTATAATCAAATCAACATCTCTGGATGTTCTATTACTGGAAAGAAAAACTGGGAGGAGCACCCATGAGTCGAGAAAAAGTTTTGTCTCTATTGCTGGAGCAAGAGGGGAATTATATTTCTGGGCAACAGATGAGCCAGAGTTTGGGAATTAGCCGTGCAGCCATATGGAAAGCCATTGAGGTTTTGCGACAGGAGGGGTATGTGATTGAATCCTCCACCAAAAAAGGCTACTGTTTGTCTCATGCACCAGACCGCATACGGGAAGGGGAGTTGTCTGTACCACTGTCTGGATGCCATATAGGGAAAAAATTGCTATGTTTGGAGACAGTGGATTCAACCAATACAGAGGCAAAAAGGCAAGCCCTTGCTGGGGCAGAAGAAGGATTGGTTATCCTCAGTGAAGAGCAGACAGGTGGACGGGGACGACTGGGCAGGAGTTTTCAGTCACCCAAAGGGGTTGGACTTTATTTGACTGCACTGTTGAGACCAAATCTGATGCCAGAAGAAGTGGTAGACTTTACTGCATGGGTAGCAGTGGCGGTTTGTGATGGGATTGAGCAGGCATGTGGACTTCGTCCCCAAATTAAATGGACCAATGATATTATACTGGATGGAAAGAAAGTCTGTGGTATTTTGACAGAAATGGGGCTGGAAAGCGAATCCAATGCCCTGCAATATTTAATTCCTGGGATTGGAATTAACGTAAACCATAGAACAGAAGATTTTACAGAGGAAGTGCGACCAGTGGCCACCTCTCTCTTTCAACAGTTGGGGCATACTGTACGCAGAGCAGATGTGGCAATTCATGTGATTCAAGCTTTGGATCGTATGTATCAAAATTTTCCACACAATAAACAGGAATATCTGGAAAAATATCGG
Source organism: uncultured Oscillospiraceae bacterium (assembly GCA_944383165.1). Taxonomy (GTDB): domain Bacteria; phylum Bacillota; class Clostridia; order Oscillospirales; family Oscillospiraceae; genus Lawsonibacter. Next base: position 5,785 of record CALWON010000050.1, read on the forward strand.
GCTGACTGCCTGACACCGGGAAATCAAGTGCAATTGGTGACGCCTGTTTCCAGAGAAAATGCCTATGCTGTGGAAATTGATGACCAATTCCGTTTGGTGGTGGAGTATCCAGATGGTCGGCGGGCAGCCCTATCAGCAGGGGAAGTCTCTGTGCGTGGGATGTATGGCTATGTATAAAACATGTAGTGGGACGATTATAGTCTAATTTTAATAGGATTTTGAACAGAAAGAACGACAGGAAAGGGCGATTATGATGAAGCATGTTTTACTGATTTTGTTGGGTTTGGTTTGTCTCATAGTTGCGGTGATTTGCCCATTGCCAACGATATTCGCAGTTCCAGGTGTGATATGGAGAATTATGATTGGATTTCTTGCTTTTGTTTGTCTTGTATTTGGTGTGTGTAGAATGCGTCAAAGAAAAAAATAAATTGGAAAAGGACAGTGAAGCCAAACAGGCTTGACTGTCCTTTTTGATTTACAATCTATTTTGTATGGGTCACTAACAAAGGTTGTAGCTGAACGCCGGTCAGTGCAGCTTGTGCAGCTTCTGGAATTTTGGAAAAATCAGCAACCAGAGAGGCAGGTTTTTGAATGGGGTCATCCTGACCAAATGGGACAAAGTAGATATGTTTTCTGTTGAGGAGTGCTCCCAAATTGGCGGCAGAGCCGGTTAAACCGTCATTGGTAGAGGGAGCAATCAAAAGTGGTCGCTGGTTTCTCAAGTGGGCTTTTGCTGCCATGGTAACAGAGGTATCTGTGATACCGGCAGCCAGCTTACCCAGCGTGTTTCCAGTACATGGTGCAATAATCAGCAAATCCAATAATTTTTTTGGACCAATGGGTTCTGCCTCAGAAATACTTTGGATGACACGGTGGTCACAAATGCGCATCATTTCTCTCATAAAATCGTGAGCGGCTCCAAATCGTGTGTCAGTGGCTGCGGTACATTCAGAGACAATGGGAATGACATGGGTAAAGGTGCGCTTGACTGCTTCCAAAGCCTCCATCGCTTTTGCATGGGTACAAAATGAGCCACAGACAGCAAAACCAATGGTTTTGTCAATCATACTAGCTCCTCCTTTCTACTTCGTTCCAATTCTTCTAACATATGATAGGCTGTATCCCTGACAATTTTGCCAGCAGTGGTTGGGGCCACCTTTCCTGGGAGCGAGAGGGCATGGATGGTGTGAATGCCAAGTTCTGAGGCAGCAAAGTGGTCTACTCCGCCTGGCAGACTTGCCAAATCTACCACAAGACAGCCTTCCTTCATACCTTCTAACTCCTGGTGTGTTAAAATAGGGGCAGGAATGGTGTTGACAACGCAGTCATATCGACACAGCCATCTGGAGAGATGTGTACTCATTTCAGTATCATATCCCCATACAGTTGCCCAAGTGAGAGAATCATATCGACGTGCTGCTACTGTTACTTTGGCTCCCAATGCAGAGAGTCGGTCTGCCAAGATACGACCAATCCTTCCAAAACCAAGGACTAAGACATTGGATTGATGAATGGTAATCGGAAGTTCCTCCATCATCAACTGAATGGCACCTTCCGCAGTGGGAATGGCATTGGCAATGGAGAACTCCTCCCTGGTTGAATAGTCCAGCAAATTCAGTTGATATTGGGAGAGAAATTGAGTAACTGGTACAGTAGCTCTGGCACCAAAGAGAAGCTGACTAGGGGAAAGTTGTTGAAAAAGAGAAACCAAAGAGATACTTAGAGAGGAAAGGGGAGTGAACAGAGTTTCATTGTCTTTGCTCACAGGCAAAGGAAGAAAAACACAGTCTGCTTTTCCAACTCCATCCAATGTAGATTCCAGTTTACAATCATTAGGAATATGGGGATACTGTTCTACTCCATAGAAATGAACGGTATGACCATCTTCAGAAAGCAATTGTCCCAGAATGACCTGCCTCTTATCTCCCCCCAATATCCAAATATTCAAATCATGTAACATGAGAAAACCCTCCTGTTCTGTGCTGTCCTAAGCTAGACTATGCCACAGGACAAAATAGGGTGAAAAAATCCCCGGCTCATAACTGAACCGGGGATGGAACGAAAACAATCTTATTTTGCAGCCTTAGCAGCTTTGATAGACTCAATCAGCATAGGAACAACCTTGAACAGATCGCCACAGATGCCATAATCAGCCACCTCAAAGATGGGGGCAGTGTCATTTTTGTTCACAGCGATGATGCACTCGGAATCCTGCATACCAGCCTTGTGCTGAATGGCACCGGAAATACCCAGAGCAACATAGATGCGAGGATGTACAGTCTTACCAGTCTGACCAACCTGATGGTCAGCAGTCATCCAGCCGGAGTCAACCACAGCACGGGAGGCACCAACAACACCGCCCAGAACCTCGGCCAGTTCCTCAGCCAGCTTAATGCCGCCGTCAACATCCTTGGAAATACCACGACCAACGGAAACAACCACATCAGCACCGATGAGGTCAACCAGCTTCTTGGCAGCCTTTACAACCTCAACCACCTGAGTCTCCATGTCGCTCTCGCTCAGGGAGAAGTTGGGCTTAATGATCTCACAGGCATCAGCCTTAGCCTGATCAAAAGCAGCCTTCTTCATAACGCCAGGACGAACAGTAGCCATAGCAGGACGGAAGCGGGGGCAGATAATGGTAGCCATCAGGTGACCGCCAAATGCAGGACGGGTCATCTTCAGGTTGCGGTCTTCCTCAGGAATGCTGTCAATCAGGTTGGGAGCCAAGGTGGAGGACTCACGCAGGAACTCCTTGTACTTGGGAACATCAATGTCTAGATGAGTACAGTCAGCGCACAAACCAGTATGTAGACGGGCAGCACAGCGGGGACCCAGGTCACGACCGATGTTGGTAGCACCAATCAGCATAACCTCGGGCTTGTACTCCTCTACTACCTCACAAATAACCTTGGTATAACCATCAGTGGTGTAGTTCTCCAGCAGGGGATGGTCGCAGACATACACACCATCAGCACCATAGCCGCCCAGCTCTTTGGCAATGCCCTCAATGTTGTGACCCAGCAGAATACCATACAGCTTCTCGCCCAGCTCATCAGCCAGCTTACGACCCTCAGAGATCAGCTCGAAGGAGGTAGGCATCATATGACCCTGACGCTGCTCACAGAAAACCCATACGCCGCCCTTGAAGGAGGCAATATCAGCACTATTAAAAGTAGACATATTCTTCAAAACTCCCTTCTAATCAGATCAGATGCTTGGCAGCCAGCATACCAGCCAGCTTCTCACAGGTATCCTTATCAGCACCCTCCAGCATCATGCCAGCACCCTTCTGAGGAGGAGTGAAGGACTTAAAGATGTTGGTGGGAGAGCCCTTCAGACCAATGGTGGTAGGATCAATCAGGGGATCATCTTTCAGAGCCTCATAGTCCAGCACCTCGTAGGGCTTCTCGTAGCACTCAAAAATACCGCCAACGCTCATGTAACGGGGAGCGTTCAGCTCCTTAATGCAGGTGATCAGGCAGGGAGTGTTGACCTTAATGGTCATGTAGCCATCTTCCAGCATACGCTTTACAGTCAGAGTCTTACCTTCCTTGGTAATCTCAGCAGCGTAAGAAACCTGAGGAATGTTCAGCTTCTCAGCAATCTGAGGACCAACCTGAGCAGTGTCACCGTCGATAGCCTGACGACCACAGAACACGATGTCCTCGTCCTCCAGACCAATCTTATTGATGGCAGCAGCCAGAATCTGGGAAGTAGCATAAGTATCAGAACCACCGAACTCACGACCGGAAACCAGAACAGCACGGTCTACACCACGGGCAATGATCTCACGCAGCATACCTTCTGCAGGAGGAGGACCCATAGAAACAACCACAACTTCTGCACCAGTCTGCTCCTTCAGGACCAGAGCTGCCTCAACAGCGTTCAGGTCATCGGGATTGGTGATGGTTGCCATAGAGGCACGATTCAAAGTACCATCGGGATTGACAGCCACCTTACCAGAGGTATCGGGGACCTGCTTAACACAAACAATGATTTTCATTTCCATCTGCCTCCTATCTTATTTTACACCCAGAGCACGGGAGATAACCATGCGCTGAACTTCAGAAGTACCCTCGTAGATCTCAGTGATCTTTGCATCACGCATCATGCGCTCCACAGGATACTCACGGGTGTAGCCGTAACCACCAAACAGCTGAACGGCACGGCGAGTTACATCGGAAGCAGCCTCAGCAGCAAACAGCTTTGCCATAGCAGCATCTACGGAGTAGGGCTCATGGTTCTGCTTCTTGCATGCAGCAGCATAGACCAGATACTGAGCAGCCTGCATACGGGTGTGCATATCTGCCAGCTGGAACTGGGTGTTCTGGAACTGAGACAGACGCTTGCCAAACTGAACACGCTCCTGAGTATACTTTACAGCCTCATTGATTGCACCTTCGCCCAGACCCAGAGCCTGTGCAGCGATACCAATACGACCACCATCCAGAGTCTGCATGGCAATCTTAAAGCCCTGACCTTCCTTACCCAGCAGGTTCTCCTTGGGAACAACGCAGTCCTCAAAAATCAGGTCACAGGTGGAGCTGCCACGGATACCCATCTTCTTCTCATGCTTACCAACAGAGAAGCCAGGGAAGCTCTTTTCCACGATGAAAGCAGAAATGCCGTGGTTACCCTTGCTGCTATCGGTCATAGCCATGACAACGAAAGTCTCAGCAACGTTGCCGTTGGTAATGAAGCACTTGGAACCATTCAGAATGTAATTCTCGCCGCTCTCATCCAGAACAGCAGTGGTCTGCTGACCAGAAGCGTCAGTACCAGCGTTTGGCTCAGTCAGACCAAATGCGCCCAGCTTCTTACCAGACAGCAGATCAGGCAGGTACTTCATCTTCTGCTCCTCAGTACCATGCTCAAAGATAGGTGCACAGCACAGAGAGGTGTGGGCAGATACAATAACTGCAGTTGTGCCACAAACCTTGGCAAGCTCCTCAACGCACATGGCATAGGACAGCACATCGCCGCCAGCTCCACCGTACTTTTTGGGGAAGTAAATGCCCATCATCCCCAGTTTTGCCATCTTTTCGACGGTCTCCATGGGGAAACGCTCTTCCTCATCCAGTTCCTCAGCTAAGGGCTTGACCTCAGTTTCCGCAAACTCGCGGTACATCTTGCGGACCATCTCTTGCTCTCTAGTCAGATGAAAATCCATTTTCCAGTCCTCCTAAAAATTTATTACTTCTTGGAATAATCGTAAAAACCCTTGCCAGATTTGATGCCCAACAGACCACCGCGGACCATCTTCTTCAGCAGAAGGGCAGGACGATACTTAGAATCGCCAGTCTCGTCGTACAGGGTATTCATAATGGCCAGGCAGATATCCAAACCAATGAAGTCACCCAGAGCGAGGGGACCCATAGGATGATTTGCACCCAGACGCATAGACTTATCAATGTCCTCTACAGAGGCAGTGCCATTTTCCACAAGACCAATAGCATCGTTGATCATAGGAATGAGCAGCTTATTCACCACGAAACCGGGGGCCTCTGCAACCTCAACAGGCTCTTTGCCAATGTTATGGGACAGCTTATAGACGAAATCAAAAGTCTCTTGTGGAGTGTTCACACCGCGAATGATCTCTATCAACTTCATACTGGGGACAGGGTTAAAGAAGTGCATACCAATCAGAGGATGCTTCAGACCATGACCCATTTCAGTAATGGAAAGAGAGGATGTATTGGAAGCAAAAATGGCTTCGGGCTTGCAAAGCTCATCCAGACGGTGGAACAACTCCTTCTTAGCACCCATTTCTTCAGCAATACATTCAATGACCAGATCAGCATCTGCTGCTGCGGACTCCTCGTCTACTAGCACATTTGCCATCAGAAGATCTTTGGCATCCTGAGTCATTTTTCCCTTTGCTACACGCTTCTGCAAAGAGGCATCCAGTTGTTCCTTGTGACGTTGTGCGGAGGCGATGCTACTGGCATACATGAGAGCGGTATGTCCATTTGCGGCAAAGACCTGAGCAATGCCACGACCCATAGTACCAGCGCCAAAAATTGCAACCTTCATAGTGGTTCCTCCTAAAATTTTGATTTCTAACCATCAAATCAAGTCGATTTGACCAGATACAAGCAGAAATTGTTATAAAATTAACAAAGAACTCCCGGAAAAAGCGCAACGCAAAGACATCGTCTTTTTGTTGCGAGTTCAGTTATACAGAAATCTGCCCATGTACCTCCCAAATTATAGTCCTTTTTGTGCATAGAAGCAAGGGGAAAAGTGTTCGTCAAAATAACTATTTTTCCTTATATTCTTTATAAAGAATAGTCAATATTACAGAAAAATTGAAAAGAAATAAAAACAGACCATAGGTCACAGCAAATGGTGAAAAATATGGTCTGTTATAACTGATGGAAAAGAGTGAATAGTTAGATATCACGGGTGTCATAAGGTGTGGTTTGATAAACGTAGTAGTTGAGCCAATTGGTATAAAAAAGCTGGGCTGCAGATCTCCAACGTACGACAGGAGGCTGTGTAGGGTCATCGTCCAAAAAATAATTATCTGGAATGTTAATATCAATCCCTTTCTTTTTGTCACGGAAATATTCATTGGCAAGGGTATCTGGATCATATTCTGGATGTCCAGAAATAAAAAATTGGCGATTGTCAGAACTTTTTACTCCAAATACACCAGCTTGTTCAGAAATAGCTAACAGTTCCAGAGAGGGGATTTTGGAAATATCCTCAAGACGATTTTCTGTATAGCGAGAGTGAGGGGCATAGAAAATATCATCAAATCCTCGAAACAAGGGAGATTGTGGACGCAAGATGGTATGAGGGAAGACACCAAATAATTTTTTACCAAGGTTATATTTTGGGATACCATAATGATAATAGAGTCCAGCCTGTGCACCCCAGCAAATGTGTAAGGTAGAATGTACATGGTTTTTTGTCCATTCCATAATTTGACACAGCTCATCCCAATAATCCACATCTCTAAAATCCAGGTTTTCTACAGGTGCACCAGTAATAATCATACCATCATATTTTTTGTTTTTAATTTGCTCAAAAGTTGTATAGAAAGATGACAGATGAGAGGCATCCGTATTTTGGGAAACATGGCTGCTTGTATATAATAATTCTACCTGAACCTGTAGAGGGGAATTAGAAAGCCGGCGCAGAAGTTGTGTTTCTGTTACAATTTTAGTGGGCATTAGATTCAAAATAAGAAGGTTTAAAGGGCGGATATCTTGATGCATAGCCCGATACTCAGTCATGACAAATATATTTTCACTTTCTAATGTGGCTCTGGCAGGAAGGGAGTCAGGAATTTTAATGGGCATAGGGATACCTCTTTCCTATTGTATATAGAATACAACAAGAGTACCATAGGATTTGTTGTCATGCAAGGGATATTTTTTCGAGATCCTGTTCGTATTCTATGGACATATAAAAATATTGAAAAAACAGCAAAAAAAGTGTTGACAAATGAGGAAAGGTCTGGTATTATAGCGAAGCTGTCTGCGAGAGACAGCGGACAACTGCATGA
>CALWON010000051.1 GCA_944383165.1 uncultured Oscillospiraceae bacterium
TCTGCGAAGTTCCTGTGCAGCAGTTAAGCCAGGTTCATCTGCATCCAGACATAGTACAATGGTCTGAATGGTTGGATTTTGCTGCAAATAAGTATCCAATGCCAAAGGAAGCGGATGGGATGAGGGATGTTTGGAGCAATAGATTCCTGCAAGAGACAGGCAACTGTATTGGTGCCAGTTCCGATGCTCCATGTTTTGTAATGTTAAATAGGAAAGGCTGTCTATTGCACTTTCAAACACATGAAGCTGTAAACTGTTTGCATGGTTTTTAGGAATTGCAAAACCATACCGCTTATCGCTGCCAGCAACTTCACCCACAAAGGTGCTGTTGGGTAATGTACCTCTCAAAGCTGCATATTTTGGAATATCTCCACAGTAACCAACAAACACACAATTATGGTGTATTGCATCCTCATAAAGTTGATGGGTGGAAATACAGAAATGAATGATTTCATCATCAATTCCTCGGCTTTTTAAATAAGAAAAAACACGCCTGTTATTTGCGTGTTTTGGTGGGAGATGAAACGCTTTTTTTGTTTTTCTTTCTTCTGCATGATTGGTTGGAAAACTGAAAACAGGCGTATGTTCCAATATCATTTCGACTGCCTGTAAAAATGGAATATTCTCCACCTTGATTAAGTAGTCCAATGCGGACTTACCACCAATTCCTTTGCTCCACCAATACCACTTTCCATTGGAGATTTTCAAAGAATCGTGTGTTTTGGTACAGTAGTTGGATGCACCTAATGCCACCAATTCTGAGGGATTGCATTGCTGTAAGTAGGTTAGTAAATCCGGTTTTCTGGCTTGTTCAATTTGTTCCTGTGTCATAGAGAAGTAAGAGTTCCTTTCCATGAAGAGATTGTTTATGGTTATCGTTCCTGTTCCCATGGACGGTAAGAGACTGCTTCTATACCATGTTCTGTTTCTTTAAACTTTTGAGGGTATTTGAATTTTTGAACATACTCCTGACACTGTTCTGGACTTAAACTGCCTAAAGTGTCTCCACTGCCATCACAGAGAAAAAAGGTACCTGCAATAATGTCTTGTATCTGATCATCTATTTCAATGGCTCGATTAAGGGGAAGGTTGTTTAATTTTCCCTCCTCATTGCAAACAATAGTAACACCGTCCTGAAAAAATGGGACAATCTCAATGTACCCACCTACGGTCTTTTGCAGAGATTCCAGAGAAGAAGAAATCATAGTAATTTTAGCTAACCGATGGGGTTCAACCAGTACAACACGCAGTTTCTGGTTGAGTGGATGTGTCTTTTCTGGAATAAATTCTATCTTCTGAAATCCATAGGAATCACAGAAATAAAAGCCCTTTTCTATGGAATCAGAAGAAACAACCTCCACTACATCAGACACAGACATAGACCTTCCACGGAAATCATCTGGGTGCTGCACATTAAACTGCATATAGATTTCCTCTAAATTTTTATATGCTCCGTTCCCCTCATAGCTGAGCATGTAGTATTGACTGGGAACCTGTTCCTGCCCGGTGATCTTCTGTATTTGCTTCAAATTCATAAAGCAAATGGATTCATTATCATGGTCCACATCAATTTGATAAAGTTTGAATTTTGTCATAAATATAGATGCTCCTTACATTATTGTGACTGTTCATCTCTCGGTTCCACGATTACGGTTGATTTGCCTTTGAGATGCTTCTTCCAGTTCATCTGTGGAAGGGTCTGGCAGTTCATTTTCTTTGTGGTCCAGATTGAGCAATGCGTTCAACTCGTCCAATCTGGCAGATTTTAGGGCAAGTTCCTCCTCTTGGGCAAACGGTTTTTGTACTTCCACTTTGGCATGTTCAAGCTGTACCTTGGTATGTTCCAATGTAGCTGTGCATTCGTTCAAACGAGTTTCAAAGCCATCCAAAACATGGTCAATACGCTGGATATTTCCATAGAGATCAGTCCCCAGTTTTACTGTGTGGCGTAAGGCATGACAAAGCGTCAGCTGGTACTCACGATTGAATCGGTCGAAGGATAACACCAGCTCAAAACCACGGTAAGAGCCAATCGTAACAGGGTCAGGATTGGTCATTGCCATACATTCTTCTAAAATGGCATTGCCAGCCGCTTTTTTATCCACAAATTCTTGTTTATGGATCACCATAGGAGAAAAGCCATCTGGATTGGGATTTGTTTTTTCAGCCAGGTGTTCCATATCCTGTCTGTAACCTGCTATCCGCTGTTCTAAGGTGGCTATTTTGTGGGGAAAATCTTTGAGAATCTGGTCTTCCAAACTGTACTTTTGGCTGAGATGGTTGGCTTTGAGGAGTTTCAGCCGTCCCACATCAATGTCCAGATCCATCTTTTCTTTGATATGTGGATTTCCAGTACACAGTGCCTTAATTTCTGCATAACTCAATGCCGTTTCATCAATATCTTCAGCAGAACGTACAGGGGACTTGCTTGTCATGATTTGACCAATGAATTTCTGTTTGCTCTCTACCAGCTGAAAGAGGTAGGAGTCGAAGGTATTTTCTGTGACATAAGTGTAGATTTCCACCTCTTTGTGTTCATTTCCCTGACGAATAATGCGACCTTCTCTCTGTTGCAGGTCAGCCGGCCGCCATGGGCAATCCAGATGGTGCAGGGCAATCAATTTGCGTTGTACATTAGTTCCAGCTCCCATTTTTGCGGTACTTCCAAGAAGAACACGCACGGTTCCGCTGCATACTTTGGAGAACAGCTCCTTTTTTTGCTGTTCTGTGTTGGCATTGTGGATATAGGCAATTTCTTCAGCAGGAATGCCCTTTGCAATGAGCTTGTCTCGCAGGTCATCATACACATTGAAGGAGCCATCGCTTTTGGGGGTTGAAAGGTCGCAAAAGGCTAATTGGGTGGCTTTCTGGTCAGCAGTTTGCAGCCAGATGTTATAAATGTTGTCAGCACAGGCACGCACTTTTCCGGTCTCACTGTCTGGAAGCAAGGGATTGAGCAGCCGCTGGTCCAGTGCAAGCTTTCTTCCATCATTGGTAATGAGGAGCATATTGTCCACACTGCTGTCCACCATTTTATTTCGCACACGTTCTGCCCGTTCACTGAGCCCAGACACCATTTCCTGCTGTTGTTCAGATGGTTTTAGTACAACATGGTGATAATTTGCCTTGGGAACCGGTAGTTTTAGCATATCAGAAGTCTGAATATCTGCCACTTCTCGAAAGAGGCTCATTAACTCAGGGAGATTATAAAACTTTGCAAACCTTGTCTTTGCCCGATATCCACTGCCCTCTGGGGCAAGTTCAATGGCAGTTACAGTTTCCCCAAAGGTAGATGCCCATGCATCAAAGTGAAGCAGGTTATGTTTTTGTAACCTGTCATGCTGAAGATATTTTTGCATGGTATACAGTTCCACCATGGAATTGGATATAGGGGTACCTGTGGCGAAAATAACACCACGCCCACCAGTCAGCTCATCCAAATAGCGACATTTCATATAGAGATCACTGCTTTTTTGTGCCTCAGTCTGACTAATCCCACCCACATTTCTCATTTTTGTATAGGCTGCCAAATTTTTAAACTGATGGGCTTCATCTACAAAGAGCCTGTCCACACCCAGTTCTTCAAAAGTCACCACATCATCTTTGCGACTTTGGTCGTTGAGTTTATCTAACTTTGTTTTCAGTATTTTTCTGGTGCGTTCCATCTGTTTAATGGAAAAATTGTCTCCACGGCTTCGTTTCAGTTCCCCAATTCCATCCACAATCTCCTGAAGCTGTTCTTCTAAAATCGCCCTCTGCCGCTCCAAAGACATTGGAATTTTCTCCAGTTGGGAATGACCAATAATAATTGCATCATAGTCTCCAGTGGCAATCCGTCCACAGAATTTCTTGCGGTTTTTCGGTTCAAAATCCTTTTTGGTTGCAACCAGAATATTGGCAGAGGGGTAGAGCTGTAAATATTCAGATGCCCATTGCTCAGTGAGATGGTTTGGAACTGCAATCAAAGATTTACTGCAAAGTCCCAGTCGTTTGCTTTCTTGGGCTGCCGCTACAATCTCAAAGGTTTTGCCACCACCTACTACATGTGCCAGTAGCGTATTGCCACCATACAAAATGTGTGCAATGGCATTGACTTGATGTTGACGCAGAGTGATTTCGGGATTCATTCCCACAAAGTTCAGGTGACTGCCGTCATATTCACGGGGACGGATGGCATTGAAGGTTTCATTATAGAGTTTGCTCAACCGTTCCCGTCGCTCTGGGTCTTTCCAGATCCAATCCTCAAAAGCCTGTTTGATGAGCTGCTGTTTTGCCTGTGCAATGGCAGTTTCCTTTTTGTTGAGCACAGCAGTCCGCTTTCCAAATTCATCTTCCACATAGTCAAAGACACGCACATCCTTTAAATTCAAAGTTTCTTCTACAATTTTGTAGCCATTGATTCGGCTTGTGCCATAGGTGCTATTGGCTTTGATGCTGGTGCGATCATAGTTTTTTCCCTCAATATTCCATGCCCCTGTCAGTTCAGAGTAATGCACCTTAATATTCCAATGGGCATAGTTTGGGGTGTCAAACAGCTCAAATAGAAAGGCAGTCACATCCTGCGGAGGCAGCCATGTTGCCCCCAATCTTACTGAGATTTCGCTGGGGGTCAGATCAGTGGGCTGGACAGCTGTGAGTGCATCTACATTGACCTGAAACTGAGCATGGGTACGAGCTGCCAACTGTGCTTCCCTTAATTTTTGTCGCACATTGCCTGAGAGATATTCATCAGCAGTGACATAAACAGGGTTTTCCTCGGTATGGAGGGAAGCAGGAAGGCGAAACATGACACCATGCAGTTCAGAAACTAAAGTATCTTCTGTTTTTCCAGTCAAAGCCTGCATATAGGGAATGTCAATACATGCTTTTTCTGCCAAAGAGAGAGCCAATGCTTCAGAAGCTGTGTCCACATGGGTCACTTGGGGTTTTTGCCGGATGGTTCTCTTGGTAAACATGTCAGCCTTGCGGACAAAGTTGCCATCACCGTCTGTGACCTCCAATGAGCAGAGGAGAAAGTAAGCACTGTCTGCATGAAATGCAGAATGATTGGCTCGCTGGGCAATGCGTCCATATTGTTTCACAAAGGCATCATAGAGTTGATTAAGTGTCTGCTGTTGTTCTGTGATGAACTGTTCTGGAACATCGTCAGTCTGATATGCAATGAGCTGCCTGACACAGTCCCTCAATCCAATCAACCCTTTGATTCGTCCCAGAGCAGTGGTGGATACTTCCACTGGATTCATACGGCTGTTTTCACGGTAGTACACTTCACCATCTACAATGGTATAGGAGAAATTCTTGACAGAGGGGTCGGCTGGAATGGCTCCAGTGGGTTCTGCTTCACCGTCCTCACGCTCATACTCCCAAATGGAACCATCGATCTTGTCAATTGCAGAAGCAAGAAGGTCAGAAAGTTCCTGCCCTTCTATGGGAACACATGCAGTTTCTTTGCCATATGGACCACTGACTTCTTTCATCTCACCCAGAACCATTTCTGGATGTTCAATAAAATATTGGTTCATTGCAATGCCGTTTTCATTGACACCCAAATGCACCCAGACAGGCTCCAAGTCAATCTGAGAGGCTCTCTTTTGCAGAAAAAGAATATCCGATGTCACCTGTGTACCAGCGGCATCCTGAAAGGTATTGTTTGGCAGGCGAATGGCTCCCAGCAGGTCAGCTCGCTGGGCAAGATACTTTCGCACCGCAGGATTTTCTTTGTCCAGCGTTCCCTTACTGGTGACAAAGGCAATGATTCCACCTGGTCGCACCTTATCTAAGGTTCTTCCAAAAAAGTAGTCATGAATGAGGAAGTTGTGCTTATCATAGCGACGGTCTGCAACTTTAAAATTGCCAAAAGGGATATTTCCTATGGCGATTTCAAAAAAGTTATCTGGCAACTGCGTTTTTTCATAACCCTGAATGGTAATGGAGGCAGTCTGATAAAGCTGTTGGGCAATGCGTCCACTGATTTGATCCAATTCAATTCCATAGCATGTGGCATTGGACATGGACTGAGGCAGCATACCCAAAAAATTTCCTGTGCCACAGGCAGGTTCCAATACATTTCCGGTCTGAAATCCCAGCTGTTCCAATGCCTGATACATGGCATGAATGACCACAGGCGGGGTATAGAAGGCGGTGAGAGTGGATTCTCTGGCAGCCTCATATTCCTCTTGGGTAAGCAGTGTTTTCAGCTCCGAGTAGTTTCTATGTGTCTCCTCAAATCGGTCTGCCAAACCACCCCAGCCTACATATTGGGCTAAAATCTCCTGTTCCTCTGGGGTAGCCAGCCGTTGTTCCTGCTCCAACTCCTTTAAAAGTCGGATGGCAGCAATGTTATTTTGGTATCGCTGACTGGGAGTGCCAATCCCAAGGGATGGGTCTGTGATGCGGTAGTTGTGGCGGTTTGTCTGGTCTGGATGGATGACTTTGGACTGGTCAGAGGTCTGTTTCGGTTGTTTGGGTGGCTCTGGTGGTGCTGACGTCTCCAAATAGGCTCGCAGTGTGGAAATTTTCTCCACTCGTACAATGGGGAATCCAGCTGTGTGTTCAAAACTCAGGTCGGTCAGCTCCACTTTATCAAGCTCTGGCTTTACCTGTTCTACCCGATACCGACGCCCATCCTGCTCAAATTCTGTCTGATGGGGAATCAGATAGGTTTTGGCATATGCCTTATCTGTGAGAGGGGATGTGGTGGACTCCGGCTGTGTTTCCGTTTCTATCTGGTGGTTTTCTTCTGGCTGAACAGTTTCCTGTAATGGAAAATATGGCTCATTGAGGGGATTTTCTCTCAGCTTTCGGTCAAATTCTGTCCGGTCAAAGACTTGAGGGAGCAGGGGGAAATTTGGGTCATAGAGTACCACTTTGGTTTCGCCAAGTTCTTGCAGTTCATAGGCTTGAGTACCAATATATACAGTACTGCCCAAAGGGATGTGGTATGGTTTCACCTGTATGGATTGGGAATTGGGTTGCGCTACCTGATGGTCTGGTGAAACTGGTGGTGCTAAATAGCGGTCTGCCCGTATGAGATGTTCCACACGTTTGGCTACTGTTTCCCAAGTTAGGGTTACAGTGGGGCAGTCCTGCTTTCCATAACGAATTCCTTTGCTGTCATAATCTTCACTGCTGTAAGTGGCTCCAGAAAGAGCATAGGACCGACCACCAATGCCATATTCATGTTTCAAAAAATCCGCTTTTTCTTTGCTGTCATGGGGTTCCTGAAAAAAGTGGTAAATCCGTTTTTGCCCATCTTCATAGTGACTGCCAACAGAGAGAGCTTCCTCAATTTCATCTTCTGTGATAAAGGGTTGAATGGAAGGCAGTTCCAACATGGTACTGGAAAAACTTTTTCTGGGTAAATCCAGTTCTTCCAAACGCTGTAACAGTTCATCAAACTTGTGATAATGAAACCGCATGATGGAGGAATCTTGATGGTATACAGCAAGAAAGGCTTTGTATTCTGTCCTCAACGTGTTTCGGAAGGCAGGTTCAGCCAACCGGTTGGCTAGTTCTTGTACTTCTCCTGAAAATGCGTCTCCTGTCTCTTGAAACAGGCTAGACAGTTTCTCTAAATTCCCAGTTTCACGGTTTATATCGTGGTAGAGATACAGAAAACTTTGAGCAAGTAGTGTTCTCTCATAGCCTTCTGCCTTCAGCAATTCCACACGGTTTGAAAATTGCCCACATTCTAACAGTGCTCCAATTCGCTGAGCAGCATGTTCCCAGGTGAGCACCTGTGCAGAGGGTTCATATCTGGCTCTGTCCCCATAGGCAAGACGAATGTCATCTTCTCCAAACCAGACAGAAATGGCACCTTGCTCAGTGGTCATTCCGTTTCCACCATGGTAGAGGGTTGGCAGACGTGTGGCAATTTCTGAAATGGGCAGGTCTTTTTGGAAAAGAGCAATTACTTGCATTCGCTGGTTGTCTGTGTTTCCACCATGGCGTAAACATTGGTCGATTACATCCTGACCAATAAAAAATGTGGAGGATGTATTGACTACATGCTCCACAAGAGAGGGGGATTGATTCAATTCTTGGGGATTTAACGGTAAATCAGTTGATGCAATGCCACTTCCTCCGCTGCTGCTTTCAGGTTGTTCATCACCTGTACCCACTCCATCTGATGGGAGGCTTTCAGCTCCTCGTTCACCCCTTGGGTTACTGCCATCTGCTGAATGAGTTGCTCTACCAACTGGGTTGCCTGCTGGTCGATTTCCATCAGATGGCTGTCCAGTTTGCCTGCCAGAAGGAGCCGATCGTACAGCATGGGTTTGTGTTGTTTCAGAAATGTCTTGTGCAGCATCCCGTATTTGCCCAGAGGCGGGTAATCCGGCTGCTGGGGAAGGGTGAGATTTGGATACAGATAGTCCCCTTTCTGGGTGTAAGTCAGTTCTGTTTTCATGAGATTGATTCCCCTTTCCTGTTCTTTGTGCCTCTGTTTTGGTAAGTCCATCATATATGAGAGTTTGCTGTTTTGCAAATTTCTGTTCCTGTGCTTGGATGGTACGTCCAATCTCCAGAAGCACCATTTTGGAGATGGTAGTAGTGGCATTTCCCAAGACAGAAATGGTCTCATAAGAGGAAAAGTCATGAATGAATGCAAAGTCCTCATGGTCAAAGTAGTCCTCTGCATCTATGCCACATCTGGTGAGTATGGTGTAAGCAACACTGTTTGTAAGCAGCGTTTTCAGATGGACTGACAGGTTGAGGTCATCCAATTCCTCCAAAAAACTGTCTGGAATGACCATATGCAGTTCGTTCAGATAGTCATTGAGATGGTTTGCCACAATTTGTGCACTCATGGTGCAGATTTGTTGGGCAAAGGGAATGTTTTCCTCATATGTTACACCAAAACGCTGGGAAATGGATGCTGCTATGGCACGCTGGTGAGATGGTTCCATATGCCAGAGCTGTGGTTCCGATGAACGGTATCGACCGGGATGCGTGTCTGTAACATCAAAGACATAGTGCAGTTTTGTCTGTTGCCCTGTGTCATCCAACAGAGCAATTCCACGGGCTCCCTGATTGACCCACCGTCCCATTTTTTGATTCCAAAGTTCCATACTGGCACAGGCGATGGCATCCGGTCGCTGGGCATAAATTAAAATCTGATCTCGAAAGGGGTACTTATAGACCTGAGCAGCAGTTTTCAGATAGGTCTGCCATGCTCCACGTCGGGAGGAAAAACTTTGTACCACTTGATGAGCGTATTGTGTAATGACTTGTAGTTTTGTAGCCATAGATTACCTCCAATCATGGTGATGTGGTTGCGGAAAGGCAATGGGAAGCTCCAAAAAGCTGTTGTCATCTACATAGTAAGCAATGGCATGGGCTGCGTGTCGAATGACCACCACATCACTGACCGAGAGATAGTGGCGGTGGGAAAGTTGAACCAGAATTGCCCCATAGTGACCAAATTTCAGATAATCATGTACACATTCCATGGGAAGTACGCCAATATGGACACATATGTAGTCAGAATATCGTACCTCTTTTGTCTCACAATAGGGCTTGAGAAAGTAGTCAGTCTCAAAAATGTTTGCGATGTGGTAAATCTCATACTGTGGTTGTTCACTCATCTTGCATCACCTCCATGTGGTTCTTTTGGAAGCCGTTCTGTATGTGGGGTGCGTTCCTGTAATTTTTGCTGTGCCCACCCTGGCAGTTTTGCTGGGTTGGCAATGCCTAAAATATCACTGCGGTCCCACCGTGTCTGTTCCCCAGAATATAACTCCTCAAACTGCACAGCCTGCCCTCTGGAGCGGGGGTTACAGCCAAAGCCACCCAACGCAATCCCAAGTTGATAATCTGCGGTACGGTACTCTGGTGACAGGCTGTCAGGGGAGAGGATTACCAGTTGTCCTTCCAGAGATTGCTGATTTGCGTTGGGGAAACAGTGCTCAACCCCTAAAATCTCTGGAGGAATGGCTCTTTGGCTACGCATATCCTGTACTTTTCTGAGTTGCTGGGCAATACGCTGTGTAAAAATTTCCATAATTTCTACAAAGTCGGTACTGGCAATGGCATCTGGGTAAATTTTATCACCCAGTAGAGCATATTGCTGATAGCAAGTCATGTAGGGTGCTTTTTTATCGCATAAATTCTGCCCTAACAGGATGGTGCGTCCACCCAAACGGATGGATTGGAGGATTTCATATCCACCTGCCTTTTCTTTGCGTTTCATGTGCATCACTCCAATCTGTTTTGATGTGCAATCAGTCTGAGCCATACAAATCGTGGTTTACTTGAGCTCGATATTGATTGCTCATGGTGGTAAATGCATTGAACAATACCGTCAAAAGGTATTGTTTGATATTCCTGACCTGGGTTGTGTTGTTGTTTAGACAGTCCATGACAAATAGGATGTGTTCCATGTTGAGCTTCAAAAAACGTGAGCGAACCACTTCATGTGGCATGTTTGAACCTGCAATACGGGTTGTTTTTCGCACAGAAGTGACAGTCTCAACAATCAACTCCACAATTTCAGCCAGTTCTTCCTGATTTATGTTTGGGTCTTGCTGCAAATGCTCATATTCGATGTTGTCATAGATGAGTGCTCGATAGCTTTCTATTTGCTCTATGGACATTCCCTTCTGTTCTTTCGCTTCCACTGGCTCAGAGGGATGGTCTGGGTGGGAAGAGAATGAATGAGTACTTGATAGATTCGTACTTGATTGGTTCGTATTTGATTGATTCATATTTAATTGTGTTGGGTTTTCCGTTGACGGTTTTTCCGTTGTTGGATTTCCCGACAACGGGGAATCCGATGACGGGCAAGCCAACGACGGCTTTTTTCTCTTTGTTGTTTTCTTGGGAGCAGCAGGGGATGGGGTTTGCGGATGGACTGGGTGTTCATAGATAATATACTCGTTGGAGGAGAAACGTCCTTGTGCTGTGACCTGTTGTTTACGCTCTACATAGCCAGCCTCCTCCAGTTCACGAATGGCAGAACGAATGGAGTCCTTGCTGTCTCGGTTAATTTGGCACAGTCCTGATAGGGTATAATCCCAGGTATCTGGAAGGGATAGCATCTGAGAGAGCAACCCTTTTGCCTTTAAGCTCAGATTCTGATTTTTCAGATGATGATTGCTCATGGTGGTGTAATCACCCGTGCGTTCTACTCGAAATACTGCCATTTGGCTCACTCCTTATCGTTCTTGTTCCCTCTGACGTCTGCGTTGCCACTGTTCCAAAAGTTGAATGATGGTGTCCTGCATCCGTTGGGGGGTGTAATCTTTTGGGAAATATCGTTTTAAGGTGTCGGAAGTAAGGGTTATTTTTGCCTGTTCGGTTTTCTTTTCTTCCCCTAAAATGGCTCGCATGACATCAATGGAGAGCCGTCCCTCCTGGCTGAATTTTTTTAATCTTTGTGCTTGAGACAGGGATGGGGTAGCCTGTTCGCTGTCCATAGCATCCAGAAGAAGAGCTTGTTCCTCTTTTGTCAGAAAAGCGAGTTCATAGGCTGGATTAAAGGCAATTTTCTTTTCGTCCACCAAATCCAACAGTGGAGGAATTAGTTCCGTGAGGCGAATGTAGCGTTGGACTTGCTTATAACTGTCATTTGTACCCTCTGCAACAATCTCAGTGGTTCGCTTTCCATAAAAATGTGGGACAACTTGTCCCACATTTTTAGGACGCCCCTTGACACGTTCAATTGCCTCTAACTTCATTTTGTAGGCGAAGGCTCGTTCACTGGGGAGAATATGCTCACGCTGTAAATTGCTGTCTACCATCACCAGAACAGCGGCATCATCATCCAGTTCTCGCACGATGACAGGCATGGTTTCCAACTCGGCTAACTGACAGGCTCGGTGGCGTCTGTGCCCTGCCACTAGTTCATACCCACCGTTTGGGTCAGGTCTTGCAATGGCAGGAACTAAAATTCCATATTGTCGCACACTGTCCACAGTGTCCATCATGGCTGCATCATCCCTGACCTTAAAGGGGTGTCCTTTGAATGGGTGCAATTGAGACAGGGGAATTTCCCGAACCTTTTCACGGTCTGAATCCTGACGGGATTCCTCTGTGCTGAACAAATCATCGACAGAAGCCAGTTTTACGTTTTTCGCACTGCTTTTCAATCTGAAGCACCTCCTGTGTCAGATTTCTATACCCTTCTGCCACTCGTCCATTGGGGTCATGGGCAAAGATGCTTTTGCCCTCTGCGCTAATTTCTTTGGCTCGTACAGAGTGTGGGATTTCAGTGGCAAAAACCCGAATTGCACCACCGTATGCCTCCCGCACCAGTGAGGCAATTTCTCTTGCAAAGGTGGTGCGATTGTCTACCATGGTTAGAAGAATGCCATCTATTTTTAGCTTTGGATTCAATTGCCGTCTTACTTTGGCAATGGTTTGGAGCAGTTGTTCCAGCCCTTTGATGGGCAGATATTCTGCCTGCACTGGGATAATGACTCGGTCTGCGGCTGCCAGTGCATTGACTGTCAACATACCCAAAGACGGCTGACAATCAATGAGAACATGGGAATACTGGTGCTTTACGGTATCCAGATACTGCCGTAAGATGGTTTCACGGCTCATGGCGTTGACCAAAGAAACTTCCAGTCCTGACAATTCGATATTGGCAGGGATTAAGTCAATTCCTTCCTCATGCTGTAATATGCCTTCCCGATAGGCAATTGGCTCATCCAAAAGAATCCGCTCCATAGCTGTGGACAATGTAAAAGGCAGCTTATCTGGCTGGGCATAGCCCAAGCTGATAGATAAGCTGCCTTGTGCATCACAGTCTACTAAGAGAGGTGCTTTTCCTGCTGCTGCCAACCCAATTCCCAGATTGGCACAGGTGGTGGTTTTTCCAACACCGCCTTTTTGGTTGGCGATGGCGATAATTTGCGGTTGCATATTTTTCTCACCTTCGTTTCCTTGTTTTACATAAAGAAGTGATTCTATGCCTGATGTTGAGAAAGAGACTTACCATACACATATGATTCTGACTCGTACAATGATTCGTTTTTAGACAGCTGTGTGTGCTGAAGGATTGCTCTATACAACAACAATATATCAGTAAATATGTTAGAAAATACTTGTCAACAATCAGCTGATAGCGGAGAACGCAAGGATGGAAACTACCCTGTCCTGTATACTCATTGAGAGCAAAAAATGGACAATTTTAGAGTTTTCTTTATATTTTTTAATGCGATTAAAAGTTATAAAAAAACGAAAAAGGCGCATTAAATTCAACTAATACGCCTTTTTTGTTCAGTATTGAACTTGTCTGGATTGTGAATTTCCTTTCTTTTCATATTTACACTTATTTGGTCATAATACA
>CALWON010000052.1 GCA_944383165.1 uncultured Oscillospiraceae bacterium
CGGAACACCAAAACCAGCATCACTGCCAAAAGGCACAGCATCATCACTTTGGTGACTCGCTCTACGCCATTTTGCAAGCCCTGAGAGCAAATCAACATACAGAGCACCACAACAATGACCATATAAATTGCCATCAGCCCTGGCTGCCCCATCAAAGAACCAAACTCTCCGCTCACCTGTTCTGGGTTCAATCCAACAAATTCCCCACGAATCATTTTGACAAAGTACAGAACCAGCCAGCCTGCAATGGTGGTATAAAACATCATCAATAGATAGTTACCTGCAATGCCAAACCAGCTATAGATATGCCACTTGCTCCCCTTTGGCTCTAAGGCATGAAAGGACAGAGCAATACTTTTCTTACTGGCTCGACCAACAGAAAACTCCATTACCATCACAGGCAGACCCATAATCACCAGAAACAGCAGATAGACCAGCACAAAAGCGGCACCGCCGTATTTTCCCGTAATATAAGGGAATCTCCACACATTTCCCAGCCCAATGGCACACCCTGCCGAAATCAGCAGAAAGCCTAGTCTAGTGGAAAATTTCTCTCTTTGTTCCACACACAGTTCCTCCATTTTTTCATTTTTCTATACCAATAGCGGTACTATTGTAACAGTTCACTGTTGTATGGTCAACATTTCCATGCAAGTTTATTCGCTCTCGTATTTTTCTACGACAATCCCCTTTTCTCCTTTCCCCTTTATGTCATTTTTACCAATTTCAAAAAATATTGATATTTTTACAAAAAAACTCTTGCCAACCGTTTTTTTCTGTGCTATACTAGCGTAGCTGTCAGGGTGACAGAGAGATATGCGGCTGTAGCTCAGCTGGATAGAGTGTTTGGCTACGAACCAAAAGGTCGGGGGTTCGAATCCCTTCAGCCGTACCACAGGAGAGGTGTGAGACGCCTCGCATCTCTCCATTGGTTTTCTTTTTCTCTCTGACACAAGTATATGCGGCTGTAGCTCAGCTGGATAGAGTGTTTGGCTACGAACCAAAAGGTCGGGGGTTCGAATCCCTTCAGCCGTACCAGAAATGGTTTGTAAAACCCCGTAGATGGCAAAATCTACGGGGTTTTCTATTAAGTACAATTGCTGATGTTGTATGATAACATAAAAGACATTGAAAATAGCTGAGTCTCCTGTTCTGTCTATTTTCTGTCCATTTGACCAAGATTCCATTCAGGAGCTTGGTCTTTTTTCGTTTTCAATGTTTCAACAGGAAAGGGAGGCTTTGTGATGAACAGGGAAGAAGCACTGATCCAGCTTCGTTTTCATTCTGGGCGTCATCCTGATATCAACCATCCAAAATGGAGACATGGTTTGATTGGTTCATTGAACTATTTTGATGGTCAATTTAATGAGGAAAATTTCGTTGAAGTTATGGAATGCCTAAAAGTGCTGTCTTCAGAATTTGCAGCAGAACAAATTGACAGAGATCTGATGGCTGATCTCTACGGAATCCTATATCAAATCAATTTATGGATTGTACCAGGTGGGAAATTAGAACACATCGACCCAAACATCAAAAATAAACTAGTACAATGGCTAAAACTCTATGCTGATGTAATCGAATTGCTACTAGAATATTCAGAACAATCCTGTCAAGAGGCATTTTATGAGTATGAGTGCTACCGAAAAGAAACACTAAACTAAGAAGTATAAACACAAAAGACACAAGATGGGGAGTATGGCATGGGTAACATGAAACTGTATGAACTGGTAAACTATTATCACATTGGCACAGATTTATCCTGTGCAGAAGCCATGTTTCAGGCATGCAATGAATATTATCACTTGCATCTGTCGGAAGAAACAAGAAAAATGTTCTCTGTGATGGGGCTAGGGATGCAAACCAAACAATCCTGTTGTGGTGCGTTTACTGTAGTAGCAGGAATCATCGGGCTTATGACTGCAAAGGATGGTCAAAATGATACTCAAAATATGGAGGGCTACCAGATTATTTCTGAATTGACCGAATTTGTACTGGGCTTCTATGGCACGTTGCATTGTGTAGAACTGAGAAATTTACAGGTTGTGGGATATGAATCGCCCTGTGAAGCCATTGTGGAGGAAATCGCAAAACGATTAGAAGAACTGTTATCCAAACACAATGTCCATCCTACTGTCCACACAGGGCTATTCAGTTCCTGACAAAATCAACCCACCCAGACAAAAATACTCCCTTTCTGTGAAGCATTTTTTTGCCTCATCAGAAAGGGAGTTTTTATTTGCTCACTCTGGAATTAACCCAGTTTTTCCAGACCCAGTTTCAGACGACGCAGGGTCTCCTCTTTGCCTAAAATAGAGCAGATTTCCACTGCACCACCAGGAGTGACAGACTTTCCAGCGGCTGCAATACGCACTGGCCACATCAGAGTGGCATTTTTCACTTCCAGCTTTTCTGCCAGTGCAATCAGACCATCATGAATGGCTTCTGTGGTCCACTGTGCGATACCATCCAACATAGGAATCACTGCCTCCAGCATGGCTTTTGATACCACTGGATTACACTTGGATTTCTTGTTGGTGAACAACTCCACAGAATATTCCGGCAGTACGTCAAAGAAATCCACCTTCTCTGGAATCTCTGTCAGTTTTTCACAGCGAGCCTGAAGCAGAGGTGCAATGAGAGCAGGGTCATACTTGGTGACACTCTGACGGATATAGGGTGCAGCCACCTCCAAAAATGCCTCTGGAGACATAGAACGCAGATAAATGGCATTGAAATGAGTCAGTTTATCAATGTCAAAAATCGCAGGAGATTTGGAAACACCAGTCAGTTCAAATGCCTCCACCAGTTCATCCAGTGTGAAAATTTCCTTTTCTGCCAGTTCTCCTCTGGGAGACCAGCCTAGCAGAGCCACATAGTTCAGAATGGCTTCAGTCAGATAGCCCTGTGCCTTCAAGTCCTCATAGGATGGGTCGCCGTGGCGTTTGGACATCTTATGCTGTGCATCTCGCATCACGGGAGAACAGTGTACATAGGTGGGCACATCCCATCCAAATGCCTGATACAGCAAATTATATTTTGGGGCAGAGGACAAATACTCACTGCCACGCACCACATGGGTGATTCCCATCAAATGGTCATCAATCACATTTGCAAAATTATAAGTGGGCAGTCCATCCCGTTTCAGCAGAACCTGATCATCCAAAGTATCATTTTCTACTGTAATATCTCCAAAAATAGCATCCTGGAAGGCGGTTGTGCCTCCGTGTGGAATTTTTTGGCGAATGACATAGGGCTCCCCTGCCTCTACTTTTGCCAGAGCTTCCTCCAAACTCATGGAGCGGCATGGGTCCTCTACCTTGTCAAACTGCTCCTCCTCTGTCTCATTCTCATTCTTTTCACAGAAGCAGTAGTAGGCGTGTCCCTTTTCCACCAGCAGACGGGCATACTGTCCATAGGTATCCCGACGTTCAGACTGAATATAGGGCGCAACAGGTCCACCCACATCTGGTCCTTCGTCGTGATCCAGTTTACACTCTGCCATAGTACGATAAATCACATCTGTAGCACCTTCCACCAGACGTCCCTGGTCGGTATCCTCAATGCGCAAAATAAAAGTACCTTTTCCATGGCGTGCAATCAGCCATGTATAGAGGGCAGTGCGCAGATTTCCCACATGCATATACCCTGTGGGGGATGGGGCAAAGCGGGTGCGTACCTTCCCTTTTGGAATTTTTGCCTCCATCTGCTCAAAATACTGATAGTCCAATCCCATTTGGCTTTCCTCCGTTTGTTTCAATACTCTTTTCTGTTGTGTTGCCTATTTTAATATAGTTTCCATCTTTTTGCAAGAAATTTTACACCATTTTCTCTTTCTTTGCTCTCTGTTCTTTGCATTGCCTTTTTCCCAAAACTGTGCTATACTTCCTTAGAATCCCTGTTGTAATTAGAAATTTCCCTGAAAAGGTTGTGTTGATACAATGGAAGAAGTAAAGAAAAAAGTAATGGTCTCCGGCATCCAGCCCAGCGGTGATTTGCATCTTGGCAACTATCTGGGGGCAATTAAAAACTGGGGTGCCAGAGCAGAAGAATTTGACTGCTACTATTTTATGGCAGATATGCACACCATAACTGTGCGCCAGACCCCTGCTGATTTGCGCCGCAGAACCTTGGAACAGCTTGCCCAATACATCGCCTGTGGACTGGACCCTGAAAAAAATACTCTGTTTATTCAGTCCCATGTGCCTGCCCATGCCGAATTGGGCTGGGTCCTCAACTGCTATACCATGTTTGGTGAGCTGTCCCGTATGACCCAGTTTAAGGATAAATCTGCCAAACATGCAGATAATATTAATGGCGGGTTGTTCACTTACCCCTCTCTGATGGCTGCAGATATCCTGCTCTATCAGCCTGATTTGGTCCCCGTGGGCAATGACCAGAAGCAGCATGTGGAGTTGACCCGAAACATTGCCCAGCGTTTCAACCATTTTCATGGGGATGTATTCAAACTCCCTGAGCCATATATTCCTGCCACTGGTGCCCGTGTCATGTCACTGAATGCACCAGAGAGCAAAATGAGCAAATCCATGCCGGATGGCTGTGTGTTCCTGCTGGAAAAGCCAGAGGACATTCAGCGCAAGTTCAAGCGTGCCATAACTGACAGCGATACAGAACATTGTGTCCGATATGATGTGGAACAAAAACCTGGTGTATCCAATCTCATGTCCATTTACTCCGCTGTCACTGGCAAAAGCTATGCAGAAATTGAGGCTGAATTTGACGGCTGTGGCTATGGCAAGTTCAAACCTGCGGTTGGGGAAGCTGTCATTGAAACCCTGCGCCCCATTCGGGAGGAGGCAACCCGTATTCTCAATGACAAAGCCTATTTAGAAGGTGTCTACAAAGCCGGTGCAGAAAAAGCAGCCTACACCGCAAATAAAACCTTGCGTAAAGTGTATAAGAAAGTGGGCTTTGTGGCTCGTTGAACTAGAACAGATAAACTGGAAGCAACCTGCATTCCAGTTTATCTGATATGATTTATGATAACAAAGAGGATTCTTTCATGGCTATTCAACTTTCTGTCATTGGTGCAGTGTTTGCAGCTCTGCTAGCTGCTGCCATTATCTCCTTTATTGCTACGCCCGTTGTCCGCTCCCTGGCTTTTAAAATTGGTGCTGTGGATGTGCCAAAAGATTCTAGACGTATGCACAACCACCCCATTCCCCGTATGGGTGGGCTTGCCATTTTCTTTGGTTTTATTCTCAGTGCCCTGATTTTTATTCCACTGGATGCTCCACTGCGTGGAATGTTACTGGGTGCTGTGATGATTGTTGTTCTGGGTATTTTTGATGACATTTATGCCCTGCCAGCCAAACCAAAATTTGTAATACAGATTGTAGCTGCCTCTGTGGCTGTGGTGATGGGAAATAAAATTGAAATTCTTTCCAACCCAAATCTGTTTAGCAGCAACCCCTATTGGGATTTGGGCATTCTATCCATCCCTATATCAGTACTCTGGATTGTTGGTATTACCAACGCAGTCAATCTGATTGATGGATTGGATGGGCTTGCCTGTGGTGTCTCAACCATCAGCTCTATGACCATGCTGGTCATTGCCTTGTCTGTAGCGGAACCCGATGTGGCTCTTTTAATGGCTGCTCTGGCTGGTGCCTGTATCGGTTTTTTACCCTATAACTTGAATCCTGCTAAAATCTTTATGGGGGACACTGGTTCTACCTTCCTTGGATTTATTTTAGCCACTGTTTCCATCAATGGTCTTTTCAAATCCTACGCTATTATTTCTTTTGCAGTTCCCTTCCTGATGCTTGGGCTTCCCATTTTTGACACCTGTTTTGCCATCTTCCGCCGTGTCTCCAAAGGGCAAAGCCCTATGTCACCAGACCGTGGTCACATCCACCACCGTCTCATTGATATGGGCTTCTCTCAAAAACAGGCCGTGGCTGTCCTCTATGTCATCAGTGCCATTCTTGGGCTTTCTGCTGTGATGCTGACCACCACCAACGTATTTAAAGCCATTCTGTTTTTCCTGACAGTATGTGTGGCTGGTGGTCTGGCTGCCAAACTCTATCTGGCACACAACGACCAGACCCATCAGGAGCCTGACCCTCCCACCGCCCGTGAGGGAGCCAAACCACGCAAACTAAACAATCCCCCCACCGATGTGGCTGGGAATCATTATTTTTTTGGAGAAGAGGAGCGATCTGATAAATGAAACCGGTTACTGTTATGACCATCTTCGGCACCCGTCCTGAGGCCATTAAAATGGCTCCTCTGGCTCTGGAGCTGGCAAAACGTCCTAACATCCATGCTCTGTGCTGTGTCACTGCCCAGCACCGTGAGATGTTGGACTCTGTATTAAATATCTTTCAATTAAAACCAGACTATGACCTAAACATCATGCAACCCAGACAGACTCTTTCTACCATTACTTCAAAATGTCTCTTGGGGATGGACGATGTATTAGAACAGGCAAAGCCTGACTTAGTTTTGGTACATGGTGACACCTCTACCACGTTTGCCGGCGCACTTGCCGCCTTTTACCACCAAATCCCTGTGGGGCATGTGGAAGCTGGCTTACGTACCTATGACAAGTGGTCCCCCTTTCCCGAGGAAATGAACCGGAAAATGGTGGGAGCCATTGCAGACCTGCATTTCTGCCCTACGGTATCCAATCGGGAAAATTTAGCCCGTGAGAATATTACAAAGGGCGTTTATCTCACTGGAAATACTGTCATTGATGCCCTGCAAACCACAGTGGTTCCCCACTTCCATTTTTCTCAGCCCATTTTGAATCAGTTGGACTATATCCAGAAAAAGGTGATTCTTGTCACCTGTCACCGCCGTGAAAATTATGGTGCACCAATGGAGCAGATTATGACTGCACTACGTCGTATTGCAGATGATTTCTCAGATGTGGAGTTGGTCTATCCTGTGCACCTGTCCCCTGTGGTACAGGAAGTGGCTCACAAGTATTTGGACAACCATCCCCGTATCCATCTGATTGCCCCATTGGCAGTGGATGAAATGCATAACCTCATGTCCCGCTGCTATCTGGTTATGACCGATTCCGGTGGGCTTCAGGAGGAGGCCCCCGCCCTTGGCAAACCTGTTCTGGTGCTGCGTCGGGAAACCGAGCGTCCAGAGGCGGTGGAAGCTGGCACTGTCAAGCTGGCAGGCGTGGAAGAAACTATAATCTATGAAATGGCAAAGGAACTTCTCACCAATGAAACTGCCTATCATCGAATGGCACATGCTGTCAACCCCTATGGCGACGGAACAGCCTGTATCCGGATTGCAGATGCCATTGAACACTACTTTGGGCTGAGAGAACATCCTCCTGTCCCCTTTGGTACATAATTTTGAGTGGGTGAGGTGATGTTATGGATGCAAAAAATCGGCTTTTGATTGCTGTTGCCATCACATGCCTCATTGTAACTGCACTTTTTGCCAGTTTTGGTCGGAATCTTTTTTTCATTCAATTCCCTTCTGTCTCTCTTGCTGAGATCGACGATTCCTCCAGTTCCCACACAACATCCCCTGAACAGGAACAGGAGCTATGGCGGATTGATGTGACCACTGATACAGTTCAAAGTATCTTGGCTACACTCAACCGCCCTGAGAGTTATTATCGGGAACTATCCGTTGAAACCCTGTGGGATGGTGGCAGTAGTACCATATATGTACAGCATTGGGTGGATCAGGACTATTCCCATATCCGTCAGGTACTTCCATCTGGTGTTGTGCGCCATGATTTATCCGACTTGACAACCAACTACTTCTGGTACGAGGGAAATGAGCAAACATTTTCCATTCCCATTGAGGAACAGACCACCGACTTAAGCCAACACATCCCAACCTATGAAACAGTCCTCTCCCTTGATCCATCCATGATTCTCTCTGCCAATTATGAGATGAAAAATGGGTATGCCTGTGTGAGCATTACAGTACAGCGTACCCCCTCCTGTGTGGAGCAATATTGGGTCAGTACAGAACATGGGCTTCTCATGGGGGCAGAACAGAAACTGGATGGGCAACTGGTCTATCGTATGACTGGCTATACCTCTATTACGACTCCATGCCCCTCCTCCGCCTCTTTTACTCTGCCTGATGGGGAAATCCTGCACCAATTCTGAATCACTAGGGACGACTTTGCACAGGTCGTCCCTACTGTTCTTTTTCTTGGTCCCCGAAATTCCAGAACAAGACAACCGCCAGTGCCACCACCAATTCAATTTCCTCCCCTTCCTTTAACAGTAGCAATAAAATCAACAACAGCAGGAAATCACCGCTGTCAAACTCCCCTATTTTGAACCCTTTCAACAAAGCATCCAAACCAATCCCCTTGGGAACCGGCATTTTTTTCTTCCGTGGTATGGACTGCACAGGATGGCTCTGTGGGTAAACTACTACAGGCTCCTCCGGTTCCTCTTTTTCCCAGATCCGGGTATAACCTGTGCCATTTGGGATATAACGATTATACATCCTCCTCTCCCCCTTTTTCTTTCATGGCCTGGTAGGCTTTGCGCACCACTCTGGAAATCCGTGCCAGTTGAATTGCTTTATCCAATCGCTTTTGCCGCTCCTTTCGCAAAAAAGGGCGCAGAGCCTCCAACAATACTGTATTCCGATCATCCTCCCTCTGGTATTCCTGAAAAAGTTCCATGCCAATTTGCAACATCTTAGGGTCTATGCCAGACAAGCCGTTGAAAAGCCCACCCCCCTGCTGGGGCTCTGTTGGCTGGCATTCCTCCCTGTGGTCATCGGGAGCGGACTGACTTTTCCCTGCACCCAGAGACTGGGCCAATGCCATAATCTGCTCCATTGCTGCTGTATCAGACAACACTGCATTTAATTGGTCTTCAAACTCCCCCATACAATCCGCCCCCTTTCCCTTTCTATCTGTCCGTTAGGAGAGCCCCGCCTCCCTGGCTTTTCTGTTGATACGCTCAATCAGCTCTGAGCCATCTTTGGTGTTCATCAACTGCTCAATCATCCCTTTGAGCTGGCTTACATCCCCTTTTGCTGCTGCCTGTGCTGCATGCTGTACACTGCCTTTCTGGTTGAGCAGTTCCATCAATCTGGCTGCTTCCCCTGACTTCGCCATCTGCTTTAAGATTTCTTTTTGTTCCTCCATATCCCATATCCCCCTTATAATTAGATTCAATTCAGTATATGCAACATACAAGGTAAGGTGACAACTTTGAAACTTCTTATTTTTTCTGACTCCCATCGCTCTACCTCTGGCATGATTGAAGCCATTGAAACACACCACCCAGACCACGTCATCCATCTTGGCGATTTGATGTCTGATGCTGAGGAGCTGTCCTATATCTACCCCAAACTGCCCATGACCATGGTTCCAGGTAACTGCGACGGCTGGACCGCAGAACCTGCCAAAAAACAAATTTCTTTGGCAGGTCAGTCGATCTTACTCTCCCATGGTCATCTGTGGTTGGTCAAAGACACTTACGCCCATGCCATTTCTGAGGCACGCAGTGTAAACGCCAACATACTGCTGTTTGGGCATACCCACCGCCCCTACTGCGAAACGCTGGATGATGGACTGGTGGTGATGAACCCTGGGGCTGCCCACCGTCACTATGGCATCATCCTGTTACAGGATGGCACCATTTCTGCCTCTTTGCACCCTACTTTTTAAACCCATCTCCCCATCTGTGAGGTGAACTGCTTGTTTAAAAAACTCATCTATCTTTTATTCCATCGCTCCGTCTTTGTAGCATTGTCCCTTCTGTTGCAATGTGCCACCATTGTGTTCATGATCTCCTTTTTTTCCGAACACACTTCGTTATTTTATCAGGTCTGTATTGCAATCAGTATTTTTTCTGCCCTACTGATTCTTGGCAGCCGGATGGAATCGGCCTATAAAATTGCCTGGCTTTTATTGGTTTTACCATTCCCGGTCTTTGGCGGTGTATTTTATCTGCTGATCGGTAGTGGTCACATCTCTCCCCGCTCACAGGAACGGATGCAACGGATTGCCCAACAGTCTGCACAGCAATTAAAAGCTGACTTCAAAGCAGATGACCTACTGCCTATGGGGGAAGATGCTGCCAGCCAAGCCCGGTATCTGGAACGGTATGCCTGTGCCCCTGCCTACACCAACACAGAGACAGAATACTTTTCTTTGGGTGATGCTGCCTTTCCCAGTATGATTTCCGCATTAAAAACAGCGGAGCACTATATTTTTCTGGAATATTTTATTATAGACAAAGGGGTATTCTGGGAAACAATCTTGGAGGTTTTGGAGGAAAAGGCGGCGCAAGGGGTTGAAATTCGTATTATCTATGATGATATGGGCTGTATGTTCACCCTGCCCCGCAATTACAACGAACAGCTCCATGCAAAAGGGATTCAATGCCGTGTCTTCAACCGCTTTGTCCCTATCCTCTCTTTGCGCCTGAACAACCGAGACCACAGGAAGCTCCTGATTGTAGATGGGAAAATTGGGTATACTGGTGGTATTAACCTAGCAGATGAATACATTAACCGCCGGAACCGTTTTGGGCACTGGAAAGATAGTGTCCTACGTCTGGAGGGGGATGCTGTCTGGTCTATGACGGTAATGTTCCTGACCATGTGGGATTTTTGTTGTGGCTGGGAGGAGGATTTAAGCCAGTTCCGTCCACCCCCCACACAGGTAAAGGTGTGGACGGGATATGTACAACCCTACACAGATACTCCCCTTGACCAGGAAGCTGTGGGACAGACGGTGTACCTCAATATGATTTCCAAAGCCAGAAAATATATCTATATCACCACACCTTACCTGATTATCGATGGGGCTACCAACACCGCTCTGTGCAATGCTGCCAAATCTGGTGTAGATGTGCGCATTATCACACCCCATATCCCAGACAAGCGGTATGTACAGGAAGTGACCAAAGCCCACTATCCACCCCTTTTGGAAGCTGGTGTGCGGATTTATGAATATACCCCCGGTTTTATTCACGCCAAAAATTTCGTGGTAGACGACCGGTTCGCTACGGTTGGTACAGTCAATCTGGATTACCGCAGCCTGTTTCTCCACTTTGAAGACGGTGTTTGGATGTGCGATGCCCCCTGTATCCGTGATATTCGAGACGATTTTCTTCACACCATCTCCCATTGTGAACGTGTCACCCTGCGCAGGTGGCGGCGGTTAAATCCCATTGTCCGCCTCTATCGAAATCTGCTGCGTGTGTTTGCCCCCCTGATGTGACACGATTTTTCCAGAAAAGTATTGCATTTTATTTTAAATTATGCTATACTATCGAGGCATTATGCCTGGGATAACTGACCCATTGCCCAGTGCCTGACTATCTGTCAGGTTGGTGAGGGGTATGAAGTGCCCAGAAAGATGAAACTGAATTTTTAGGAGGAAAAAAACATGGCAGTCGTATCTATGAAGCAGCTGCTGGAGGCTGGCGTACACTTCGGTCACCAGACCCGCCGCTGGAACCCCAAAATGGCAACCTACATTTACACCGAGCGCAATGGTATCTATATCATTGACCTGCAAAAAACTGTAAAGAAGCTGGAAGAGGCTTACAACTTTGTCCGTGAGCTGGGCGAGAAGGGTGAGACCCTGCTGTTTGTTGGTACTAAGAAGCAGGCTCAGGATGCCATTAAGGAAGAGGCTTCCCGTGTTGGCATGTACTATGTCAATGCTCGTTGGCTGGGTGGTATGCTGACCAACTTCAAGACCATGCGTGGTCGTGTGGAGCGTCTGAACCAGCTCAAGCGCATGCAGGAGGACGGCACCTTTGATATGCTTCCCAAGAAGGAAGTCATGAAGCACATGGGCGAAATTGCAAAGCTGGAGAAGTATCTGGGCGGTGTTGTTGAGATGAAGAAGCTGCCTGGTGCTCTGTTTGTAGTTGACCCCCGCAAGGAGCGCAATGCCATCAACGAGGCACGCAAGCTGAACATCCCCATTGTTGCTATTGTTGACACCAACTGTGATCCTGACGAGATTGACTATGTCATTCCTGGCAACGACGACGCCATTCGTGCCATTAAGCTCATCTCCTCTGTGATGGCAAACGCCATTCAGGAGGGCAAGCAGGGTGTGGATGAGGCTCCTGTTGCTGAGGTTGAGGCTGAGGCTGAGTAATTTCTGACTCACTCACTGGCTTTTCAAACGCCCGCCCAGACGGGCGGGCGTTTTTTGCATGAGAATTGTAATTCAACCATATGGAGGTAATTGATTATGGCTATTTCCGCTAAGGACGTACAGAAGCTGCGCGAAATGACTGGCGTAGGTATGATGGACTGTAAGAAAGCCCTCACTGAGGCAAACGGTGATTTTGACAAGGCTATTGAGTGGCTGCGTGAAAAGGGTCTGGCTGCTCAGACCAAGAAGGCTGGCAAAATTGCTGCTGAGGGTGTTTCCTATGCAATCGTCGCTGACAACGGTGTTGGTGTTGTGATTGAGGTCAACTCTCAAACTGACTTCGTGGCAAAGAACGAGGTATTCCAGAGCTTTGTGACTGACCTTGCCAACCTGGTTGCTACTGAGAATCCCGCTGATGTAGAGGCTCTGAAGGCTTGCACCTATCCTGGCACCGACCGCACTGTAGCCGATGTCACCGCTGATAAGGTTCTGGCTATCGGTGAGAACATTCAGATTCGCCGCTTTGTTCGCTATGCTGAGGGTGTCAATGTGCCCTATATCCACATGGGTGGTAAGATTGGCGTACTGGTCAACATGGAAGTTGAGGGCATTGAGGCTGCTCAGGTCACTGAGCTGGGCAAGGATGTTGCCATGCAGATCGCCGCTATGAACCCCTCTTTCCTGGATAAGTCTGATGTGGATCAGTCCACTCTGGACAAGGAGAAGGAGATCCTGCTGATTCAGGCAAAGGAAGATCCCAAGAATGCCAACAAGCCCGAGAACATCATCGAGAAGATGGTGATGGGTCGTATTGGCAAGTACTACGAGGAGAACTGCCTCCTGCAGCAGGCTTTCGTAAAGGAGAATAAGATCTCTGTTGAGAAGCATGTGGCTGAGGTTGCCAAGCAGCTGGGCGGCAAGATTGTGGTGAAGGCATTTACCCGTTTTGCTACTGGTGAGGGCATCGAGAAGCAGGAAGATGATTTCGCTGCTGAAGTGGCAAGTATGATTAAGTAATTGGCAT
>CALWON010000053.1 GCA_944383165.1 uncultured Oscillospiraceae bacterium
AGCTTCTCCTCTACCTTTTGGTCAAAACATTCATACAGCGCATTACCCCATGTTTTGTCAGCTGTCTCAGGCAACTCTACCCCAATGGATTTTGCAGCAGCTACAGCCTCCTCATCGGAGGTAATTGACATAAAGTCCAAACCTGTATACTGCTTTACTGCCTCATGCATGGGCAGACGTGGCCAGCCTGGAGTCAGGTCAATCTTTTCTCCCTGCCATTCCACCTCATAGGTTCCTAACAGCTTTTGAGCAGCAGAGGACAGCAGTTCCTCAAACAAATCCATCATATCATTGAAATCTGCATATGCCTCATACAGCTCCACTGTAGTAAACTCAGGGTTGTGCTTTGGGTCCATACCTTCGTTTCGGAAAATACGACCAATCTCATATACTCTGTCCATTCCACCCACAATCAGACGCTTCAAGGGAAGCTCTGTAGCGATACGCATAAACATATCAATGTCCAGTGTATTGTGGTGTGTAATAAAGGGACGTGCAGTTGCTCCACCAGAAATCGTGTTCAGTACAGGAGTTTCTACCTCCATATAGCCACGACTATCCAGAAAATCACGCACATGCTTGATAAACTGGGAACGGATGATGAAATTGCGCTTTACTTCTGGATTGACAATCAAATCTACATAGCGTTGACGGTAACGCAGCTCTGTATTGGTCAAACCATGAAACTTTTCTGGCAGAGGAAGCAGAGACTTGGAAAGCAGAGTAACGTGGTCGACACGTACAGACATCTCTCCTCGCTGTGTGCGGAATACTTCTCCCTCTACACCAACAATATCACCAATATCATACTTCTTAAAGCGGTCATACTCAGCTTCATCCATCTCATCTTTGCGAGCATAGAGCTGGATTCTGCCGCTCTTGTCCTGAAGGTCACAGAAAGAAACCTTGCCCATGCCACGCTTTGACATGAGACGACCAGCCAAACTAACTTTCTTCCCCTCAAGGGCACCAAAATGTTCCTTGATATTGGCACTGTCGTTGTCAATCTTATATTTTGTAATCTGGAATGGGTCATTACCACCATCCTGTAGTTCCTTCAGCTTGTCCCGACGAATTTGTAGCAGTTGGGACAAATTCTGCTCCTGAGTTACCTGTTGGTTGTTCTTCTCAGCCATAGAGAAACACTCCTATCTTTCTCTCAGCGTAAAACGCCTGTTTTTATCGCTCCACCTTCAGCAGCTTATATTCTACACTACCAGAAGGGGCATCTACCACTACATCATCGCCTGGAACCTTGCCAAGCAGTGCCTTTCCAAATGGGGAATCTTCAGAAATGACTCCATTCATGGGGTCTGCCTCCTGAGAACCTACAATTTTGTAGACTTCTTCCTCATTGAATTCCTTGTCCAGTACAGTTACAGTAGAACCAATACGCACATATCCAGTGCCATCATCTGTGCTCTCCTCAATGACCACACAGTTCTCTAGGATATTTTGGACTTCAGCAATGCGGGAGTAAAGTTTTCCCTGCTCCGTTTTCGCCTCATCATATTCGCTATTTTCACTTAAATCGCCAAAGGAGCGGGCCTCTTTAATCAGCTCTGCCACTTCCTTTTCCCTTACGGTCTTTAAGTAGGTCAGCTCATCCTGTAGCTCTTTCATTCGCTCCATTGTCAGCTTAAATTCTTTTGCCATATCACTTCGCACACCTTTCCAAATATAAAGCCACAACACAGTGGTCATATCATCAATGAAAAATCGCACTCTAATATATAAGAATGCAATCTACGGTATTATACCCATTTTCCACAAAATTGTCAAGTAAATTCTAAAGATTCGCTTCCAATTTTTCCCGTTTCCCATAGTGCAGTCAGCAAAGGTACCGAGTGTGACCACTCCTGTGGCAGTTTTGAACTGGATATACAAACCCCACAGTCCATTGCTTTCGCTCCATACAGATGCAACTCCCTCCCAACCCCCTGTTCTGCTGGGGAAAAGTGAATGGTCACTGCTGCCTCATGATGATCTGGATAGACAGGGATTCCATATTCCATACGTAACTGATGAGCAAGCATCTCCCCCCCTTTTGTAACCATAATTGCCAGCCCCTTGACCAGTGGCGAAAGTTGACAAGCAGCCTGACAAAGGTCTCGATCCACTTGTGCCCCCCTCAATGCCACTTTGCTTTTTTCTGGTACTTGATGCTGTTGCTGTAACACAGCCAATGCCAGTTGTGCAGCATGGCTACGGTACAACGGTAAAGGGTCTACTGTGGTCAACCCTTCTTGTTTGATTCGATCCAGATATGGAAAATCCTGTGGCAATAAAATTCGGTTCACACGTTTGTGATACAGCTTTCGGCACAGGCTTGTGACCCGCCTCCCTGTCCAGAATCCATCTGGTCCAATTTGCCCCTGCCACAACATCAATCCAAAGAGCGGCTTTTGGATCAGTTTCCTCTCATACTGTGTCCCATAAAAAAGAAGCCCCAGCATAGAATTCCCCCCATCAGGGCAATTCTATGCTGGGATTGGTTCAGTTTAGACGCGCACCGTCAATATAAAGTGTTACACCAAAATAATTGATCGGATCCCGGCGGACATTATTGACACGGACTTCCAAATGCAGATGGTTACCAGTGGAAGAACCTGTTGTACCCACTCTACCAAGGGTCTGACCTTGGGAAACTGTCTGTCCCTTTGATACAGAACGGCTACTCATATGGGCATATAGGGTAGAGGTACCATCACTATGGCTGACTACAACATAGTTTCCGTAGGAACTATTGTATGTAGATGTAGTAACCACCCCACTTTTGGCTGCTAAAATTGGGGTTCCACCTGGAGCAGGGATATCAATACCTGTATGGTTATTGGCTTTCCCTGTTAAGGGATGTTGCCGCGGTCCAAACAGTGACGAAAGGCTGTTATAGCCTGGTAACGGCCACAAGAATCCTGACTCACTTGGTACATTGGCAATTTGACTTGCTAGCTCCCGTTCTGCTGCTGCAATTTCCTTGTCTGCTGCATTGGCCGCTGCCTTTAATTTTGATTCTGCCGCTTCTAGCTGGTCTTCCTGTGAACTAATCTGTGCAATCAAGCTATCTACTTCTGCCTGTTGGGACTTTAAATTTGCTTTAGCTGCTTCTTGCTCGGCTTTTGCATCTTCTTGCCCTTTCTTTGCTTCCTCGAGATCTGCCTTATCCTGTTCAATCTTTTCTCTCAGAGCAATGAGCTGGTCCATAATTTTATCATCATATGCCATAATCTCCTCTACTAGCATGGCATTATCTAAAAGATCCGAAAAATCGGAAGAGCTAAACAAAATGGACCAATAAGAAACCTCCCCTTCTTCTTCCATAGCCCTTACCCGTTTACAGAATAACTCATACTGAGCACGTTCCTCTTCCTGCGCCTGGGCAAGCTCCTCTTCTTTTTGGGAAATCAACTCATTGTATTTGTTGATCTGGGACTGGATATTGTTGATTTCAGCTTGTGTTGCATTGATTTGCTGTTCTAGCAGTGCCTTTTGCTCCAATGCTTTGGTTTTATCTGCCTGAATCGCCTTCAACTGATCTTGAATTTCCTTCTGTTGGTTTTTCAAATCAGCAGCTTCTTCTTTCATCTTATCAATTTCTGCCTGTGTCACTGCAGAAGCATCCATAACTATAGATTGCGGCATCAATGGAACTACAAGAACTACAACCAAAAGTGCAGTACACAGTCTCAACCATACCTTCTTGAGATGTAAGCTATTCATATCTATTTCCGCTCCTATCGCACAAAAATAGTAGCCAACATAGGCAAAATCATCATTACCACTAAAATACCTGCCAAAATGCTGACAAACAGCTTTTGTTTTTTTGGATTCATCATTTTCCTCCTTAAACCTGCAAAAATTTCCGGATGGCGAGTACTGAACCAACTACACCAATCACCAGTCCTGCACAACAAAAAATCAACAGCAACTTTGGAATCAGTACACTAAATGGAATAATGGTCACCAATGAAAGACCATTGGATTGGATCACAGCCTTGACTACAAGACCATATACACCCCATTGCATGAAAAACGCCAACAGCGCACCAAATAATCCCAAAATCATACCCTGTACAATGAATGGCCAACGAATAAAGGAATTGGTAGCGCCACACATTTTCATAATGGCAATTTCTTCTCTGCGATAGAAAAATGCCAATTTAATGGTATTTGCAATAATGAAAAGGGAAACAAAGACCAAAATTCCAATCAAAACTAGGGCAATACCAGTTGCAATGTTACGTACCATAACAAATCCCTGGGCAATATCGTAGGCTGCGTTGACCAATGCAATCCCATCGATCTTTTCCACCGCTTCTGACGTTTCTTTTAACTGCTCTATGTCATCTACATGGATGCGATAACGGTCACGCAACACATCATCCGGCAAGCTGGCTAGCAATTCATTATTTTCCCGTCCTAACCTGAAATCATCCAGAGCTTCAGCCCTTGTCACGAATAGCACTTCAGCCACATTGGGGATCGCCTCGATCTTTGACTGCAATGCCCGTGCCTCCTCCTCACTGTAACTCTCATCTACATATGCCAAAAATTCATTTTCTGCCTCCAAATCCCCCAACATGTTATCTAGATTCACTGCCACTAGGGAAAAAGAACCCATAATCAACAAACAGGCCACAATCATACAAACAGCCGCAAAGGACATAAAGCCATGCATGAATATGGAGTGTATTCCCTCTTTGCAGTAATAACCAAAATCAAATCTTCTCGCCATGATAATACCCACCTGTCTCGTCGCTGATAATTCTTCCCTCTTGAATGGTCACAACGCGTTTTGCAAATTTATTGACCAGATTCATCTCATGGGTTACAACCAAAATCGTAGTCCCCAGTTCATTAATGCGCTCTAACAACATCATAATTTCCAAAGAGCGGCTGGGATCTAAATTTCCCGTTGGCTCATCAGCAATAATCATATTCGGATTGTTGACAAGTGCCCGTGCAATAGCCACACGCTGTTGTTCACCACCAGAGAGCTGCCCTGGATATTGATGTGCCTTTTCTTCCAGTCCAACCAAACGCAGCACATAGCCAATCCGTTTTCTCATATCCCGATTAGAAGCCCCTATGGCACGCATGGCAAAAGAGAGGTTTTCATGTACTGTCTTTTTCTCAATCAATCGGAAATCCTGAAACACAATACCCAATGTACGCCGCATGAGCGGAATTTGTTTGGGGCTAATATTATTCAGACTATATCCATTGACCATCAACTTGCCTTCCGTAGGAGAAATTTCCCCTGTTATCAGTTTCATCATGGTAGACTTTCCTGAGCCAGACGGTCCCACCAGAAAGACAAATTCACCATCATCTACGCGCATATTTACCCCTTTTAGTGCTTTTGTGCCATTGTCATATTCCTTATAAACGTCAATAAATCGTATCATATTCTCACCTGTTTCTGTGTTACTGCGTGTATATTAGACGAAAAAATTGAAAAAAGGTTCCTGCGAATGGGGCATTTCCCAGGAAATCGCTCTTTAATAGACTACCGTTCCTTTGTAGGATTGTCAATGGAAATTTGTCGATTTCCATAAAAAAAACTCTGTTTCCCTTTTCAGGCAAACAGAGTTTCTCTTACATGATAATTTTGTAAGGTCCCTCAGGACTCAATTCCACGAGAAATCAAATACTTCTTAACCATTAAAGCTACCTTAAAGGTGATAGCATCATCAAATTCACGCAAATCAAGCCCTGTGAGCTTTTTGATCTTTTCGAGACGATACACCAATGTATTTCTGTGTACAAACAGCTTACGGGCTGTTTCAGACACATTCAGGTTGTTCTCAAAGAACTTATTGATGGTCAACAGGGTCTCCTGATCCAACGCATCAATGGGGTTCTTTTTGAATACTTCCTGTAAGAACATTTGACACAAAATAGTGGGCAACTGATAAATCAGTCGACCGATACCCAAGTTTTCATAGTTAATGACTGTCTTTTCTGTATCAAAAACCTTACCTACATCGATGGCAACTCCTGCCTCTTTATAAGCACGAGCCAAGTCACGGATGTGCCCAACAATAGTGCCAATACCAATTACCACCTTAATACCCAGCTCTTGGCTGACAGCAGTGGCAATCTGTTTGGCAATCTTTTGCAGTTCTTTGGCATCCGCTCCCTCTGGCAGTTGCTTGATTAGAGCAACATCAGTCTCGTTAATGGAGATGACAAAGTCTACCTGTTTATCAGGAAACAGTCCTTGGATCACATCGATTGTGGACACATCAGCTGACCCAAGCTGACGCACCAGAAATGCCGCCCTAGGTGCCTCTGATACAAAATGTAGCTCCTTTGCCTGCGTATAAATATCTCCCAATAAGATATTATCTGAGATGATATTTTTCACGAAGGTAGCCTTATCATGCTTTTCCTCATAATAGGCTTTTGCCCCATTGAATGCTACCACTGCCATGGAGCAGAGGGAGTCTGCAAGCTCATCTTCTCCCCGCACAAAGGCTGCATAGTCGAACTGTGCCCCCCATCCTGCCAGCTGTTTGAATGTTTTTCCCTCAAAATGTGCCACGGAGTTGTCAGAAGCATGGATGGCTGCCACAGCACCTACCCAATGCTCCCCAATACAGGTCAATTCGCTGCAAGCCACCACAATACCATCTGAATCGATTACACCTACTGTGCGGTCGATACTATCCTTCATCTGAAGTACAACACCTTGAAACATCCTACTGGACACATAAATCCCTCCCTAATTATTACGCATCAAGCTATTGCAATTATAACGGTTTCTCCCCCGATTTGACAAGGGGTTTTTTACATTTTTTTGTGGAAAACAACCAAATTTTTGCGAACGTCTTACAGCTTCCCCTTCAATCCTTCCAATTCATGGATTGTGAGTGGTCGCCATGCCCCCTTTTTCAGTTGCCGATCCAATTCCAGTGTCCCCATAGACAAACGTTTTAGATAAACAACTGGCTTTCCACAAGCTGCCAGCATCCTCTTTACTTGATGATACTTCCCCTCCTGTAACGTCACAAGGCAAGCCCGCCCATCCTCGATGGGTTCCAGCTTGGCAGGCAAACACACAAATCCATCCCCCAAAGTCATGCCCTGTGCTAATGTTTGTACATCTTCCTGTGTAATGACGCCATCCACCTGCGCATAATATACCTTATCTACATGTTTTTTGGGAGATAACAGTGCATGACCCAATGGACCATCATCGGTAATCAGCAAAAGCCCTTCCGTATCCTTATCCAGACGTCCTACTGGGAACAGCTTACGCCGCCTAAGGTATTCAGGCAATAAGTCCAACACGGTCTCCTGATCCCTGTCCTCTGTTGCAGACAGTACACCAGCTGGCTTGTGGAGCATGAGATATACATAGGGTTGGCAATCCACGACCTGTCCATGAACCAGGAACACAGTATGTTCTACCGAATACTTCTCCTCTGGTTTATGTACTGTAACCCCATTGGCTTTCACGCAACCACGTTTGATGAGTTCTTTTACCTCCTTGCGTGACCAATGACCTGTGGAGGATAGGAGTTTATCCACACGTTCTTCTGCCAATTTGCCCAACTCCTCCCATTATAAAACTTTATTTTTGCGCAGTTCGCTCTACTATACCAAATTTCTTCGTCAATTTCAACACTTTTTTTCATATTTTATTGTGCATGGTAATAAATTTTTCTTCTCAGCATAGATATAGTAATTAGAAAACCGTCAAAATGCAAGTTGTGAGGTGTGACATTATGTTTGTTATTACTGCTAGGCTCCCTGTGAAACGTCTTCCCTATCTGGTTGCCACAGCAGCACTTGTGGTCTGTTGTTCCCTTTCTTTGACGCTAGCCAACCCATCTGTGCAATCCAGTGAAACCGTCTCTACACTGGCACAAACAAAAGTAAAAACAAATGAAGATCGGATTGCGTTCCTGCAACACTATGGTTGGACTGTGTTAGAGGAGCCCATTTCTGTTGAGGATTTACAACTGCCATCTGTATCTGACCAAAATTTTCAAACTCTGTTGGAGTTACAGATGGAGCAAGGATTTCCTCTCTCTGAATATGCTGACCAGACCGTCAAACGATACACCTATCAAATTACAAACTACCCAAACCAACCCAATGCCCTAGCACAACTATTTGTCCATAAATCCACTGTCATTGGTGGGCTGGTATTCTCTCCAGAACTGGACGGGTTCTTACATGGGCTCGCTTCCCCCAATGGGGAAAGTCATCTGTAGATAAAAACAGCCATCCTGTACCTTGACCCGTAAAATACCACCATGTTTTTGTACTGTATGTCGGATGCTGCGTAATCCAAACCCATGATAGTCCTTATCATGCTTGCTACTGATTGGCAACCCCTCAGAATCAAATTCCACCCGATGGGAAACAGGGTTGATGATTTGAACAATTACAAACTTTTGCTCCTCATAAATCAAAACATCAATCAATCTCTGTTCTGGAACCTCAATCCCTTTTACACTTTCGATTGCATTATCTAGTGCATTACCAAACATGGTATATAGGTCGACTGGATCAAGAAATGTCAACAGGGTTCCATTGGCAACACAGTGAACCTGTATTCCATTTGCTTCACAGTACAAACTTTTTTCTGTCAAAACGGTATCCAGTACCTCGTTGCCTGTTTTGGCAATGCTGTCATAAATTTGGATGGACTGCTCCATTTCCTGCACATACCGCTCCCGCTCCTCACTGCTCCCCATCAGACGCATCCCCTGTATCTGGTGCTTTAAATCATGGCACTTCTGGTTAATCATTGCAATATTCTCTCTTGCCAGACTGTACTGGTTCTTCTGTTGCATCCAAATATGGTTTAACACTGCCAATTCCTGGCGAATAGC
This sequence comes from uncultured Oscillospiraceae bacterium, assembly GCA_944383165.1. Taxonomy (GTDB): domain Bacteria; phylum Bacillota; class Clostridia; order Oscillospirales; family Oscillospiraceae; genus Lawsonibacter. The sequence goes on from CALWON010000053.1 coordinate 8,850, forward strand.
ACTTTTCCGAAATAGTTCATGCTGTAGATAGAGGATTGTAGCACAGTATAGCTCCACCATTAAAAAGATCACCCAGGCAGCCCCCTGTGAAATTTCCTTCCGAAGCTCCACAAATTGCCAGATCGTAGACAAATCAATCCCCAATAGTAAAAACGCAGAAATCAATTGCCTTGGACCTATATGGTAATCTCCTTCATCTGTCATCCATTTTGCAATGGTACAGCCTACCACACTATAAAGCAGAAATACAATGATAGACGCAACCAGCCTGCCGGGCAGTGGCAACATTTCTCCCACCCCCACTTTCATAAACAGCCCAACAAAAATCTGGATGGTACCTCCATACAAGAACAGAACCCAAATACTACAATAGAGCTGTGCCCTCCATTGCAAATTGGCACAAAAGAAAAAACATCCTGTTACCAACCAATAGGCTAGCAATAAGCGTAACAATAGTTGCGGGACACAGAGCTGTACAATCACATTGCAGAGGGACATTATAAGGAGTGACAGCACAATCCGTAATGGTGCATGGGAGCGGTGCCGGACTGGAACAAGAAAAATTATCACAGACACTGTCAACCAGAAACTGTGGAAAAGGATATATCTGGTCACAACTACTGGTTCCCCCCCACATAGTCCGTCAAGGCATTTAAAAAAGCTGTCCGGTTTCTACGAGAAATCTCCAATTCTTGCCCAGCTACCACGACAACCTCTCGACGCACTTCGCTGACATGTCGCAAATTAACCAAATACCAGTGATTGCAACGGACAAAATGATCCCCTGCCAGCTCCTGTTCCACCTTTTGCATGGTACCCTTACATACATATTCTTCACTGTCTGTATAGTAATGAAGCATACGGTTTTGTACCTCTATATAATAAATCTGGTCTGTCCGCACTCTCACCACCCGTTCAGGCAATGTTAAGAGAAGCTCTCGCCTCCCCTGTTTTTCCACTCGCTTGACTGCACGTGCAAACCGCAAAGAAAAGGTGTAGTAGTTCAATGGCTTTAGTACAAAATCCAAAGCGCCCACTGCATACCCATTGATGGCATACTGCGCCATCTGAGTGATAAACATCAGGACCACTTCCCCATCCTGCTTCCGGATTTGCTCTGCAGTTGTCATTCCATCCAACTTTGGCATCTCCACATCCAATAAAATAATGTCAAAACTATTTGGCTTGAGAGGTAAAATTTCACTGCCATCTGAAAATATGGTCACTTCAAATGTTAGGTTGTGTTCTTGCCCATAGGTGCACAAGTACTCTTGCAATTGTTGCTGGTAATTTAGGTCATCCTCTACAATGGCGATTCGCACAACAATTCCCCCTTTTTTCTCCCTCCCAGCATGGTAGAAATCTCATCTCTTGCCTTCAACAACTCTGGTATCATGCTTTCAATCCGTTCATCTGTCATTCTTGACAAAGGAGCGGAAATAGAAATGGCATATTGTACCTGCCCACGCCAGTCTGGAATGGCTGCTGCTACACAGCGTACATCCAGTTCATTTTCCTCATTGTCCAGCGCATATCCCTGTTGGCGAATCATTTCCAACTCATGCAAAAATGCAGTCTGCCGTATAATAGTATATGGAGTGTAGGCCTCAATCTGGCTGCTATTCCAACACTGCAACGCCTCTCCACGGTCCATACTTGCCAAAATTGCCTTTCCCACTCCAGTACAGTACAGCGGTCGTGTGGCTCCAATTCTTGATACCATCCGGATGACCCCATGCAGCCCCTCCACCTTATGGATATAGACAATTTCATTCCCCTGGCGCATCACAAGATGGACTGTTTCACTGGTTTTCCTGCTCAACCGTTCCATGGCATCCCGCGCCAAGGATACTACATCCAGATTTTCCTGTATATAGTCACTCAATTCACAGATATGCATACCTGCCCGATAAATGGCATTTTCTGTATCCTTGCGCACATAACCCCGCTCTGCCATCGCATTGACAAGGCGATGGACTGTACTTTTATGTAAGCCTGTTTCTTCGCTGAGCTGCTGAATCCCCATCCCATTTTGGCTGCGGCATAAAAGCTCAAGTAAATCAAATGCCCTGTCCAGAGACTGCACCCCTCCACGTTCCATGTTGGTTTCCTCCGTTTTATAATACGAAATTTCCCTTTTACTTTACACGTTCTGTACGAAAAATGCAAGCAATCTTTGACAGAATTCTGACTTGCTTTTTGTAAAAAATCAGTTATAATAGAAGAACAGGAACGTGAAACGGCGTTTCACAATATAAAACAAAGGGGACTGTTTACGATGGAAAACATCTTACAGCGTATCTATGAAATTGGTATCATCCCTGTCATTGCCATTGACGATGCTGAGCAGGCTGTGCCTCTTGCCAAAGCTCTGGTCGCTGGTGGGCTGCCTGCCGCTGAGGTAACTTTCCGCACTGCTGCTGGTGAGGAAGCAATTCGCCGCATTGTGAAAGAAGTACCTGAAATGCTGGTAGGTGCTGGCACTGTGCTGACCAAAGAGCAGGCTGACCGTGCTCTGGATGCTGGTGCACAGTTTATTGTAAGCCCTGGCTTTAATCCTGAAATCACCCGTTATGTAATTGAAAAAGGCGGCTTGATGATGCCTGGTACTGCTACTCCCGGTGAAATGGAACAGGCAATGGGCATGGGTCTGAAAGTTGTCAAGTTCTTCCCTGCTGAACAGAATGGCGGTGTTGCCAAACTGAAGGCATTGGCTGGTCCCTATTCCAACCTGCGTTGGATGCCAACCGGTGGTGTCAACACAAAGAACATGATGGACTATCTGAGCTTTGACCAGATTGTGGCTTGTGGTGGCACTTGGATGGTCAAAAAAGATCTGATTGATGGTCAGAAGTGGGATGAAATCACACGCATTTGTCAGGACGCTGTTAAGACTATGTTGGGTTTTGAACTGCGCCATGTTGGTATCAACTGTGAAAATGCTGAAAAAGCAGAGCAAACTGCAAAGCTGTTCTGCACTGCCTTTGGTTTCGACTACAAGGCTGGCAACTCCTCCAACTTTGCTGGCACTGCTGTTGAGTGCATGAAAGCTCCCTATCTTGGCAAACTGGGGCATATTGCCATCGGCACCAATTCTGTGGACCGTGCTGTTGCTTTCCTGAAGGGAAAAGGCTTCGCTTTCAAAGAGGAGTCCCGCAAAACCAATGCTAAGGGCAAAACCACAGCCATCTACTTCGAGCAAGAATTTGGTGGATTTGCTGTTCACCTGGTACAGAAATAAAATCTTGAGGAGAATGAATCAATATGAGTAAGAAAGTTGTTACATTCGGCGAAATTATGCTCCGTTTGGCCCCCAATGGCTACTATCGTTTCTTCCAGAATGACCAGATGCAGGCTACCTTTGGTGGCGGCGAAGCCAACGTGGCTGTATCCCTTGCAAACTTTGGTCTGGATAGTACCTATGTCACCAAGCTGCCAAGCCATGCCATTGGTCAGGCTGCTGTAGACTCTCTGCGCTACTTTGGCGTAGATACCAGTAAGATTGTGCGTGGTGGTGATCGTGTGGGTATCTACTATCTGGAGAAGGGTGCTTCCCAGCGTGGTTCCGTCTGTATCTATGACCGTGCACACTCCGCCATTCAGGAGGCTTCTGCTTCTGACTTTGATTGGAACACCATCTTTGAGGGTGCTGACTGGTTCCACTTCACTGGTATTACTCCTGCTCTGGGTCCCAATGTTGTAGAAATCTGCCGTGAGGCATGTAAGGCTGCAAAGGCAAAGGGTGTAAAGATTTCCTGTGACTTGAACTACCGTGGCAAGCTGTGGACCCGTGCCGAGGCCCGTGAGGCTATGACTGACCTGTGTCAGTATGTGGATGTCTGTATCTCCAACGAAGAAGATGCCAAGGACGTATTTGGTATCGAGGCTGAGGCAACCGACATCTATGCTGGTGAAATTAACCATGAAGGTTATAAGTCTGTTGCAAAGCAGCTGGCTGACAAGTTTGGCTTTGAGAAGGTTGCTATCACCCTGCGTGAGTCCCACTCTGCCTCTGACAATGGCTGGAGTGCCATGCTGTTTGACGGTGAAAACTACTGTTTCTCCAAAAAATATCAACTGCGTATTGTTGACCGTGTAGGCGGTGGTGACAGCTTTGGTGCTGGTCTCATCTACGCTTTGGTTTCTGGCAAGTCCTCTCAGGATGCCATTGAGTTTGCTGTTGCTGCCTCTGCCCTAAAGCATACCATTGAGGGTGACTTCAACCGTGTCTCTGTTTCCGAAGT
>CALWON010000054.1 GCA_944383165.1 uncultured Oscillospiraceae bacterium
ATGTTTCTTTCCTCTCCATTTCTTTTCTATTTCACAAATAGGGATGGGTGCCAGTGCCAACAGGGCAACTGCTGTCCACTGTATTCCATTTAACGGCACTACTGAAAAGATTGCCTGTGCAGGTGGAAGCAGAAGCACCCCCAACTGCAATCCCAAACCAATGAGAAACGCCCTGTTCATGCTGGCATTCGACCACACCCCCTGATGAAATAGGGATTGCTCCTCACTGCGCACATTAAAGGCATGACATAACTGACACAGGGTCAATGTAGCAAATGCCATGGTATTGGCAACTGCCCCCTCCTGCCCAATTTCTGCCAGCTTCAAAAGCCCCAGAAAATAGGCACATAGGGTCAACGCTCCCACCATCAACCCCTGCCATAAGAGGCGTACAGAAAAGGCATGGTCAAACAGATTCTGGTTGGTCTGTCTGGGTGGCTGTTCCATCACTCCATGCTCCACTTCTTCTACACCCAATGCCAAGGCAGGCAGTGAGTCAGTCACCAGATTCAACCAGAGTAACTGTACTGGAACCAGAGGCATTTGCCCAAAATTAAATGCAGTTGCCACAAAAATGGTCACCATTTCCCCAATATTGCAGGACAGCAGATAGTGTATTGCCTTTTTGATGTTGGCATAGATACCGCGTCCCTCCTCCACTGCCTTTACAATGGTAGAAAAGTTATCATCAGTTAAAATCATGTCGGCAGCCCCTTTTGCCACATCTGTCCCCGATTTTCCCATTGCACAACCAATGTCAGATGCCTTCAAAGCTGGGGCATCGTTCACACCATCCCCTGTCATAGCAACCACTTGATTCTTTTTTTGCCACGCTTTCACAATTCTCATTTTATGTTCCGGTGTCACACGGGCAAACACGGAAAAACGGTGAATATCCTCCTCCAGCACCTCTTGGGGCATAAAATCCAAATCTGCTCCTGTGATTGCCAAATCCCCTGCCTGATAGATACTCAATTCTTTTGCCACTGCCACTGCAGTTGCCCTGTGGTCTCCTGTAATCATAACAGGGCGAATGCCTGCCCTGTGGCATTGGAGCACCGCTTCTTTTACCTCACTGCGTGGTGGGTCCATTAGACCAAACAGCCCCAAAAAGGTCAGTTCCTGCTCTATGGTCTGGGAATCCAGTTTTGCGGGCAGAAATGCCAAATCCCGATAGGCTACACCAAGGACACGCAGTGCTCTAGCTGCCATTTTTTCATTTGCCTCCAAAATTACTTCCTTTTCTGAGCCACTCAACTGCCCTTTTCCGGTTGCCTTGCAGCGATTTAACAAAACATCAGGTGCTCCTTTTACATAAACCCGATAGCCTCCTTCTGGTTTACTATGTATGGTGGACATAAGTTTTCGTTGAGAGTCAAAGGGAATATCTGCCTTTCGCACCTGTTCTTCACCCAATTTGTTGCGGTCAATTCCCTCCTTGGCTGCTGCAATGACCAATGCTGTCTCTGTGGGGTCTCCCTGTGCAGTGGGTGCACCTGCCCTCCAAAACAGTTGCGCATCACTGCACAATGTACCAGCAATAAACGCCTCCCTGCGATGCCCACCCCGTGGGACCCACAGTTCCTGCACTGCCATCTGGTTCTGTGTCAGAGTTCCCGTCTTATCAGAACAGATGACGCTGGCACACCCCAACGTCTCCACCGCAGGCAGCCGCTTTACAATGGCGCCCCTCTGTGCCATTCTGCCTACTCCCAACGCCAACACAATGGTGACAATGGCAGGCAATCCTTCTGGTATGGCTGCCACAGCCAGAGAAACTGCTGTCATAAACATATCCAACATGTTTTTTCCCTGAATCAATCCCACACCAAACATCACAGCACAGACACAAAGGCAAACAAAGGACAGTGTTTTAGAGATTTCTCCCATTTTCTTTTGCAGCGGGGTTTCACTCCCTTGGTCATTTAATAAAAGCCGCGCAATATGACCCATTTGGGTATCCATCCCTGTAGCACACACCAGCGCAGTGGCATGACCCGCAGTAATCAATGTGCCTGACAGTACCATATTCACCCAGTCCCCTAGAGGTGCATCTGGGGGGACTACTGCATCTGAAAATTTTTCCACTGGGACAGATTCCCCGGTCATGGAAGACTCATCCGCCTGTAAACGGCTACATTGTAAAATCCGGGCATCTGCTGGTACATAGTCCCCTGCTTCCAGATGGATGATGTCTCCTGTCACCAGTTCAGCCGCTGGAATTTTGTAGGTTGTTCCACCTCGTACCACAGTTGCCTGTGGTGCAGACAGATTTTTCAGTGCCTCCAGTGCCTGCTGTGCTTTATCCTCTTGGGAAATAGAGATCACCTGATTGACACACACAATCATCAATATAATGGCAGCATCTAGCCATTCTTCGCCACCGCTGGCCCAAAAAGAGAGTGCAGCGGCAGCCAGCAATACCAAAATCATGGGGTCTTTCATCTGTACCAGGACCCGGAGGAGTAAATTTGGTTTTTTCTGTGCTGCTAACTGATTAAATCCATTTTCTTTTAACCGTTCCTGTGCCTGTTGTTCTGAAATGCCACTGGGGCTACTCTCAAACTGTTTGAGCAAATCCTCCACCTGACCGCTATGCCAACTGCTCATGCTCCAACACACTCCTTTCCTGTCCTCCCAGTATATCCATTTGCCTTTTCCTTTTTTGGAGAAATGGGACGATTGCAAAATTCTTTTTCACTCCAAAAAGAGGTTTCCTTCTCCCTCTCGACAATTCCCAGAAAAGCTGGTACAATGGCTCTGCAATGTTAAAAACAAAGGAGATTTTTGTGTATGATGAAACACCTGCGTACCAGTGTCGCCCTTGTGCTTGCACTGGTTATGGCATTGGGTGCTCTGTCAGGCTGTACCAACCAGCCTGCTTCTTCCAGTGTCAGTGCATCCAACAACACTTCCACCAGCCAGTCCACTTCTACATCTGCTACCCAGACTTCTGGCATTACACTGACAGATCAGGCTGGGCGCACAGTCACTTTGGAGCAGCCTGCCACCAAAATTGTATCTGCTTATTATCTGTCCTCCTCTCTGCTTATCGCTTTGGGGTTACAGGATCAAGTTGTAGGGATTGAAATGAAGGCAGATACCCGGGAAATATATAAGCGTGCTGCCCCCGAATTTTTGGAACTACCTGCCATTGGCAGTGGTAAAGGTGTAAATGTAGAAGAAATTGCCGCTTTGGAGCCAGAACTGGTGATCCTTCCTCTGAAATTACAGGAAAGTGCTACCCAGTTTGATACATTGGGCATTCCCTGCTTGGTGATTGACCCTGAGACAATGGATGGGTTTATGGAAACCATCCGCCTGATTGGTGAGGCAACTGGTGCACAGGAGAGAGCCAATGAGCTGATTACCTTCCATGAAGATATGATGTCTGAAGTGTCTGCTCTCTGTACAGACGTAGAAAACCGTCCCACTGTATACATGGCTGGTACTGATTTTCTGCGTACCTCGGGTGCTGGTATGTACCAAAATGCTCTGATTGAAATGGCAGGTGGCACCAATGTGGCAGCAGAATTGAGTGACAGCGACTGGGTGGATATTTCTGCTGAACAGCTCTTATCCTGGAATCCTGAGCGTATTTATATGGTCTCCTATGCTGAGTATACAGAGGCAGATTTGCTCAACGATGACCGCTTCTCCTCCCTGTCTGCCATACAGAATGGTGCCATCTATACCTTCCCCAGCCTGATTGAACCCTGGGATTACCCCACTCCTTCCAGCGCTTTGGGTATTTATTGGTTGGCAGCCCAGCTTCACCCTGAACTGGTGTCCCCAGAGGAATTTGTGACAGTTGCAGAGGAGTTCTATCAGACTTTCTATGGAATCTCTGTCACAGACGATGATCTAGATGTACGCAGTCTGTTTGCAGATGCAGCGTAACATTTGATTTCTGCCCACCCAAACCTGCTGGGTGGGCAGCACCTCTTACTACAGAAAGGAGTGTGATGTATTTTGTATACAGCTCGTAATTATGTGTTTGCAGATTCTCCAGAACATGCCTGGGAACTGAATCAGAAAAAGACAAACACAATTTTGTCTGGTGGCTGCTGGCTGCGCCTAGGTCGCCGCCGCTACGACACCTTGATAGACCTGTCAAAGTTGGGATTAAATCAAATTGAGCAGACAGACACCTATCTGGAACTGGGTGCAATGGTAACTCTGCGCCAGTTAGAAACCAGCCCTCTGCTTGCCCAATATTTTGGTTCCTATTTTTCCGACTGTACCAAACACATTGTAGGGGTTCAGTTTCGCAACTGTGCCACATTAGGTGGCAGTGTAGCTGCCCGTTTCGGATTTTCTGACATTGTAACTGCTCTATTGCCTTTGAATTGTCAGGTTCATCTGGTAAAGGCTGGCTGGATTCCCCTGACTCAGTATGCAGCCATGCCCTACGACCGGGATGTACTCACCCATATTCGTATTCCATTACAGAAACAGATTCAAGTTGCTTACCAGAGTACACGCAACACACAGACTGACCTGCCTACCCTCACCTGTGCCGCCTCCTGTTGTGATGGTCGCATCTCTCTGGCACTGGGAGCCAGAAGCAGCCGTTCTGCTCTTTTACATGGCAATACGCAGAACGACTTGTTACAGGAAGCGGAACACCTAACCTATGTGGAAAATATGCGTGTCAGCAGTGCATACCGTCGGCACCTTGCCAAAATACTGATTCAACGTGTCTGTACCTGTTTGGAAGGGGGGCAACATCCATGAAGCTGACCTTGACATTGAATGGGGTTCGATGCACAGATGAAGTTCAGGCAGACACCACTCTGTTTACCTATCTGCGTGAAAAAGGCTGTCTCTCCGTAAAATGTGGCTGTGAAACCAGCAACTGTGGGCTGTGTACGGTATGGCTGGATGAGAAGCCTGTCTTGTCTTGTTCCGTCCCTGCACTGCGTGCAGATGGAAAGAAAGTGACTACTTTAGAGGGATTGCAGGATGAGGCGGCAGAGTTCGGAGCTTATCTGGCAGATGAGGGGGCAGAACAATGCGGCTACTGCTCTCCTGGCTTTATTATGAATGTTCTGGCTATGTCCCGGGAATTAACCCATCCAACAGAACAGGAAATTCAGGAATATTTAGCTGGTAACTTGTGTCGGTGTTCTGGTTATCAGGGGCAACTACGTGCCATTCGTAAATTTTTAGCAGCGAAAGGAGGGTGTGTATGAAGCGCAACTATGTATCCACCGGTGTACGGAAAAAGGACGCTATGAGTCTTGTGACGGGAAAACCCGTCTACACTGGCGATTTGGTTCCTGCCAATGCACTGCGTGTCAAACTGCTTCGTTCTCCTCATGCCCGTGCCTATATTCGCTCGATTGATACTTCCAAAGCAAAACTGGTTCCTGGTGTGGTCTGTGTGCTCACTTGGGAGGACGCACCCAACAGCCGTTTTACCACAGCTGGACAGACATGGCCTGAACCAAGCCCCTATGACCGCCTGATTCTTGACCGTCAACTGCGATGCTGTGGTGATCCAGTTGCCATTGTTGCCGCTGAAACAGAACAGGCTGCTACACAGGCTTTGCGTATGATTCAGGTGGATTATGAGGTTCAAACGCCTCTGCTGGACTTTACAAAAGCAAAGGACAATCCCATTGTGGTTCACCCAGAAGAAAATTTTCGTGCTCTCTGTGATGTAGGAACCGATGCAAAACGAAATTTGGTGTCCTCTGATTCCTTTACAGTGGGTAATCTGGATGAGGAATTTTCCAAATGTGATGTGGTTTTGGAGCGTACCTATAACACCTTAGCCAACAGTCAGGCAATGATGGAGCCATTCTGCACATACTCCTACTATGATGAATATGGTCGTCTCACAGTGGTATCTTCCACTCAGGTTCCATTCCATGCCCGCCGTATTCTCTCCAATGCGTTGGAAATTCCAAAAGGGAACATTCGCATTATAAAGCCCAGAATTGGTGGTGGCTTTGGTGCAAAACAAAGTGTCGTCAGTGAGATATTCCCTGCCCTTGTGACCAAGCTCACCGGTCGTGCTGCTTATTTATGCTATACCCGTCAGGAGAGTATGACCAACGGTTCTCCTCGCCATCAGATGCAGATGCAGGTGAAAATTGGTGCAACTCGGGATGGTACGATTCGAGCTATTGACCTGTATGCACTGTCCAATGCAGGAGCTTATGGGGACCATGGTCCTACTACCATTGGTCTTGTAGGGCACAAATCTCTCTCCCTTTACGGCAGTTTAAAGGCAAGTCGTTTCACCTGTGAAGTGGTGTACACCAATACCATGGGTGGCGGTGCTTACCGTGGTTATGGTGCAACACAGGGCATTTTTGCAGTGGAGTCCGCAGTGAATGAAATTGCTGCGGAACTGGGGATGGACCCCACTGTCATTCGTGAGAAAAATATGGTCAAAGAGGGGCAGGTTATGCCAGCTTACTATGGGGAAACCTGTAATAGCTGTACACTGGATGCCTGTATGGCTGCTGCCAAGGAACACATGAACTGGGATGAAAAATATCCCCGCCGTGTCCTTCCCAATGGGCATATCCGCTCAGTAGGTGTGGCGATTGCCATGCAGGGCAGTGGTATTTCCGCTGTGGATACTGCCAGTGTGGAAATTCGTCTTAATGATGGTGGATTTTATACCCTGCTGGTGGGCTGTACCGATATGGGAACCGGCTGTGACACCATTTTGGCTCAGATGGCTGCGGATTGTCTGGACTGTGATATAGATGATATTTCTGTACGTGGTGTAGATACAGACCAATCTCCCTATGACACTGGCTCCTACGCTTCCTCCACCACCTATGTCACTGGTGGCGCAGTGATGAAAACCTGTGCTGAACTGCGAGAGAAAATTCTGGCTGAAGGTGCACGCATATTGGGTGTTGACCCTGCTCAGGCAGAATTTGATGGTCAAAAGGTATTTGTTCCTGGTACAGACAAATCTATTACCCGTGCTGAAATTGGTTGGGCAAGCTATGAGGGACACAGTAAACTGCTCACCGCCTGTCAGTCACACTCCTCTCCCGTCTCCCCACCACCTTTTATGGTAGGTATGGCAGAAATTGACCTTGACCCTGAAACTGGTCATGTAGAAGTGGTAGACTATGTAGCAGAAGTAGACTGTGGCACTGTCATCAATACCAATCTTGCCCGTGTACAGACAGAAGGCGGCATTGTACAGGGAATTGGTATGGCACTCTTTGAAAATGTACAGTATAATGAGGCAGGAAAGTTACTGAATGACTCCTTCCTGCAATATAAAATCCCCACCCGTTTAGAAGCTGGCACCATCCGTGTCAATTTCCATCCAAGTTATGAACCAACTGGACCCTTTGGTGCAAAGTCCATTGGTGAGTTGGTCATCAATACTCCATCTCCTGCCATTGCAGATGCCATTCGCAATGCGACTGGGCTTTCTTTCCGAAACCTCCCCATTCGCGCAGAGGACATTGCACTGGCAATAGAAAGGCAAAAACATGATTGATTTGATTCTGCTTGCGGCTGGTGCATCCCGCCGCTTTGGAAGCCAGAAATTACTGGCTGATTTTCACGGAAAACCGCTGTATCGCTATGCGTTTGATGCTGCACGCCATGCGGCCAACGAAATGTTGGGTTTACGTGTTACCGTTGTGACCCGCAGCAATGTATTGGATGAGCCCATCCGTGAATATGGGTTCAACAAAATTATTGTTCCTGATGGACGCCCTCTCAGTGAATCGGTGGCTGCTGGCAGTAAGGCAGCCCGCTCTGGTTCCTGCCGCTGTTTTATGGTGTGTGACCAGCCCGGTTTTACTGGTGAAATGCTCTCAGGCTTCCTGAAAGGTTATATCCTCAGCGGACGTCCTCTGGGGCGTGTACGTAGCGGAGAACAGATGGGAACCCCCTGTGTATTTGCTCCCTACCTTCTCCCCCAACTGCTCTCTTTACAGGGAGACGAAGGAGGGCGTTCTCTGTTTCAGGGACGTGAAAACCGCACTTTCTTTTATGATGTCCCTGCTGATGCCCTCAAAGATTACGATACCCCTTGGAACCGTGATGGCGCATCGGAAGGCTAAAAAATATCGCTCGGTTTTCACCGAGCGATATTTTTTAGCGTTCTTCACGAAAATAATTCAATCCCAAGCTGGCTGGCTGCCCACCATCCTTTTTCTTACGAATAGAGGATATGACCAGTACAACCGCTGTAATCAGGAATGGCAGAGCCTGATAGAGCTGGGTTGGAACACTGGACAGCCAGCCCAATCCCTCTGGAAATGCCAGTGCCAGACTGCTGCCAGAAACACGAAGGGTATTGAAAAATCCAAATACAAAGGTTCCCACAATGGCAAGGGCAGGATTCCAATTTGCAAAAATCACCAATGCAACTGCAATCCATCCATACCCGTTAATCCAACAACTGCTATTAAAGGAACCTGACATATTCAGTGCCATGTAATAGCCACCAATTCCCATAATACCACACCCAAGACAGATATGAAGATATTGGTACCGCTTTACATTGATGCCCACAGAGTCTGCTGCGGCTGGATTTTCACCTACTGCCCGCAGGCGTAACCCTGTTTGGGTTCGGTTCAGATACCACCACATACCCAATGCAATTACAACACCCAAATATACCAGAATGTTATGACTGAACAAACCACGTCCCAACAGTGGAATTTGAGACAGCCCAGGCAATGCAATATCTGCAAATCCATTTTTAATGTTGACATAGTCTGCCATAGCAGGCCAGTTCACTGCCTTTACCCCATTTCCTACAAAGAAGTAAACACCCAATCCAAAGGTGGTCAGGGTCAGACCAGTAATATTTTGATTGGCTTGCAGGGACACCGTCAGCATAGCAAACAGAAGCCCACACAATGCACCAGCCACAAAGGATGTCAAAATTCCAACCCCTAAACTGTTGGCATAACAGCCCACAATATATCCAAAAATTGCACCAACTGCCATAATGCCTTCCACACCAAGGTTTAGGCTGCCTGATTTCTCTACGATAATTTCACCAGTAGTTCCATAGAGAAGCGGAATATTATAGACAACAATATTGTGTAAAAAGGTGGTTACAACTCCCATTTTATCCATTTCCATTGGTCAAGCCTCCTTTCTTTGCAAAAACAACACGGAATCGAATCAAGAAATCTGCTGCCAGTACCAAGAACAAAATGGCTCCCTGCAACATATCCGCAAAACTGGAGTCCACCTGTGCAAAGGTAGCTGCCGCTGCAGTGGAACCATATTGCAACACACCAATCAGAGCAGAAATCACAAAAATAGCTATGGTGTTGAGCTGTGCAAGCCATGCCACAATAATCCCTGTCCAACCCACATCATCTGTCACTGTGGTGGAGAGAATCCCCACAGTTCCGACTTTAAAAGCTGCTGCCAGACCAATGAGGCAGGCTGAGAGAAATACAGTTCTCAAAATAATTCGGTTGACTTTCATTCCTGCATAGTGGGCAGTGCCTGGGCTATCGCCCACCACTGCAATTTCATATCCCTGTTTGGTATATTTCAAATATACATAAATCAGAATCCCAATCAATACTGCAAAAATGACACACACATTCAATCCAAATTTTCCAATGGGAATGGAAGGAAAAGAGACGATTTTAGAAAAGTTTGCAAAAATGGGACGCACAGACTCCTCATCCAAATAGAAATTCCATGCCGCCTGTGTCTCTCCCAAAAATGTAATAAAATACAGTGCCACATAGTTCAGCATTAAAGTCAATAATGTTTCACTGGTTCCAAATTTTACTTTTAAGGCTGCCACCATAACACCATAGAGACCTGCACACAACATACCAGCCAGACACATGAGCAGCAAAGTCACAGGCTGTGGAAGAATGGGACCAAGCTGGAATGCCACAGTGGCTGCCGCCACTGCACCCAAAATAAACTGACCTTCTCCCCCAATGTTCCAAAAGCGCATTTTAAATGCAAGGGACAACGCCACCGAAGTGACCACCAACGGCACAAAAATCTTCAAATAGTTTTCTGCCGCTTTATAGGCAATTTTGTTTCCAATCATGCCCATGGTAAACATTCTGCTATAATATGCCACAGGGTCAACCCCCATTGCTAACAGAAGCAAGCCGCCTAAAATCAGAGCTGCTGCCACTGCCCCCAGATAAATGAGCACTTTCTTTCCAAACGACAGAGAATCTCTTTTTACCACATGAATGCTCATGGCTCCACCTCCTCATCTGTCTGCACAAAATTGGTGTCTTTTGCAAAGCCTGCCGGTTTATCTTCATAGCGGTGACTTAAATCCAGCGAGCCTGTCATCATCAGACCCAGTTCCTCTTTTGTGACCTTATGGGCATGTACCACACCCATCATACGTCCATGACACAGTACCATAATTTTGTCGCACAATGCCATCATGACATCCAAATCTTCTCCTACAAACAGGATACCAACCCCACTTTTCTTCTGTTCATTGAGGATATGGTAAATGGCATAGGAGGAATTGATGTCCAATCCACGCACAGGATACGCTGTCACAATCACATTGGGTCCCGCTTTAATTTCTCGCCCCAATAATACTTTCTGTACATTGCCACCAGACAGACGGCGCACAGGGGTTTCTGTAGAGGGAGTCACAACACCTAAATTTTCAATGACATGCTGTGCATCTGCCCGCCCCAAATCACGGTCTACAAAAATCCCTTTGCTGTCAGCATAATTTTTCAACAACATATTATCTGTAATGGACATAGAGGGGGCAAGTCCCATACCCAGACGGTCCTCTGGAATAAAGGACATGGCAATCCCCTTATCCAAAATTGCCTTGGGAGACAAGCCCACAATGTTATCCCCCTTATGAATCATCTGTCCCCCCTCAATGGGGCGAAGCCCTGCAATCGCCTCACACAGCTCCTTTTGTCCACAGCCGGCAATGCCTGCCACCCCTAAAATTTCTCCTCCACGAATGTAGAAATTTACATGGTCAATGGCAACTGCACCCTCATCATTGCGAATGGTCAAATCTCGAATTTCCAGCAAAGGACGGGTTTTTTCTACCACAGGTCGCTCAATGTTTAAATCCACTTTTCGACCCACCATAAATTCTGTCAGTTCTTGCTCATTGGTATCTTTGGTTTCTACCGTTCCAATATACTCCCCTTTTCGTAAAATAGCCACACGGTCTGACAATTCTAAAACTTCATTGAGCTTATGGGTGATAATAATAATAGAATGCCCATCCTCTCTCATCTTCCGCAAAACCTGAAAGAGTTTTTCAATTTCCTGCACTGTCAAAACAGCAGTAGGTTCATCCAAAATAATCACTTTTGCCCCATAATATAATACTTTAATAATCTCTAAGGTCTGTTTTTCACTGACAGCCATATTATAGACTTTTTTACTGGGGTCAAGTTCAAACCCAAATTTTGCTGCCATCGCTTGAATTTGGGCATAGCGGTCTTTTTTTAAAAGAAACCCCGCCTTTTCCTTGCCCATCCAAATATTATCAGCTGCAGAAAAGACTTCCACCAGCTTAAAGTGCTGGTGCACCATACCAATTCCCAATGCTTTGGCATCTTCTGGAGAAGCAATGGTCACAGGTTTTCCATCCACCCGGATTTCCCCCTGGTCTGGTTGATAAATACCAGAAAGCATGTTCATCAATGTGGTCTTTCCTGAGCCATTCTCCCCCAATAGGGCAAGAATTTCCCCTTTTTTCAGGTTCAGTTCTACCTTGTTATTTGCCACAACGCTACCAAAGGTTTTTGTAATCCCTTTCATTTCAATGGCAAACTGTTCCGCCATGTCAAATCCCCTTCCCGTAGAATGATTTAAAATTGTAATTTTTCTCTATTCTATTACAAGAGAGCGGTTTTCCGCCTCAGTCAGCGGCAAACGGCGAAAAAGGTTCTGTGTCCTTTTTCCCCGTTTACTGTTGAAAAAAGCAAAACCGGACCGACCGGTGAAACGGCCGGCCCGGTATTCGGGTCTAAAAAATCCTGAATTAGACTACCTTTACACCATCCACAAAGTAGTTCATGGTGCCAGTAATCACACCATCCTCCACAGAGGCTCCGCCAGCGGGTACAATCTCAGTGTTGGCAGGTACAACAACCACATCATCCTTTACCTCGTCACGCTCACTGGTCACAAGAGGTGCATCGGTCTTGTTGATGGTCACTGTGCCATCCTCTGCAATGTCATAGCTGAGTTTTACACCAGAGAACACATCCCACTCGCCAGAAACAATCAGCTCTCTCACTGCATCAATCACAGCCTGAGTATTAGGAGCGCAGTTCTCAGTCAGAGGAGAGATATCTACAAAACCCTCTGCCAAGCCACCATAGTATGCACCGCCACCCATTTCAGTGACAAACTGATCAGGAGTGCAGTTCATAGCAGTTTCAATGGCTTTCTGATA
>CALWON010000055.1 GCA_944383165.1 uncultured Oscillospiraceae bacterium
ACCAGGGCAGTGGTCAGTACCATTCAGGTCGTTGTCAATGGTCTTGCGCACACCCATAATACGGCACTCATAGCCCACCTTCTGCATATACTTGGAAATCTTGTTGCAGGTGTCCATGGAGTCGTTACCACCATTGTAGAAGAAATAACGTACATCGTACTTCTTAAAGATTTCCAGAATACGCTTGTAGTCGGTGTCATCTACATCGGGGTCAGCCAGCTTATAGCGGCAGGAACCCAGAGCGGAAGAAGGTGTATACTGCAAAAGATCCAGCTCTGCTGCGTCCTCCTGAGCCATATCGTAGAGTTTGTCATCCAGCACACCCTTAATGCCGTGGGCTGCGCCCAGTACACGGGTGATGCACTCAGCCTTCAGAGCTGTCTGAATGACACCCTGAGCACTGGCGTTAATGACGGCAGTAGGTCCGCCGGACTGTCCAATGATACATGCGCCTGTCAGTTGATTCATGTTTAGTTTCCTCCTAATGTGTTCAATTTGGGCTTGAAAATTGTTAAGCTGAAAATTGTCATATAAATCATAACATAGACTCTTGTAATTTGCAATCCTTAATGGTACAATAAGGGCGTAAAATTTACATAAGGAGATGGTCACTATGCCATTAGTCACCACAAAAGAAATGTTTGCGAAGGCATACGACGGCGGTTATGCCATTGGCGCCTTCAACGTCAACAACATGGAGATTGTTCAGGGTATCACTGAGGCTGCCAAGGAAGTCAATGCTCCCCTGATTCTTCAGGTATCCAAGGGTGCCCGTGCCTATGCCAACCACACTTATTTGACCAAGCTGGTGGAGGCTGCTATCATTGAGACTGGTCTTCCCATCTGCCTGCATCTGGACCACGGCGACAGCTTTGAGACCTGTAAGTCCTGCATCGACGGCGGTTTCACCTCTGTTATGATTGATGCAAGCTCCAAGCCCTTTGCTGAGAACATTGAGATTACCAAGAAGGTTGTTGAGTATGCCCATGACCACGGTGTTGTAGTTGAGGCCGAGCTGGGTGCACTGGCTGGCATTGAGGATGAAGTCCAGGTTTCCGCTGAGGAATCCCACTACACCCGTCCTGAGGAGGTTGAGGAGTTCGTCGCTAAGACTGGCTGTGACTCTCTGGCCATTGCCATCGGAACCAGCCATGGTGCTTATAAGTTTAAGCCCGGCACCAAGCCCCAGCTGCGTTTTGATATCCTGGACGAGGTGTCCAAAAAGCTGCCTGGCTTCCCCATTGTTCTGCATGGTTCTTCTTCCGTTCCCCAGGAGTTTGTGAAGATGATCAACGAGAACGGCGGCAACATGCCTGGTGCAATCGGCGTACCTGAGGATCAGCTGCGTCAGGCTGCCCGTGGTGCTGTGTGTAAGATTAACATTGACTCTGACTTGCGTCTTGCTATGACTGGTACCATCCGCAAGTTCTTCAACGATCATCCTGACAAGTTTGATCCCCGTGAGTATCTGAAGCCCGCCCGTGCTGCGATCAAGGAGCTGGTCAAGCATAAGCTGGTTGATGTACTGGGCTGCGACGGCAAGGCTTAATTTCAACTTTATCACTGTATCCTTTTGCGTGGAATCCATCTGGATTCCACGTTTTTTTGTGCTTATGTACCAACCAACCCATCATAACATTAAATCTTTATAGGGAAACTGCTGTTTTTTCCTGTGAGTATTGATAAACTAATGCTATTAGTTTCATAATAACGAATGGTGTTAGTTTTATTTGAGGAGGATTCCATTATGGGGACACGAGGCTTGACAAAAGAAAAAATCGTAGCAGAAGCGGTAGCATACATTGAGCACACAGGGCAACCGACCATTTCCCTCCATGAACTTGCCCGTCGGCTGAATGTGAAACCCCCTTCCCTCTATAACCACATCCAAAATACAAAGGAATTACAATATGCTGTTTTCCAATATGCCATTGACCATTTGGTCGCACACCAAAAAAACGCTGTGGAGCAGTTAAAAGGAGATGAGGCGGTACGGGCATTTTCCATAGCATACCTTGCTTTTGCTGCTGCACATAAAGGACTATACCGTTTGATTATGACTATGCCATCTGAGCAGGATGAACAGGCAAAGGAACTAGCTCTGCCTCTTTTGGAGTTGGTGGTTGACTTACTGTCCAGCTATGGATTATGTGCAGATGACATTGCACACTGGCAGCGTGTGCTGCGTGCCATCCTCCACGGCTTCCTCTCCCAGGAAGATTTGGGCTATTTTTATTATTATAACTCCATTGACTTGGAAAAAAGCCGTGAACTTGCGGTGCAGTGTTTTCTGGATGGTTTACATACCTTCCTAAATCACACAGTCAAGGCAGAACAGGAGTGATCGAAATGAAGCGAAATAACGAACTGTTTACCACCATGCCAGTGGGGCAGGCAGTGGCACGCCTTGCCATCCCCACTGTGGTCAGTCAGATTATTGTCATCTTATACAGTCTTGCAGATACCTTTTTCATTGGTCAGATTGGTGACCCCAACCAGATTGCCGCTCTGTCCATTACCTTTCCTATTTACACCCTGCTCACTGCGGTAGCCTACTTGTTTGGTATTGGTGCCAACAGTGTTATAGCCAGAAGTCTGGGGCAAAATGATGAGACAACCGCTCGCAAGGCGTCCTCTTTCTGCTTTTGGGGAAGTTTGGCAGTTACATTGGTACTGTCTATTTTACAGGCTGTATTTATGGAGCCAATTTTACTGTTTTTTGGTGCAGATGAATTAACTCTGGGCTTTACCTCTGACTATTTATTCTGGGTGTTTGTCATTGGTGGTATCCCAACGGTCGCAGGACTGGTGCTGGGGCATCTTGTGCGCTCTGTGGGCAAAACCAGAGAGGCCGGCATTGGCTTGACCATTGGTGGTGTCATGAACATCATCTTAGACCCCATTTTCATTTTCACCTTCCACATGGATGTGGCTGGTGCTGCGGTTGCTACCATGCTGTCTAATGCCATTTCTATGTGCTATTTTCTGTTTATTCTGGCACATATCCGCAAAACTTCGGTCCTTACCCTGTCCCCCAGGCATTTTTCTCTGGAAAAGTCGGTATCTTGGGGCACATTGTCGGTGGGCTTTCCTGCTGCGGTGTCTGTTTTGCTGGTGTCTGTGTCCATTTCTGTGCTGAATGGTCTGTTGCTCAACCATGATGGTGGCAATATCCTTTCTGCTGCCTATGGTGTGGCTTCCAAATGTGGCACGATTGCACTACATATCAGTATTGGTATTGCACAGGGCGTTATGCCTCTGATTGGTTATAACTATGGAGCCAAAAACCACAAGCGTGTCCATGAGGTATGCAATCTGTCTTTTGTGGTGCTTCTCATTTTCTCCCTTCTGTTTCTTGTCATCGTACAACTCATTCCTGAAACCATTGTACGTCTGTTTATCAACCATGAGGAGACCATTGAGGTTGGCGGTGAATTTATTCGTCGCTGGTCATGGTGTGTGGTAGGTATGAGTCTATTTAATATGTACAACTCGATTTTCCAGGCAGTGGGCAAATGGAAAACCTCCCTTTTACTGGCAGTATTGCGTTTAGGTGTTATCTTTACCATTTTAAGTTTTGTGATGGATGCCCTCTTTGGTGTCAGTGGTCTCATGTGGGTACAGGCAATTGTGGACACTATTTCCTGTCTTATTGCTATGGTTTTATATCATGGATTTAAAAAATCTGTTATGCAGGAAATCCACAGTCAGCAGGAGAAACCCATTACACAACCCACCTCCAACCGCATTATTGCAATCTGTCGTGAATTTGGCAGCGGTGGCAGGACCATTGGAAAAGAAGTGGCTGCCAGACTGAATATTCCCTGTTATGATGGTGAATTGATTGAAAAAATTGCAGCAGAAAGTGGGCTTGCAAAAGAATTTATTGAAAAACATGAGGAATATGCTGCAACTACCCATCTATATGACAATGCAGTAGCGGGACGTAACCGTTTTGGTCAATCTGATACAGATAAGATGTGGCTTGCTCAGAAGAAAGTGATTACCGATTTGGCAAACGCTGGACCGTGTGTGATTGTGGGGCGGTGTGCAGATTATATTCTCCGTGATGTGGCAGACTGCCTAACCGTTTTTATCCATGCCTCTGATGAACAGCGGGCAGAACGGATTGTATCTGTTTATGGACAGCGGCAGGAATCCCCAGCCAAGCGTCTCCACGACAAAGACGAACGCCGGAAGGCATACTATGAACTGTATACAGGCATCCAGTGGGGACAGGTAGATAACTACGAACTGTGTCTGGATAGTGGGAAAATTGGAATTAACCGCTGTGTCGATATGATTGCTGACCTGTATCAGCACTGATTTTGAGACAGTACCATAAAAGTTTAAAAGGGTTGTGGTCAACTGACCACAACCCTTTTCGCTCATTCCTCTACCCTTGAAATCTGATACAAAACTGGTTCCTCTGCGTCTTGGTCTGTATCTACATCTTTCACATATCCCACATAAAGAATATTTTTTTCTTCATCACAACAACAGAACGACTTGATACCCAAACGGCTGCACTGCCCATACTGTTTCACCCTATCCAAGTCAATCTGCGCTTCTTGAATACATGCTTCAAACGCCTTTTCAAAAGACAATTCTGTATACTCCCACCCAATCTCTTCCAGGGCTTCTTCTGCAGTCTCATAATCTACACAAGCTAACTCATTCAAAATCACATCTAATAGAAAATCAGCTATCGTCCTTCCAGTTGGATCCGGTCTCCACAAAGTATATGGGTCTACCTCATGATGAAAATAAAGCGGTGGGTTTTCTTCCTGCATTGCCTCAGGTGCAATGCCAAATGTTACAATCCCCCCACCATAATCACTTCCAATTTCAAGAACGTTTGGTACTTTGGTTCCCCATTCTTCTCTTGGTAATTGAGAAAGCTGATACAATACATCCTCTTGATATCGCTCAGGATGTTCACACCATTCCTCACACTGATCTGAAATGCATTCATCCAATTCATCATAATAAAAATAGATCCGGTCAATACCATTCCAAACATCCGCCGTATCCAATAGTGGGCATTGGTTCGCCAATTCCATAAAGGTACGATAGGTTTCTGGCAATACAACTTGATTCGCTTGTTCAAATGCCTGTATCTTTTCTCTTCCAACGGGCTCACAGTACCCCAAAAACTTCATAATTTCAACTGCTGACAAATTGTATTTCATATCTCGCCCTCACATTCTTTTTATATCTATGGTTCCAGCCCTTTTATTGTACCACAGAAAGACAAACAGTTCAAACAAATAACTGGATGTTTTTTACAGTCTATTTTTGTATACTTTTCTTTTCTCCTCAAATACTAGATGCAAATCCATAAAAAGGAGGTTCCCTCAATGTTTTTCCTACGCAAATTAAAACTACCCTGTCTCGCTTTTACACTCATCCTAGGCACATTGATTGGTCTTTCTACCCCATCCTACGCATTTTTTTGGAATAAGCCAGATGAGCCTGAATCCATCTCTGACTTTTCACGAAATGTGGTAGTCGGGGGGGCAATTCCCTTTTCCCCAGAAGATTTTTCTCATTCATCTGACCAAGAATTACAATCCATCACCATTCAAACACTGCCTGATGCCTCTATGGGCACCTTATTGATGGGACAAAACCCCATTACCACAGGAACTGTGGTCTCCTATTCTGCCCTTTCTGGTCTGAGCTTCCAGTCTGCCTCCAATACCTCTGAGGGCATCACTACGTTCACTTTTTTGCCTACTTTTGCAGATGGTTCCAGTCCCTCTGAACCCGTCACTGTCACCATCTATGTCTTAACACAAGAAAATACACCACCGATTGCACAAAATATGCAGCTACAAACCTATAAAAATATTGCTATCACAGGATATTTTGATGTATTTGATTTAGAAGGAGATGAACTCACATTCCAACTGGTGAAAACACCTGCCAGAGGCTCTGTCACCCTGTCTGAGGATGGTTCAGGCTCCTTTGTATATACCCCATATGAAAACAAAACCGGCAAGGATACCTTCACTTATTCTGCCACAGATTCTGCAGGTAACTGCTCTACAGAAGGCACTGTTACCATTCAAATCACCAAGCCTGATACGACAGTCACCTACTCCGATTTGGAGGGACACCCCATCCACAAAGCTGCCATTCACTTGGCAGAAGAAAATTTGTTGGTGGGCACCTGCATCAATGACCAATACTTTTTTGAACCAGACCAGACCATCTCCCGTGCCGAATTTTTATCCCTTGCCATGTCTGCCACTGGCATGGAGCCTTTGAATGAAATTACCATGACTGGTTTTTCGGATGATGATGCAATCCCCACTTGGGCAAAAGGGTATGTATCTGCTGCCCTAAAGGCTGGCGTCATTCAAGGCAGCAAAAACGAAACTGGCGCACCAGTTTTCCAACCAGACAACACGATTACCTGTGCAGAGGCCAGCGTCATTTTAGATGAGCTGCTCTCCCTGTCTGATGTTCCATTGGAGGTATTCTCTGTCGGAAACAGCACAGAACATTGGGCTAGCCAATCTGTAGCAAATTTATCCGCATCTGGAATTACCTCCACTTCAGGGATGGGCGACCCACTGACCCGTGCTGATGCTGCCTCCTTACTGGATGGCACATTGACCCTTCTTTCTCAACAAAAAAGTAGCTTTTTCCCATTTTAAAAACAGGGAGCAGTTCACCCAAAAACTGCTCCCTGCTCTTTATCTCTGTCCATAAATAGTGAACTGCCCTTTTCCTGCATGTTTTGAGGTATAGAGTGCATGGTCAGCATTACAATAGAGTTCTGTAAATGTCTTGCCATCCTGTGGGTAACATGCCACCCCTACAGATACTGTAACCGTAATCGTCCCATCCTGTGTTTCCACATCCATGCGCAATCCATTGACCATCCTGGCAGCCAACTCATAAATCTGGTCCTGTGAAACATCTTTGAGAAACACCATAAACTCATCGCCACCCAGTCGACCCACCTCGTCCGTTTTCCGGCAAATTTGTTTCAGTTTCTCTGCTGTCTCAATCAGTACAAAATCCCCTTTGCTGTGCCCCATCACATCATTGACTGGTTTAAAATTATCCAGATCCAACAACGCCACTGCACAGGGCACTTTGGGTTCATGATCCAGGTATCGTTTGATATGCTGTTCGATGGTGGCCCGGTTTAAAATTTTCGTCAACCCATCCATTTCTGACTGGAAACGCAACTGTTCAATGGTATTGGCTGCCTGCTTATGTTCACTAATGTCCTGAAAAGCCACAACCATAGACATATTGGCATTATTTTGGTCAATCCCTAAAATCACATTATACCAATACTCTTGTCCATCCTTCTGGTATCTGGACTCACGCACACAATAGAAACTGTCTTCCCCTTCCTCATTGACAATCATCTGTTTACAGATACTGTCCCGAATCCATTTTCTCTGCTTTGGGCTTACATATTCTGAAAGGATCCCCATATACTCATCTACGGATAGCCCATCTATATTCCAAAAGTCCGAATTTTTCACTTTATAAGGGTAGACCTTCATAGTACGAAAATCCACCAAATGTACCGCAGTATAGGCACTGCATAGCACCTGTAGTACATGATCTGACACCACAGGCTTATCCGCCTTCTGTTTTTCCTCTAGTACAATTTTGGTAATATCCTGATGGTATCCACACAACCGGATCCCATTCTCATAACCAAAATCCCGTTCCCCACCACATCGGACATAAGATAACTTTCCCTGTGCATTCATCCAAGGATATGTGATCTCTACTGCTTTCCCCTGTAATAAATCTTGGATTCCCGCCTCTACCACATAAATATGGGAAGAAAAAATTCGACTATACCAAAAAGTATAGCAGTCTTCTGGTGCAATGGTGTCTGGTACCCCCAAGATCCCCCTCATCACCTTATCTGCATACATCTTGGGAGCCATTCCTATATCCAACTCTATGGTCCATAACCCCACACACATGGAATTTTTAATGATTTGAAGTTGATCATGGCTCTGAAAATAAAGGTCCATCACACTATCCATGAGCCGCCTCCTCTTTTCTCCCTGATAGGTATACTCTCGCTCTATCATAATTCACAATCTCTCATTCCGTCAAGGCACATTTTGTTTTTTTCATGAATCTGTTTCAAAATTTACACTATATTCCTGCATATACCCGCTTGTGCCCTCATACATTGGTAGCGGCTCCTGCCAAGAAAGGATGGAATCAACTATGATTGTCAACGAACCAGCTGCCCAGGAAATTCAGACTTGCCCTACGGTAGGTTATCAATCTGCCTCGATCTGTGTCCCTGTCACCATCACCCCTTTTGCGCAAACAGGTATGACTGTCACAAAATGTTGTGGTACCCCAACCATCACATCTGGTCGGGAAATCTGTGGTGGAACCAAAAACGGTTCCTGTTTTTTCACCATTAATCAGGATATTTGTGTGGCTGTCCCGGTTGCTTTTGGTGTCACTGCATCTGTAGGGGATACGTTTGTCACATGCAATGGGGCATCTGCGGACGACATCTGTACCACATGTGAGAAAATCCCTGTTTTGCCTGAAAACCCTGTCTCCCCCACCATTTGACCCATACAAAAATCCCCTGCACTGTTCAGGTGCAGGGGATTTTCTCACTCTTTGACAGGTGGTGGGAATGTGATCCCACTGATATTCACATTCACAGCCGCAATTTCAAGCCCCGTCATAGACTCCACTGCATTGCGGACCGCATCCTGTACCGCCTTTCCCATCTCTGGGATTGTATGCCCATAGGTCATCAGGATAGACAGCTCCACTGTCACCTTGTCATCCTCCATACGGACCCTGACCCCTTTGGTCAGGATTTTTTTGCCCAGCAACTCCACAATATCGCTACCCAAATTCGCGGCAAGGCTGCTTACCCCTGGTACCTCCAGTGCAGCAGCAGCAGCAATGCCAGCCAGCACTTCTTCTGAAATATGGATATTCCCCAATTCATCAGAGCGGGAAACATAGTCCTTGTGTTCACTCATGAATGGTCACACTCCTTCATGTCTCAGTCCCTTTATGGGAGTTCTTAGGGCTATTGTACCACGCAACCGCAGGTTTGACAACCATATTCCTTGAAGATTTTACAAATCGGTGAGTTAAACCAAATCGATCTCTGGAAGGATTTGACGAAAAGGTTTTTCTTGAATCATCCAACCATCCAATAAATCATTTACATTTTGAAAGCACAATTCAATATCGCTTGGTTTATCTTCTGCATATACACCAAATATACCATTAGGGTTGCAGATACCATATTCTTTGCCACGATAGCTGAAACTGGGTTTATTATATAGAAGTATCTCCTTAAATTGAGTGATTGTCATCTATTTCATCCCTTTAAAGCTCTACTATATTTCTTCATTTGGAAATAATTTTCTGAGAAAATCTTTAGTTATAAACTCCCAGCCCTTGGGAGGATATTTTAGAAATTTCTCTGTTGAGATACCAGAATTTCCTGTTGCTCCCCAGTCCTCACATCTTGCAATAAATTTGTCATGAGAAGATAGTTCTGAATATCGGAGTTCTTTTTCCTTTTGTGTCAATCCTCTAAACTCATCAATTGTAAGACTCATAATTTCCCTCTCTTATCCATATCAATCATTTCTACATAGAACCATACTTAAATTCAACACATTGTAAAAATTCCATTGGAATGTCAGTCCTATGGTTGCCTAATATCTCTCCTGACATTTTACCATCTTTCCCCATTCAAAACAATCTTTATATTTTCACAAGGGTATACAAAAACAGCCCACTGAATAAATTATTCAGTCGGGCTGTCTAGCTATTTTTACATCAGCTCCAAAACACAGTATAAACTAGTATACCTTGTTCCAACCTAGATGTTATTCCACACCAATAATCTTAATCTGGTCAGCACTAAAATTGGAAGTCTGTTGAATCACGTCCACAATTTTTGCAGTATCCACATCTGTCAGCCCACCTTCTGGCATAGCCACCGCAAGGCTGAGGGAATTCTCTCCAATAAATGCCACACAGTCCTGATAGCCCTTTGCCACCACCAAATTTTCAATCTGTGCCTCTGTCACGGTATAATCTGCCATGGTCTGGATGCTCTGGTTGACTTCCTCTTTTAATGTCTCATCTGCATCTTCTTTGGCTGCTGCATCCTGTAAAAGAGCCAATGCACTGTCCCTTGACTGCTGTCGGTTTAGTCTGGCTGTGGCAAAATAGTCACTGTTACCGCTTTGGGTCTCCTCTGCCAAGGTCTCCTCTGTCTTTTCCTGTTGTGTTGACTGGTCTTCCTGTGTGACCAGTGGGTCCTCTTTTCCTACCATGGTAGATTCTCCCAGCGTCTTTCCCACTTCCTGTTCATAATTCCAATTTAAGTACACTGCCACACAGACGAACAGTGCAATGGCTGCCACCACTGCGTTCCGTTTCCACAACTGAGAAAAACCCCCTGTTTTTACTTTCATACCAATGTTTCCTCCTCATTCACTTTTTATTGAATCCCTGTACAGACAGAGATTCTGTCACTGCCTAGCCCTGTCAATGCAGATACCGCCTGAATGATTTGTAACTGCACTGTGGGATTGTTTCCTCCTGGGCACACCACCAGAGCACCCCGAAATTGTGGGGCAACCGTCTGCAACTTCACAACCTCCTCTGTGGCACTGCCCCGTCCCACGGTAACTGTTGTCTGTTGTAGTTCTCCTTCGTCCCCTTTCTTGGTATCCTGAGCCAAAATCTGTCTCTGACCGCTACTCAAACTGAGCATAATTTGGACTTCTCCTGCCCCTTCAATACAAGATAATGTGTTTGCAAGCCTCTCCTCAAACTCATCCAATAAAAATTCCTCCTGTGTATTCTCTTGCACCTCCACCTCTTGTTTGCTGCCAGATGGTATGAGCATCAAGACACAACCCACTGCAATCACCAAAAAAATTGCCTGATACCGTTTCCACACCTCCTTCCAAGGAATCTGCCCCTTTTGCAACAGCCCTTTCATGGTTCCGCCTCCTCTGGTTGGTATCTCTGTCTTTCAGCGGGAATATGCAACTGACTTTCTATCAAATCTGTTAGAATCTGTTGACTCTCTGGCGTAAAAGTACCTGTCAACTCTACTGAATAGGGAAGATATACACCCTCCTCCCCCATCTGACAAGTCACAGACACATGACAAGTCACTCCATTTTGTTCTGCCTGTTCCAATATATATGTATTTGCGCTGTCCTCTATCACTGATTTCAGCATTTCATCCCGCTCCTTTTCTAATGTCTCCTGATATTGCCCTTCCCAGTCTTTCAACACGCCATCCCACTGGATCTCCCAGTTTTGTATCACAGGGCTCAGCAGTGCCATAAACATCACAAGACCACTCAGCAGCTTTCCCACCTGCTTCACACCACCGGAGGGCATTAAGCTCTGGGCAGTGGCACACAATAACGCTACCACTGTTACTGTCAACAGCCAGTTTCCAATCAACTCAATCATGTGGGAATCACCGCCGATACTGCTGACACCAAGCTAATCAACAAAATCAAAGCACAACTTCCAGTCATACCTAAAATCAAACCAAATGCACTCCCAATCTGTTCCATTAGTGTACTGATTCTGGAATTTGCCACCGTTCCTGTCAATGCCGCTGTGCCCTTATAGGTCAAATAATGGATGGCAAGCTGCAAAAATGGAGCAAAACAGATAGAAACCACCACCAGCACACCCACAACTCCAACGGTTCCTCTCAACATGCCAGCCCCTGCCAGCATGGTCTCAGCCGCATCTGCCAAAATGCCTCCCACCACTGGAATGGTTCTGGATATGGTAATTTTAGCCGCTTTAATGGCAGCCGCATCCACAGAACCAGCAATGGCTCCACTAGCTGTCAAGTATCCTACAAATCCAAGCAGCCCCACTGTCAGCAAAACGGTTACACCTCCTTTGATGAGTTCTGCCAGTTTTTTCAACCCCTCATTTCCCAATGCAGCATAGCCGCTGCACGCTGCCACATACACATACACCAATGGAACCAAAATCCGGTCAATAGCTCCCATCAACAGATTAGAACACAACACAGTGACTCCCTGCCGCACGGCTGCGCCAGTCACTCCCCCAGTGGCAGCCGTCAATGTGGCAATGGTGGGCAGTAGTAAATTAGAAAATTGGTCCATTTTTTCAATGGTCTCTCGTCCCAGTCCAATCATAACCTCCATATCACTGACGGTCAGCATGGTCACTGCCAGTGCACCAGCCAGTTCCACCACCTGTAACCCCTCCCGTTTTCCAGATGGCATCATACTCTCTGCCAATCCACACAGCAATACCACTGCCAGCATCCGCATTCCACTGGCAACACTGCGTTT
>CALWON010000056.1 GCA_944383165.1 uncultured Oscillospiraceae bacterium
TCCTAACTGACGAGGGAATAAGGTGTGCCTTATATCCCCATGCCTAAAGGCAGGGGCTTTACGGCACTTTTGGTAAATTTGATTGCTCTCATCATACTGAAAGAGAGACAGGTTCACCTGATTGGTCTCCTCCAGCAAAAGCCCAGTATATTCAGACAGAATTGCATCCATTTGGGACTGGGTCAACAGGGTAGCTGGACAGGGGGCATCCTCCAGCCCCAAAACAGAATCCAGTGCTTCAAAGGAGAGCGTTCCCCACTCCTGTGTATCATCTGCAATCCCATCCCCATTGTAGAACAGTTCAAAGAGGTCTATCTCTTTGGGGTTCTCATAGAGAGAGGATAAAAACTGGTTGCGTACATTGAATCCATCCCCATTGAAAAATTCCTCATTGAAATAGCGCAGTTCCTCCCCTGTGAGAGAACCAGAAGATTTCTGTGGGTGCTCCTCCTCTGGGGCAGTGAAGGTACAAGCCCCTGCCAATCCAGCCAGCAACACAACTGCCAAACCAGCCGCCACCACTGGCTTTGAGCGGTGTGCAATGTGGGTCAACCGGTCTTTAAGCTGTTTTTTGCCTGCGGTCATGGTGGTAGCTGTGAGCAGTGGATTGGTTGGGGTGTGTTTTACCTGAATCAAAGCAAGGAGTGTACGCCCATATTCCAGCCGCTCCTGGTGGTTCAGCTTACACAATGCCCCCTCATCACAGGCAAGTTCACAGTCTATCCGAGATACCACAGCAGCCACCCATACCAGTGGATGGAACCAATAGACACTCAAACACACACAGCGCAGAACGGACCACAGGGGGTCCAGATGGTGTGCGTGGGTCTTTTCATGGAGTAAAACATGTTCCAGCCTCTGAGGAGAAGAAATCACCTCCGGTGTCAGGTAGATGGCAGGGGAGAACAGCCCAAACAGACAGGGGGTGTGCAGGTTTTCACAGAGGTAGACCGGCAGGGCACAGCCTTCCACCGGATAGAGTATCCGATTCTGTCTTAGTTTCTTCCAAAACATCAAATTGACACTGAGGAAAAACAGTGCAGTCAGCACCATACCACCTTTCCACACCCAACCCAGCACCTGAGAAAGAGTGGCATGTGTGGCATATCTGGTCACAGTCTGCCCATCCTGCGAGAGAATGGGATAGCCAAAGCTGTCCCCTGTCTCCACTGGCTCTCCCGGTGCAGTGGACTGGGCATGGGGCAGTTCAGAGGCAGGTGTCTCCCCTATGGGCAGCAGATACACATTCTGCTCCAATGTGTTAGATACTGCTTTTTGGGTCTGCTGCCCAAAATTCAGCACAGACAGAGAAAAGCCAGGCAGTTCCACTGGAATCAGCAGCCGCAGCACCACCAGAAGCCACAGAGCATACTGAACCCGCTGGGAAATGAAATTGCGAAAACAGAAGCGAAGCAACAGCAATACAAGAATGAGAACCGAAGAAGTAATGACAGTTTCTTTCATGATGAATTCTCCTCCTTTGCCTGTTCCAGAATGGTGGATAGTTCGTCAATGTCCTCCTGTGAAAGAGCGTGATTGGATACCATTGCATTGAGCATCAGCCCCAAACTTCCGCCATACACGCGGCTTAAAAATTGTTCTGTGGCAAAATGGGCTGCCTCC
Source organism: uncultured Oscillospiraceae bacterium (assembly GCA_944383165.1). Taxonomy (GTDB): domain Bacteria; phylum Bacillota; class Clostridia; order Oscillospirales; family Oscillospiraceae; genus Lawsonibacter. Next base: position 1,624 of record CALWON010000056.1, read on the forward strand.
TCTTTGCGCAACTGCGGAAAGTAATGTTTTGCCCTCATCCCCTCCTGATGGAACACTGCGCCTTTTCCCTCCAGCCTAGATAACATGGTGATAATGGTGTGTTTGGACCAGCCTGTATCTGGTGCCAGACGCTTGGTCAGTTCTGTAATAGTGCTGGAACCTTGTTCCCATAATACATTCATCAATTTCCATTCTCCATTGGACAAATGGATTTTCATGTGAAGTCCCTCCAAAGATTTTTCTCTTTTGCTTCTTGTCTGTTTATGCAACTTCCTTTCTTCTTTGAACCAATCCTTTTTCTATGGCATCCCTCCAAAGGTATACATTTGTCTACTATCAGTCTATCAAAAAGGGAGACAAGTGTCAACCATTTACCATTCTTTTTATGTGCGTGTTTTCCCCCTGTGAGACCATTGCACAAATACAAAAGAGGAGAGCCCTTTTGGAACTCTCCTCTCAAAACAGATCACATTGAATTTTTATTCCCCACCGGAAACCCCTGCTGCCAGTTTCTCTTCCGCTACCTTTCGATATGCCTTTTTACGCACAAAGTAGAAACAGATGATATGGACAGAGGCGGTGAGAATCCAGGAAATGGGGTAGGAGATGTAGAGCATCTCTGGGCTGGGTGAGGCAGCGAATATGGTAAGCTGCCACAGAGTACGGAATCCACAGGCTCCAACCAAGGAGACAATCATAGGCGTAACAGAACAGCCCAGACCACGCAGACTGCCCACCATGGTATCCATAATGCCACATAGAGCATAGATTCTGGCGATGTACGCCATACGAATCATCCCCTGCTCAATGACCTCAGGTTCTCCTGGTGTGTAGATGGACAGAAGCTGAGGACCAAAGAGATATGCCAGTGTACCCAGTACTACACCAAAGCCCACAGAGAAGCTCAGGCAGTACATCAGGGACTTGTCCACACGTTTGCACTCCCCTGCTCCGTAGTTCTGCCCTGCAAAGGTCATGTTGGTCTGGTAGAAGGCGTTCATTGCCATATAGACAAAGTTCTCAATATTGGCAGCGGCAGCCGAGCCTGCCACAACCGTGGACCCCAGAGAGTTGACACCGGACTGGATCAGCACATTGGACAGGGAGAACACAATGCCCTGAAATCCGGCAGGTAGTCCAATGCCCAAAATATCCACCAGAATTTCACGTTCTATTTTCAGCCGCTTCAAATTCAGATGGAGTGCCCCGTCCTCTCTGGTCAGGCAAAACAGCACCAGGCTTGCGGATACATACTGGGAAATGGTGGTTGCCCATGCCACACCAGCCACAGACAGGTTGAAGCCAATCACCAGCACCAGGTTCAGCACCACATTGATCAACCCTGCCAACATGAGGCAGTACAGCGGTCTTTGGGTGTCCCCCTTGGAACGGAGGATGGCAGCCCCAAAGTTATAGGACATGGTGGCAGGCATACCCAAAAAGTAGATCTTCAGATAGAGGGAGGACAGGTCAATGACGTCCTCCGGTGAGGACATCCAGTGTAAAAACTGTTTGGACAGGAAAAAGCCCACCACAGCCAGTACAGCACCGCTGACCAGTGCCATCAAAATGGAGGTGTGAACCGCACGTGTCACTTTATCGTATCGTCCAGCACCCAAATTTCGGGCTACCACCACGTTGGTACCCACAGATAATCCCACAAACAAGGACACCATCAAATTGATGAGGGAAGTGGTAGAACCTACAGCTGCCAGTGCCTCTTTGCCGGCAAACCGACCTACCACCACCACGTCGGCGGCATTAAAGAGGAGCTGTAACATACTGGATGCCATCAGGGGCAGAGCAAAGAATAGAATTTTGTCTGCCAGAGAGCCATGTGTCATATCAATCTGGTTGGCTCTTTTTTTCTTGCGTTGAAACATAAGCGGTGCGCACCGTCCTTTCTTGTCTCTCTACCATACCCTACACAAGAACATTTATCAAGTGGCATTGAGCCAAATTTTTATGGGTTTTCCCCCTGTTGTTTGGCTTTTTTCCTGCGTTTTGCTCCCATATACCGGTCTTCCTCGCTAAAAATACAGCCACAGTATTTTTGCATATAGAAGCCATGCTCTCTTGCAAAGGTCTGCCCCTCCTGAAAGAGGGGGCGAAAATCACGGTCCAAAAACTGCACCCCATACTGTTCCCCCATTGCCTTGCCAATGGCACAGATGGCATCAAAGTTCTGGTAGGGGGAAATGAGCAGAGAGGTGGTAAAGCTGTCATAGCCGTTCTGGGCTGCATACTTGGCTGTCTCCTCCAGCCGTACCCGATAGCAGTAGCCACAGCGACCGTCAATGTTGTCTGCCACATGGGTGATGAAGCTGCGCAAATCGTAGCTTCCCCCAATGATGAGCTTCATGGAAATCTCCTTGGCATACTCCTCCAGCGTGCGTTTTCTTGCCTGGTACTCGGTATAGGGGTGAATGTTGGGGTTAAACCAAAAACCGGCTACCTGTAACCCCTCCTCACGCAGTACAGCAATAGGGCGGTTGGCACAGGGAGCACAGCACATGTGCATCAATACATTGCTCATCCTCGTTCCCCTTCCAAATTGAGATAGGTAATATCAATGCCGCTTTTCTGGGCATATTGAATGGTGTTATACGTTCCACCAGAGGGAATTCCATCATAGAGGGCAATCAGATGGGAGGCATGGTCCACCATAAAGCGGTTGCGTTTCATCATGCAGTCCCGACTGTAATGGGGCTGAACCAGTGTGTCCCTGTCACACTGACTGAGCAGCCATCCATACCGCTGTCTGTCCTGAATGGGAAAGCGGTCTGCCTGGCTTTGGCATGGTCTGGCACTGTGGAGCACCACCTCTGGATGTCTCTGCTTTAATCGCAGCACCGCCTCTGCACAGTAGAAGTCAAAGCCACGAGCCATTCCACAGATAAAGTGGTTGTAACCTCTCTCATAGAGTCTGTCTAATACCTCATCCAGCTGCCATTTTAAATCCTTACATCTGGGATGCTGTTCATTGTCACCCCAGGGCAGTTTTTCCGGTCGTCTGCCAGTGAAGCAGCACACCCGCTCCCGATTCATTTCTTCCATCCACATCACATCCTCACTGTTGATGGTTCCCTCTCACTCAGCAAAACCAGCCGTTCAGCACCTGTGCCACACCGTGTTCCACGTTACTGGGTGCAATCTGGTCTGCAACCTGTTTCAGTTCTTCCGCTCCATTGTCCATTGCCACACCAATCCCGGCAAACTGCACCATAGTCAGGTCGTTGGTGCCATCTCCAAAGGCGGCTGTCTCTGCCATGGGAATGCCCAGATGCTGTGCAAGGGCTTTTAATGCGTGCCCTTTGGTGGCAGTTTCCCAGTTTAATTCCAGATTGGCTGGCATGGAAATAGACTGCACCAGCATGGGGAATTTCTGGTGTAACTGCTCCATCACCTTGGGACGCAGGGACAAGTCTGGGAAATAGGACTGGATTTTCTGCACAGAGTCCCCATTTTGTGCCACTACCTTGGGAAAATTCTGCACAATGGTTCTGGTGCGGATGGTCAGCTCCCTGGCATGGGGATTTTTCAGGTAGTATTCAATCTTCTCAAAATACTTCTCATCCATCCAGCCGTGGTCATTCTGGTAACAGTCCACACTGCAATCCACACCGCCCAGAAAGGAAAACACCTGCTGGGCAATCTCCATGGGAATTTCTGCCCGATACAGTACCCTGTCCTCCTGTCGGTCATACACCTTAGCCCCGTTCATGAGAATAAAATACCGCACAAAGGACAGGTCCTTGATTGCCTGTGGCAATCCCCCATAAAAGCGACCGGTTGCAATGACAATCTCTGCCCCTTTTTGGTTGGCTAACAGAAGTGCCTCCCGATTTTCCGTTGAGAGCTGTTTTTCCTCATCCAACAGGGTTCCATCCAAATCAAATAAAATCAGTTTTGGTGCCATACTGCCACCTCATCAAAATCTAGCTCCACCAAACTCTGCCAGTTTCAGGGTTTTGTTCTTGTCCTGTGTCCACTGGATAGACCACTGGGAGGAGAACAGCAGCAACTGGTTCCCCTTGTAGTCCTCCACCAGCTTGGCATCACTGGGCAGAATCAGGTCATCTTCTTTCAGGGCTGGAGCATCCTCATTCTCTTTCACAATCCACCGCAAAAATTCATAGGGAAGCCCCTCTTTGTACAGTTCTACATTGTACTCACTTCTCAGGCGGTACTCCAGCACATCAAATTGCAGGGTTCCCACCACACCCACAATCACTTCTTCCATACCGGTGTATGGGGTTTTGAAAATCTGAATGGCACCCTCCTGGGCAATCTGCTCCACACCTTTCAAAAACTGCTTGCGCTTCATGGTGTCAATGGAGCGAATCCGCTGGAAATGCTCTGGTGCAAAGGTGGGGATGGGGTCAAACTGAAACTTTTTAGAGGCAGTACACAGGGTATCTCCAATGGAGAAAATACCAGGGTCAAACACACCGATGATATCACCGGCATATGCTTCCTCGATGATTTCACGCTCTGCCGCCATCAACTGTTGCGGACGGGACAGGCGAATTTTCTTGCCACCCTGTACATGGTACACCTCTTTGTCTGCCTGAAACTTGCCGGACACAATACGCATAAAGGCGATGCGGTCCCGGTGTGCCTTGTTCATGTTTGCCTGAATTTTAAAGACAAAGGCGGAAAAATCCTCGTCAAAGCAATCAATCACTTCGTCCCCTGCCTTTCTGGGCAGTGGGGCAGTGGTCATGTGGAGAAATGCCTCCAGAAATGGCTCAATACCGAAGTTGGTCAGGGCAGAACCAAAAAACACAGGGGACAGCTTGCCGTGGCGTACCTCATCCAAATCAAAGTCACAGGAAGCCCCGTCCAGCAGTTCAATTTCATCCATCAGCTGTTGGTGGCGGCTCTCCCCAATCAGTTGGGCTAAAGCGGGGTCGGTTGGCTCAATTTCCGTTGCGGTGGCTGCTTTTGCGTTGGTATTGGAGGTAAAGTGGATAACCTTTCGGTTCTGGCGGTCGTACACACCCTGAAATTCCTTGCCACAGCCGATGGGCCAGTTGATGGCATAGGTGTTGATGCCCAGCTCCTTTTCCAGCTCCTCACACAGCTCAAAGGGGTCACGGGCTTCTCGGTCCATCTTGTTGATAAAGGTAAAAATGGGGATGTCTCGCATGGCACAGACTTTGAACAGCTTTCTGGTCTGTGCCTCCACGCCTTTGGCTGCGTCGATGACCATGACGGCACTGTCGGCTGCCATCAAAGTGCGGTAGGTGTCCTCGGAGAAGTCCTGGTGCCCGGGGGTGTCCAGAATGTTGATGCAAAACCCCTCATACTGGAACTGCATCACAGAGGAAGTGACAGAAATTCCTCTCTGCTTCTCAATTTCCATCCAGTCTGAGGTGGCAGCTCTGGTATTTTTTTTGCCTTTCACCTGCCCTGCCTGTGCAATGGCGCCTCCGTACAGCAGGAATTTTTCGGTCAGGGTGGTTTTACCTGCGTCTGGGTGGCTGATAATGGCAAATGTGCGGCGGCGTTTGATTTCAGATTCAAAGCTTGGCATATGTGGGAAACCTCCATCGGTATCAAAGATTGTCTTTTAGCATTTTATTGTACCATGATTCTTTCCCCTTCTGCAAGAGGCTCCTTTTGTAGATCCTGTCAAAAAGGTTACAAAATGTTTACAAAAGAATGGGGGATAAACTGCTGGACAAATCCCCTGTCCATAGGGTATCATGTAGAATTGTATCAAAATCAACACAGAAATATTACCTCAAAGGAGGTTTTTATCTTGCGTTTGAAGTATTTGGGCGGTGTATATCCCACCACATTTAAGGAAAATACCCGTCGAAAACCCATAGTGCCTCTGGAGCCTGCTCCCAAGCAGGTCATCATTCCCCTTGTCATGTGTACCGATGGTGGAGCTGTCCCCGTGGTCAAGGTTGGGGATAAAGTGACGGTAGGACAGGTCATTGCACAGCCGGAGGACCGTGGGGTTTATGTCCACGCCAGTGTGTCCGGCACAGTGTCAGACATTGGCACCTATCCCCACCCATGGGGTGGCACAGGGGAAGCCATTGTGATTGACAACGACTTTCAGGACACCCCTTGCCCCAACCTGCCAGAACCCATGGACTGGTCTAAAATGAATCGGGAGGAAGTCATTCGCCGTATCATTGAGGCTGGTATCACCAGTATGGGCGGTGGTGCCTCTGCCACCCATCTGCGTTTAAAACGGGCAGTGGGAAAGGTGGATACCCTGATTGTCAATGCCGCTGAATCAGAACCCTATCTCACCTCCGACTATCGCCTGCTGCTGGAAAAGGGCGACCAGATTTTGGAGGGCACCCAGATGCTTGCCCGTTTTCTCCGTGCAAAACGGGCGGTGCTGGTGGTATCTGGTGACAAGCTCAACGCAGTGGAATTTCTGGAACGGCGCATCAAAAAGCGGGACCCCTCCGCAGTGGAGCTTGTGACCCTGCGCACCCGCTACCCCATGGGAATGGAACGGCTGCTGGTGCGCATGGTGACAGGGCGTGAAGTGCCCCCTGGTCAGACAGCTTTGGATTTAAACTGTGCTGTATTCAATGTGGCAACGGTGTACACCACCCGCCTTGCCCTTTTGAAAGGGCAGCCAGTGACCCACCGCACTGTCACCGTCAGCGGTGGTGCAGTGGCACGCCCCAGAAACCTGTGGGTGCCCATTGGGACCCCCCTGAAATGCCTCTTGGAGGCGGCTGGCGGGCTGCGTGAGGAGTCCCCCTGTATGTTGACCAACGGTCCCATGTCTGGCACCATACAGGAGACACTGGAGGCTCCTGTGGTAAAAAATACAAAGGGGCTTGTGTGTCTGTCCCAACAGGAACACGACCCAGTGACCCAGCCGGAAACGGTCTGTGTGCGCTGTGGGCACTGTGTCAGCGTATGTCCCATGAACCTGAACCCCGCCTTTGTCTACCGGGCAGTGAGAATGGGTGAGGTGGAACGGCTCAAGGGGCTGCACCTTGCCGACTGTCTGGACTGTGGCTGCTGTTCCTACATCTGCCCATCCCATATTCCCCTGCTGGAGCTGGTGCGGCAGGCAAAAACCATACCCACACAAGGAGGAGAGAAGGGATGAAACCAACCATACAACGCATGTCCCCCCAGATTGCACAGGTCAGCACCCTGTCTGCCACCATGCTGGATGTGATTGTGGCTCTGGTGCCTGCTCTTTTGATGGGTGTATACCTCTTTGGGCTGCGTGTCCTGCTGGTGACGGCAGTCTCCGTGGGCACCTGTGTTCTGTCTGAATATCTGTACCGCCGTCTGCGTGGCATGAGCAATACCATCGGTGATTTATCCGCCTGTGTCTCCGGTCTGCTCCTTGCCATGAGCCTGCCTGTCACAGCCCCTCTGTGGGCTCCCGTTCTGGGTGGTGTCTTTGCCATGATTGTGGTCAAGCAGTTCTATGGTGGCATTGGGCGCAACTTTATGAACCCAGCCCTTGCCGGTCGGGTGCTGTTGACCACCTTTCCTGGGCTGATGACAAGCTGGGTGGATGCCTTTCATCATACAAACCTGTCTGGGCAAGCAGATGCTCTGTCCTCTGCCACCCCGATGGCACTGATGCACGATGGAATTTTACCAGACTTATCCCTTGGGCAGATGCTGATGGGACAGCATGGCGGTGCAATGGGTGCCGCTCCCTCTCTGATGCTCATTGCCGGTGGGCTGTACCTCATTGCTCGCCGTGTCATCTCTCCCCGCTCCCCCTTTGCCTTTTTGGCGACTGTGGCTGTACTTACGTTTCTCTTTCCCCGTGGGGGCAACTCCAATCTGAGTTGGATGATGTGCCAGCTTCTCAACGGTGGTGTGCTGATGGGGGCGTTCTTTATGGCATCTGACTATGCCACCACTCCTGTCACTCCCAGAGGGCAGACTCTGTTTGGCATTGGCTGTGGTGCATTGACCGTTCTGCTGCGCTACTACGGTTCCTATCCCGATGGGGTGGGCTGGGCAATTCTGACCATGAACTGCTGTGTGTGGATTCTGGACCGCCTTGGCACGCCACGCCGGTTTGGAATGGGTCGCTTTGCAGCCACCCGCATGAAATTACAGGCAATGAAAGCAAGCCTTTCTGAAATTCGTTTTGTCAAACCGGAGTTCCGCCTGTTTGCCCGTGCTGGTGCTGGCACCATGCCAGGAGAGGGCTATCTGGATGAACTGCAAGTGAAACTCAAAGAACTGGTCTCCTACGGTGGTGTTCTATTGGCGGTGGCTGTGATGGTGTTTGCCGTTCACCGCTCCACCGACTATGCCACAGTGCTGGCAGAAAATGAGGCACAGCAGGCTCTGCTCTCTCAGGTCATGCCCCAGGCAACCATCCGCTCTGAAACCCCCTACTATGACCAGCGGGCATTGAGTATCACCGCCGGTTACAACGAAAGCCAGCTCATTGGCTACTGTGTGGAAGTGCAGTCCCACGGCTTTGGCGGTGTGATTACCGCAGTGGTGGGCGTGAATACCAATGGTGAAGTCACAGGGGTTGCCATCACCGACCACAAAGAAACGCTAAACAAAGGCACTCTAGCAATGGACTCTGACTATCTCGCCCAATACATTGGCAAATCCGGTACCATCCGCCACGAGGGCAGCAACTCCATTGATGCCATTTCTGGGGCAACAGAGACCTGTGAAGCCATTACAGACTGTGTCAACCAAGCTCTTGCCATTGTGGCTGGTCTGGATACCAGTATGGATGTGCCCTACACCGACGGTGAAGTGTAATACCAGAAAGGAGTTCTGTTATGAATGCACTGTATCTTATGGGGATTTCTCTCACTGCCCTGCTCTCAGAAAACTTTGTACTGGTCAACTGTCTGGGCATTGGTTCCAGAACACAGGCTCTCAAGGACCCAAACGATGCCCGTAAAACCGGACTGAGCCTCACCGCTGTGATGGTACTCACGGCGGTGGTGGGCTGGGTACTGCACCAGTTTCTCCACCACTATGCACTGGACTACTACCAGACTTTGGTGTTTGCCCTGTTGGGTCCCTGTATGGTGGGCTGTCTGCGGTGGTTCCTCAAGTCCTGTGTACCCGAGTTGTCTCACCGTTTGGATGAAAACTTGTCCTCTGTCACCTTCAACTGTGCCGCAATGGGTGTTGCTCTGCTGATTGCAAGCCGTGGCTACACCCTCTCTGCCAGTTTCCTGTATGCCCTCTTTGGTGGTCTGGGTGCTACTGGTGCGCTCATCAGCTTTGCAGGGTTGAAACAGGAAGTCAGCCTCACAAGCTGTCCCAAAAGTGTGCAGGGATTGCCCATTGAACTGATCACCGCTGGGCTGATGGCTCTGGCTCTGGTGGGCTTCTATGGGCTGCATCTGGAATAAAACAAAAACAAAAAGAAAAATAAAAATCATCTCAGGGGGCTTTGCTCCCTGATTTTTTTGCAGTGCTTCCCATTGGCAGTATGTACCATTTGAGATGGATTTCTTTTTCTTGATTTCTTTTTCTTATTCTTTATTTCTTTGTCTTTGTCTTACTTCTTTTTCTTTGTCTTTTTCTTATTCTTGCTTGCATTTGCCAGCATTTGCTTGCAAAGCTCTGTTCAGGATTTTTTCTATCGGTTCATCTCTTCCAGCAGCCATTTTCTGGTTCTTTGCCGTTTTTCCTCTAGTTCAGCCTGTATTTGTGCCTCTTTTGCGTATTCTGGTTCCATTCTGGATGCCACCATTTGGATGGTCTCATACCACCTTGTGTCAGCATTTGCTTCCACTTGGTCACTTTTGCCAGCACTTGCTTCCACTTGGTCACTCTTG
>CALWON010000057.1 GCA_944383165.1 uncultured Oscillospiraceae bacterium
CAGTTGCAGAAGAAGCCAGCCAGGCAGTGGAACCAGCACCAGCGGTTACAGAGGAGCCAAAAGAGGCGGCGGCACCGGAGCCAGCAGTTGCAGAAGAAGCCAGCCAGGCAGTGGAACCAGCACCAGCGGTTACAGAGGAGCCAAAAGAGGCGGCGGCACCGAAGCCAGCAGTTGCAGAGGAAGCCAACCAGGCAGAGATACCTCAACAAGGGATGGCAGAAGGAAACAAGGAGACAGGGGTATCCAAGCCAACGGTTATGGATGAGGCGGAGCCAGAGCATTTTTATGACCACCTGGAAGATGGTAGTGAATTTGTAAATGTAATGCAGATTTTGGTAGAAGAAAAAATTGAAAAATATGTGAAGATGTTTAAGCTATGCCAGTGCCCACGGTGTATGAGTGATGTAGAAGCACTGGCTTTAAGCAGGCTTCCAGCGCAGTATGTAGTGTTGTCCTCAAAAAATAAAATCCCATTGTTGACCGTGTATCGCTCCAAATATGATTCACAGGTTACAACACAAATAATCTATGCCTGTAAAGAAGTGATGCAAGATCCTAGGCATTAAAAATACAGCATATCCAATCTGGATATGCTGTATTTTTTATTTTCTTGTTTTTAGATGATTCATAAGCACATTCGCAATATTCTCACAGGATGTCTGTGTTATCACAGCACCAATCTCATAGGCAACCATAGGCATGCCATAAACCACACAGGACTCCTTGTCCTGACCAATGGTGTATGCCCCATGTTCCCTCATTTTTAAAAGACCAGTGGCACCATCCCGTCCCATCCCAGTCATAATGATACCAACCATAGGGCATTTCACATTGTCAGCCATGGAAGTGAACAACGCATCCACAGAGGGACGGTGCCCACTGACTTTTTCGCCAGGGGTACAGGACACAGTATACCGGTTTCCAGTGCGAACCACCCGGGTTTGTAAATCAGCAGGGGCAATCAGCGCAAGACCACGATGAATTTCATCCCCATCAGCAGCCTCACGGACTTCCATTGCACAGATACGGTTTAGCCGGTCGGCATACATTTTTGTAAAGCCAGTGGGCATATGCTGTACAATGACCATGCCAGGGATGTCGGCAGGTAGCCGTTTTAGCACTTCTAAGGTTGCCTCAGTCCCACCTGTGGAAGCCCCTAGACCAATAATAATGTGGTCTAAGTCCCGACAACCAGCTGTAGAGAGTGTGGGAGTTGCCACTGCGGGCTGTGGCGGACGAGTGAAACGAGGGCTGGACACGGTAGGAGATGATGGGGACGGATGCGTAAATCGAGGAGTGGGGGAAGGTGCGGTTGGACTAGAGGGCATTCCTATAGGCTGGTGTACCTTGGCACAGGATGCCACAGCAATTTTTTTTGCCAGTGATGTCAGGAAAGCCTTCTGTTTATCTACACTATCTGGCTTACGCACAAAATCAATAGCACCAGCAGCCAGTGCATCAAAGACCCGTAGATTTAGGGATGAGACAAGGATGGCAGGAATTGGGTTTGTAGGCAGTAACTGCTTCAAAAATTCAATGCCATTCATACCAGGCATCTCTACATCCAAAGTAAGGACATCTGGCTTGAGCGCTTTGATTTTCTTATCTGCATCCATTGCATTGATCGCATAGCCCACAACTTCTATATTGGGAAAGGCAGCCAGTCCCTTTGTAAGAAATGCACGGGCTACAGCGGAGTCATCGACTACAAGAACGCGAATGATTTTGTCCATAGGATCCATATTATATGACACGCTCCTTTTACAGTGTAGCCAGCTTCATCGTTTACGGTAAACCGCAGGCACCACAGGCTGAAACAGAGGATTCTGATTCAGGGATTCCGAGTGGCTGATAAAGAAGTATCCACCAGGATTCATTGCATCATAGAAGCGTTTTACCAGAGCATCCCGTGTAGGCTGATCGAAATAAATCATCACATTCCGGCAGAAAATGATGTCAAATTTTGTGCGGAAACGGATGGGGTCCATTAAATTAAAGGTACGGAAGATGACATTGCTCTTCAATGCTGGGGTGACCTCGTATAAATCAGTGACCGGGTTGTGCCGGAAGTATTTTTTTACCCATTCATCCGGCATATCAGCTGGCATCTGGTAACAGGCCTGCTGGGCTTTTTTTAATGCCTGCTGGGAAATATCCGTTGCCAAAATGCGTGTATCCCAGTTGGCAGCCTGGGCACCGAAAAACTCCTTTAAATAAATGGACAAAGTATAAGGTTCCTCTCCACTGGAGCAGCCAGCACTCCAAATAGATAAAGACCGGTTCTGTTGGTGCTTGCGTGCTAACTCAGGGAGGATATGGTTCCTCAGATAGGTGAAATGATCCTTTTCCCGCAGAAAAAAAGTATAGTTTGTGGTTAGCTTGTTCAGTACCAACTCTATGTCCGCAGAATCGCGGACGGTGAGCAAACGATCTACGAAGGAGTGAAAGTCCTTGTAATTGCGCTCTTTTAGGGAGTTGGATAATCGACTTGAAATGAGCTGACGCTTCTTGCTCAAATCGATTCCATAGTTCCGATGCATGAATTGGACCAGTTGTTGGAAGTCAGCATCAGAAATATCAAAATCTCGAAATACAAATCCCAAAAACAACACGACCTAACACATTAGAATCAGGGTTGTGACAAAATCTTGGCACAATCCAGTACCATCATGGTTTGACCATCCTCCAAAGAGCACATACCGGATACCAAATCCTGTGTGCCCTGTGCAGTGGCAGGTAGAATGATACGGCGATCGATGTCTACCATTTTCTGTACGGTATCCACATAGATACCGATGATAGTGCGATCAATATTTAAAATAATGATGCAGCCATTTTCAGATGGGGAACAGCGACCAAGTAAGATCCGTACATCTATAATGGGAATAATCTGACCACGCAGGTTGATGATACCCAGAATATAGTGTGGAACCAGTGGCAAATGGGTAATGCTGTGATTGGTAATAATTTCTACCACATTTTCAGCCTTTGCACCAAACAACAGATTGTCAGACATGAACAGCAGGTATTTATCAAAATTGACTTCAACAGCATTCCGTGCTGATGTTGTCTCCTCTTGTTGCTGAAATAGACCTTCTTGTTCCATAATTTTAAAGCCTCCTTGTACAGGATTTGTTACATTGGGGTGTAGAGATTGGCAATATCCAAAATAATGCTGATGTTGCCATCACCCAAAATAGTACATCCAGCGATGCCCTGCTGTTTGATGTTAAAGCGGGCCAAGTAGCTGGGCAGCGGTTTTACAACCACCTGCTGTTCACCTAGAAGCTCATCCACAAAGAGGCAGTAGGAGAACTCACCGGCCTCCAGCCAGATGAGGATACCATCGTCCATACAGGTCCGACCACCTTCAATCTGGTAGCGGTCACGCATACGCACAACAGGGTAGAAATTCCCCATACATTTAAAGAGTTCTCCATTAGAAGCATCATGGATCAGGTCAGATTCACTGACTTTAAAGGACTGCCGGATATTATGGATGGGAATCGTAAAGATAGAGGAGCCGACAGAGACTTCCATACCATCCATAATGGCCATAGTCAGAGGGATTTTCAAAGTGGTAGTCATCCCTTCGCCAGGTTCGCTGAAAATGGACACAGAGCCACCTACATCCTCAACATTGCGCTTTACAACGTCCATACCAACACCACGACCAGAGAATTCTGTTACCTGTGTGTTGGTGGAGAAGCCAGGGGCCATCAGAAAATTAAGGATATCCCGATGGGAGTATTCTACATCTGGAGAGGCAATGCCATTCCGGATGGCTTTGTTGAGAACAGCCTCATAATTGACACCACGACCATCATCCTTAATTTCGATAATAACCTCGCTGCCTGTGTGGCGGGCAGACAAAATAATCTCAGCAACAGGGTCTTTTCCCGCTGCAATGCGATCTTCAATCCGGTCCTCAATGCCATGGTCCATAGAGTTACGGACAATATGCATAATGGGATCGCCAATGCTGTCCACAATGGTTTTGTCCACTTCTGTATTTTCGCCTACCAGGGTGAGCCGTGCTTGTTTACCCAGTTTTTTACACATATCGCGGACAATACGGTGCATTTTCTGGAAGGTACCGGAAACGGACACCATGCGCAAAGACATGGAAACATCCTGCAACTCGTCGGTCAGTTTACGTAACTGACGGGCGGATTTTGTGAAGGCGTCCAATTTCAGCCCCTTCAAATCAGGGGATGAAGTGACCATAGACTCTGTAATGACAATCTCGCCAACCACAGCGGCAAGCTGGTCCAGCTTGCTCAGATTGACGCTAATCAGGCTTTCACGGTGGGGGGAGCTGTTATCCACACTGGCGGGAGTATTCGAGGCAGGGGCTGCCTTGGGGGCAGCAGGAGGTTCCGCAGCAGTGTTTGCTGGGGCGGGAGCTGGTGCTGCTGCCTCAGGCTTGACTTCCTCCACTGTAATCTGGGGCGCAGCAGGTGCAGGTGTTTCCGATGCAGCCTGCTCTGGATGGTCGATTGCCTGATAGGTGCGTACAGAGCCAGCACCAGTGATGGCATGGATGGCGTTGTCCCTGTCCTCTTTGTTCTTGAAGTGGAGCAGGAAGCCAGAGTCGATAATCTGACCAGCAGTCAAGGGGTTTGTGTCTACATCAGGGGGGAAGAATTTGAAGTCAGATTCATTGCACATGTCCCGGATGGTGCTAACCAAAATAAGAGCACGCACATTCTCCATACCACACCCCTCATCAAAAAAGATCTGGACAGAGTATGGGAAGCCAGGGATGCTGGGGATCCCACTATCATTTGCAGCACTTGCTTCCTCAGAAGCTGGCTCTGCTGAGGGCTGGGTGGAATTGGTATTTTGAATTTGGTCTATTATGCTATTAACTTTTTGCACTAAGTTGTCGATATTTTCGGTGAGAGGTTGCCCGTTCTCAATGTGGTCGATTTCCTGACGGAAAAAGTCGATGGTCTGAAAAAGCAGATCGAACAAAACGGGACGTTGTGATTCTGGGACGATATCTATTGACTTTTCACGGATGATAGAGAACAAATCCTCAGCACGGTGAGCTACGCTCATCATAGAGTTGTACTCCATCATAGCAGAGGAACCCTTCACAGTGTGCATGATGCGGAAAATGGAGTTAATATCCTCCTCAGAGAAGGTGTCCTTCTCCTCAGAGGCCAGCACAATGTGGTCAAGCTGTTCCAATAATGTGTTTGTCTCATAGAGATATGCATCCAAAATGCTGTCGTTGCCACTACTCATAGCTGTACCCTTCCTTTGCATTTTGTCTTTCTGTTACTATATCGGCAAAATTGCAAAAAAAATAAGAGTATATTTTGGGAATCTTACGTTTGAACTGGTATTTTTTGTTTTTGTAAAAAACTACGTGCAATATGGATGAAAAAAATACAAATAGTAACAATTTTCATAAAAATATATTCAAAGCCTAGATGGAAAAGGTGATTATAGATGGCAGATTTACTCGGCATTACCAATGCAACGCCAAATTATGACAGCACAAATCCAAACCGTACCTCAAATGCAGCAATACAACCCCAAAACCCCAAAATCCAAAATGCACCAGACCCCAGCCGTATCACACGGGCAGATGGACGGACAGAGCAACAGGGTGCAGAAAATGCCAATACCAATGCGCTGCGGTATGATTCCAATTTCCAGACATTTTTGCAGCAACTGCGCCAGTCCCCCGAGATGGCAGAGGTATTGGCAAAGACCCTGATTTGGATGAAAGGCACCATATCCATGCCTGGGCTTGACAAAGGGATTGCAGAAGAAATGGCCATGTTCCTTGAGATGGTCAAAATGGATGAAAAGCAGTTCAAAACATTTTTCCTGCAACAGATGAAATCAGGGAACCGGTTTGCTGGACCACTTTTTTCCCTGCTGCGCCAGGCCTATCAAAATATGGGGAATGAGCATCTACAGGAGGCGATTGCCACATTTGCCAAGAAATACGCTGATTTTTCCTCCACAGAGCACATTGCAACCAGTATGAAAAACCAGCTGAAGCAGATGTTGGATTACTTACCAAGAAGCTGGCGTGGGCAGCTGGAGGAGTTGATTGGGCAGCTGGAACAGGGGCTGCAATCGGGCACTAGGGCAGAGAATCTCAAATTATTACAGGGGAAAATCATCCCCTATTTGCGTGGTTATGTGGAGCGCACCCATGATTTGGGCACGGTGAGAGATTTGATCCGTATGTTTATGCTCAATGTTACCAGATACGAAAATGGGTCCCAGGAGGGTGTACTTGCTGCATTCCACCAGTTGACAGGGTATGGGGATCTTTTGGCAGGGTTGAACCAGTTGGATGACCGGGCCCTGCTCCACCTCCTCAGCCAAAACAGCTTTACAGAGGCAGCCAAGGAAAACCAATTTGCCGACCGCCTGGCACAGACCGCACTTCAGGCAATGCAGGGGAAATATGGCACAGAGGTCCAGGAGGGCTTTAAGGAAATTTTACGTTCCATCCTGTTGAATGAGAGTGTGTTTATGCCCATCCACCACACCATTATCCCAATGGAATGGAATGGGAAAATGATGTATTCAGAGCTTTGGGTTGACCCAGATGCAGAGGATGAGGAGCGGGAAAAAAGAGGCAAAGGAGAGCATCGGATTCAATTTTTATTTAAGCTGGATATCCAATCTCTTGGATTTTTGGAATTGACATTAGGGGCACAAAAGGATATTGTAGACTTAGATGTATATGGACCGGATGTTTTACAAAAACATGGTGCAATGATTGCAGAAGATTTGAAGACCATATTGGAGTCCCACGGGTTTAAGGGGAAGCATGTGCAGGTGGATAAACGGGAGAAGCCGTTGACACTGACGGAAGTATTTCCCACTCTGTTTGAAGGGAAGAAAAGTGTAAATGTTAAAATCTAAAGAACTGACTGAGCAGAATCAGCAGAGTAAGGCGGTGGCTTTACAGTATTTGCCCGGTGGAGGAGCCCCAGTCATTGTGGCATCAGGAATGGGGTATCTAGCAGAAAAAATTGTGGAAGTGGCTGGAGCATGTGGGGTCCCCATCTATGAAGATAACTCCCTGGCTACCGTGCTGTCCCAAATGAAACTGGGACAGGAAATCCCAGAGGAACTCTATCAGGCTATTGTAGAAATTTATGTCTATTTTTTGAATTTTGACCCTGAAGATCCAGAGAAGTATCGCCGTGAACGGGCGATGCGATTACAGCAGAAACAGGATGGTGAGACAACATGACAACCAATCGTTATTTGATACTGGATAGCCGGTTCAATCCAGTGGCACACGGGACCTCGGAAAATAGACCTGGGGACAAAATATGGGAGATAGAAATCGATCATGGAGACATAAAGGATATCCTGTCCCATGAATATGTCCGTTTGGCCAGTACTTCTGAGCGTGTTCCAGCGGTGGAAGGGAAGGTTGTAGATTATAAAAATGGGATTTTGTATGTAGAACCGACCAAGAAATTGGGGGAAGAAGTGAGGCGGAACCTCCGTATGCCAACCAATTTCCAAAGCTATATCTATCCTGTAACAGGACATTGGAAGGGGAGAAGGGAGGTTACAGGCAACGATATCAGTTGTGGAGGCGTTTCCTTCTACTGTGATGAAGAGCTAAAGGTCAGTGAAATTGTTGAGATTGTGATACCCATTACATCGGAACCGATTATCCTGTTGGCAAGGGTTTTACGCCAGCGCCCATCAGGGGATGGAAGACCGATGTATGCCACCATGTTCTATGACATGATCTATGATCAGGAAAAGATCGTGCGTGAGGCAGTCTTTAATTTGCAACTGGATGCGTTTTGGCAGCAGGAGCAGAAGAAGGATGGAGAAAAAGAAAGCGAGGACCAAACATGCGCAAACTGAGTTTCTGGAAGAACAAAGCAGCCAAGATAGCGGCTGCCTGCTTGGCAGGCTGTATCTGTATTGGCTGGGGGGCAACCCAGGTTCTAACCCCCTCACAGGCCGCCTATACGGACCCCTACATGGAACGGATGGCAGAACTGGGCTTTATGAGTGGGGATGCCACAGGGGATATGCGCCCTGAGGACCCCATTACAAGAGCAGAGTTTGTCACGATTGTCAACCGTGCATTTGGATATGATGTCGTTGGAACACATCCCTTCAAAGATGTCTATACTTATGATTGGTACGAACAGGATGTGGCGGTAGGCTATCAGGAGGGCTATATTGCTGGTGTGACACCCACTGTCTTTGCACCAAATGAGAGCATTACCCGTGAGACGGCAGCCTTTATCCTGGCAAAGAATCTGATGATGGACCCATCTGTGGGTGCAGACACCAATTTCTATGACAGTGAAGACATCAGCACTTGGAGCCGTGGACTGGTAACCACAGCGGCAGAGTATGGGCTGATTAGCGGCTATCCAGATGGAACCTTCCAGCCTCAGAAGAGCATCACCAGAGGGGATGCTGCCATTATGTTGCTGAATGCAGTGGGTACCCCCGTCCAACAGAGTGGAACCCATACATTAGGAGATGTATGGGGCAATGTGACCATTACCACCTCTGGTGTCACTTTGAAAGATACCACCATTGCAGGGAACCTCTATATTTCTGCCGGCGTAGAACTGGGAGATGTATTGTTGGAAAATGTAAAAGTGCTGGGTGATATTATCGTCAGTGGTGGCGGTATCAGTGAGGAAGGCAACGACAGTGTGGTGATGCGCAATGTGGATGCCAACAATCTGATCATTGATAACTTGACCAATCAGGAGGTGTCTGTGCGTGTAGAAGGAGATGGCATGATTGCCAATACCTCTGTGCGTGCCAACGCTTTTATTACAGATAATACCCCAACAGGTTATGGTTTGAGCAAGATTACACTGGATGGAGAGGAAGCAGATGCCCTTTCTGTCAAAATAGCAGGAAATGTGAAGGATGTAACCAACAAAACACCAAGCTCTATCCTCAGTGTGGTCAGCGGTCGAGTAGACACGATTACAGTGGACGAAGAAGCAGTAGGCAGTGGTCTGCACATTGAGACAGGGGCAGAAGTAGATAATGTAAACTTAGATGTGGGTATTGGTGTCAGCGGTAGCGGCGATATTGGTCATTTGGTTGTCAATGCACCAAACAGCACCGTCAGTATGCTTCCTGACCAGATCACCATCCGCCCAGGTGACACAGCTACCATTGCTGGTGATCTGATGGACAGTGCAGCCGCAGCAGAATCCTCTGCTGACCCCAGAATTTTGGCTGGCTATCCCATTGTAACAGACCTTGCACCGACTACCGCAACAGTGGAGTTTAGTGCAAACAAGAAAGGCATGGTATATTGGGCGGTTTCTGCGCTGGCAGATGGTTCTGTTCAGGCGGCAGATTTGATTAACCCACCTTCCTATGCGACCAAAATTGTACAGAATGGTTCTATAGAACTGGGTGGTTCCAACAGCCCCATTAAGGTACAGGTTTCCAAGTTGATTACAGATGGTTCTTACTATCTCTCCTGTGTCCTGGTAGATGCCCGTGGAACACAGAGCCCTTTGAAGGTTATTTCCTTCACAACTCCAGACAATACGGTACCAAACTTTGCAACAGGCTATCCCTATATGTCCAAAGTAACAAATGTGTCTGGTCAGGTTACTGTGATGCCCACAAAGACCTGTCGCCTCTACTATGCACTGCTGCCCAAGGGCGCAACAGCCCCCACTGGACAGGATTTCAAGGCAAATTCTGTCAGCGGAAATCTGGGCTATGGTACATTGGATGTGACCAAAAATACAGCGTATAGTTTTGATGTCAACAGTGTGCCTCTGGAGGAGCTGGAGTCCTATGACCTCTATCTGTGGCTCACAGATATTGATGGCGGGCAGAGTTCCGCAGTCAAGAAGTTGTCCTTCACTACGGTAGATAAGACCCCACCAGTCTTTATCACAGAAGCAACGGTCAACAAGGTGGAGGAGAAGTCTGTAGGTCTCTATGCGAACCTGAATGAGGATGGCACCCTCTATTGGGTCATTGTCAACTCTGGCGAGATCTATCCCAAGCCTGTGGCTGGGCAGCCTGGCGAGGTAGATTTGTCCAGTGATACCGCTAAAGTACAGGTTGCAAATGGTATGAATGCCCTCAAGAGTGGCAGTGTCAATGTAACAGCAGAGAAAGATGTGACCTTTAACATTACAGGGTTGGAGCCTGAAAAGGCATATGACCTCTACTATGTGGCAAAGGATAAGGCTGGCAACTACTCCACACCAGTCAAAAAGATTACCATCCACACATTGGATTCCAACGCCCCAAAAGTAACACAGGAATTTACTGAGTACACCGGCACAGATGCCACCAAGCCTCTGCCCTCCACAGACATTCGTCTTGTATTCAGCGAGGCGGTACAGGATGTGGCAACCAATGTGACACTGGTGGAATATTATCAAAGGGTGACACAGGCAACTGGGGCAGCAAAGGATGCTGCCCGTGAGGAACTGGGCAATATTTTAAGAAACAGCATCAAACTTTACGCCCAAACAGATAGTGGACGCCCAGAAGTGGTGATAGATGGTAAAGATGTGACCGATAAAAATGAAGGAAAATGGGTGATTGATTACCGCTACGCAGTGGTGCAGTTGGAGGATGGAAAGACTGTTATTACCTTCCCTCACGATGATGTGTTGACCAACAGTGCTCTGAATTTGCAGAGTGGTGCATCCTATTACTTTGAAATTACAGCCAATACCATTTCTGATACTTCTGACAAGAAAAATGTCATGGGTACTACCAAACTGGATGAGTTTACCACAGTATTTGCCACTGTTAACCTGTCCGTACTCAACGAAAATGTGATTACAGAATACACCATCAACCGTGATACCAATCAGCCTGTGCCTGTTGACCTCAGTTTCCGCCTGACCCCAACCTCTACGGAGGCAGTGATTGATGACATTGACTGGGATATGCTGCTGTGGGCTGACAGCAGTGTGGAATTCCAGCTCTACAGAAGGATTGTGGATGGAAACAATGTAGGTGGCTGGGTACAGCTTGACCCCAACCCTGTGTCCATTACTGTCCCAGACGGGTATACAGGTTATATGGGTGTCAGCTTGACCCGAGATTTCCTGCAAAACACCAACAACCCGGACTTTGATGCCCTCAATACTCTGAAAGATGATGTATTTTATGAGTATGCCATTTCCTTCACCAAGGTGGCAGGGTTGCCTGACCGTGACACCTGGAGCCAGCGTATCAATATGAAGGTACATGTGGTGGCAGGCAGCAACAATAACCTGAGTTTCCTGTCTGCTGATGTGAATGAGACAAACTGGGATGAGGCGTTGAAAACTGGTGTGACCAATATTGG
>CALWON010000058.1 GCA_944383165.1 uncultured Oscillospiraceae bacterium
TTATGGGTGAAACAACAGGTTTTCATATAGTTCAGAGCCGGTGAGTGTAAATTCAGGGCTTCCAGTGGAACCAGGACCTACCTCATATTTATCAAAGGGGATGACAATGTGCCCCTCTGTATCAAAGTAAAAGTCCTGTTCTTCCTCGATGTGATCGAAGTAGTAGGTGCCCAATTCTGATACACCTTCCAGCCAGTAGTACTCTCTTGGGTCGGCTTCCATACGGGCTTTCATCTGTTCCTTTAGCTCATTGCTGATACAAGTCACATAATCGAACTCCTCTGGAAATAGGTCAGAGAGGGTTTTTTGCTCTCCACTGGGCACATCAATGTGGTAGTGTTGTTCTGCATGATTTCCAGATGCCAGGATCAAGTCGGAATTGATACGCAAAGTAAACCAGCGGTCTGTATTGGTGACGATTTCCCATGTGATATCCAAGTTAAAATACCCATCTGCTGTAGCAGTGTTTTCATAGCTTTCAATCATTTGGTCAATATATTGGGAAACCTGTTGGTTGATTTCCTGTGCACCGGTCCCAGGGGTATCTGTTGAAATTTGCGGATTGGCAATGGACAC
The DNA here is from genome assembly GCA_944383165.1 of uncultured Oscillospiraceae bacterium. Classification (GTDB taxonomy): domain Bacteria; phylum Bacillota; class Clostridia; order Oscillospirales; family Oscillospiraceae; genus Lawsonibacter. Next base: position 577 of record CALWON010000058.1, read on the forward strand.
ATGGTTGGCACCAGATTCTACTTGATAATTGCGTATGGTGATGACCTGGAACAGAGGACCAACAACAGGAAGGGAAGCCATTGTATCTGCCATTGCAGCACTGGAGTTGGGTAAAATGAAAATACCGCACACAACAGCTGCTGCCACCAGACCAAACCATGGTTTTTTGAAACGAGGCGTTTTTTTGGAGTGTTTCAGGGGAAGCTGATGCAAGGTCTCCCTGATCCGGTTTGAAAATGCTTCTGGAACCTCCAATGCTTCTTGTTGGGCTTTTTGACGCAGTTTTTCATCAAAATTCATACTCATTCCTCCAATAAAAGCTTGAGATGTTTTCTGGCTCTGGACAGACGTGTTTTTACATTGGCTTCTGTAATGCCCAATATGCTTCCAATCTCCTTTCCACTAAACCCTTCGTAGTAGTATAGGACAACCACAGAGCGCAATGATTCATTCAAATCGGATACCGCCTGCCATAGCTGGTTTGTATGTTCGTCTTGCGTGGGTTGTTCCATCTCTGGTAACTCATCCATTGAGATTTGCATAGGTCTTTTTTTTAATAGCGCATAGCATTCGTTGGTTAGGATTTTCATTAACCAGGGGCGAAATGATTCTTTTTGCCGCAAGGTGTGCAGTTTTTGATAGGCAATCAGGATGGCTTCCTGTGCAGCATCGGCGGCATCTTCTGTATTTCCTAAAATACTCATGGCAAGTCGATACATGGACGGCTCATAAGTCATCACTTGTTGGGTAAACCACTGTACTTCCTCCAATGGGATGCACCTCTTTCTTTTGTGGTCAAGCTGGGTTTACGTTGGGTAGAAACATAGATGGAACTACCGTTGTGTTGTTCTACTACTTTGTAAGAGGGAGCAAATAGGGAAAAGGTGACACCAATTCAAAAAAATTTTTGACGAGCCCATTTAGAACAGTAAGGGTCCCCATAAAAATGGGGATACCTGTGTTTGCATAGCTACAGGGAGTGTACACCTATTTCCCTAAAGAAATTCCCCATAGAAAACGGTGTACTGTTTTCTATGGGGATAGACAACCTGTTTTTGTAAGAAAAATGCCGCCCCATATCTGGAGCGGCACAGTTTACCAATAAAATCAACCAAGACGACGGGCACCCACATAACCGGAACCATAGTAAGCCTCATTCATACTGCTGACAATGACACCGACAGTAGGGGTGGAGGAGTGGACAAACTGGTTATTGCCAATATAAATGCCTACATGGGTAGCTAACTTGCTGCTGTTTCCACTGTTAAAGAACACAAGATCACCAGGCTGAAGCTGGTCTTTGGAGACAGCAACGCCATTGCTCATCTGTGAAGATGCAGTACGATTGACAGAGTAGCCAAACTGTTTGCAGATGTATGTAACAAAACCGGAGCAGTCAAAGCCGCTGGGGCTTGCACCACCATACAGATAGGGGTAGCCTACAAATTGTAGGGCATACTGTGCCATGCTGGAACCCTGAGCAGAAATGGAATCCAGGTCCACCTGAGACACATAATCACTGCTCACATAGCCTTCGGCAATCTTGTACCAGCCGCCCATACCGCCAATCTGACCCTCGAGTTCCACAATCTCACCGGTGGAAAGAAGCCCCACACTGGAGAACTCGGTACCAGGACCACTGCGGATATTGAGAGGACCAGAGGCAACCTGACCATAGAGTTCCTCATCAAAGACCTGCAATGTATCATTTACCACAGGGGCAGCCACAGCATCAGAGGAAACCTCACTGGAGGTGTTATCAGGTGTGTCTGCCACATCTGTCTGGGTTTCTTCCTGTGTGTCTTCTGTTATAGTGCTGAGGACACTGGTGCCTTCCATCAGGGTAGTGAAGGGACTAGCTCCAGTTCTAGCTGCAACGGGGTCCAGTTCAGTGGCAAATGTAGGGATCATCACAGTGGAAAGGACCAGGACACCGGTCATCAGTTTGGTGGTCATAGATTGATAAAAGTGCATGGGAATGCTCCTCCATTCTCTCGGTCATATCAGAGTGTAGATTGAATTATTTTCCGTTCAGTGCGCGCTCCAGCCAGATGGAACCAATGTCAATGGCACTGTACAGGCTGTCTTTTTCGCTTTTTTTGGTGATACGCTCCCGACCCTTTAATTCAGGGTTGGTAGATTGCAGTTGAACGCTCACCTTAGTGGCTACATCCAAGTCATCTACCTTTTTTGTAGCCAGAATCTGCATCATAATGATATAAGGGTCATTCATGGACCCGTAGTAAATCAAATTGTCTTTCCGACACAGGGGATGCCCCTTGTAGGAGAGAGGAAACTGTTCATTTGCAGAAGCCATCGTATTCCTCCTTTGAAATGGGTTGACTGATGTTGTAACCGAATTGTAACACATTCGTAACCGGTTGTCAAACACAAAATAGGATTTATTCAAAAATAGACAGGAACAGACAGAAAAACCACCATTTCATGTGCCTATTTTTACAAGAAATCAGGGGAAGATCCCTGGTAACAGAAGGTTACAAAATGAAACAATCCAAAATTTGACTTGACCGAGAGAGAAAGGAGCGGAATTGGGGGACACAAAACAAAAGCCGCCTCCGGTGGAGACGGCAAACCACAGCATGGATTGTTCTATAGACCAATAGGGTATGAACTTATCACAAATAAAGGACAAGAGGGCTTGACAAAGCGAACAAAAAAATGGTACAATAAAATGCTTCCATATCTTTGGCAGATGTCTACCATGCCCCTCAATTCTTGACATAGTGTAGCACATTGCGCCTGGGATGACAAGTGGAAGCAATTCAAAAGTGACAACAATGCCGGGTGTGCGGAAAGCGGACTGTCCCTTTGTCTTGTGAAAAAACTACAAAGAAAAAGGGGGTTTTCCCCACTCACGGACAGAAACAGAAGTGGATCCACCCGTTTAGTCAAAAAGAAAGCGAGTTGATTTTTAGAATGGTCAAGGACGTGTACTACGGCAAAACCCTGCGAAAGAGCTTTGCTCGCTACCAGGAAATTCTCGACATGCCAAACCTGCTGGAGGTGCAAAAGACCTCTTATCAGTGGTTTTTGGACACTGGCTTGAGAGAAGTGTTCAAAGATGTGGCATCAATTTCCGACTACGCTGGAAATTTGGAGTTGTCCTTTGTGGACTACTCTATGGATGAGAAGCCAAAGTATGACGTGGAGGAGTGTAAGGCAAGAGATGCCACTTATGCTGCTCCTATTAAGGTGAAAGTTCGCCTGCGCAACAAGGAGACAGAGGAAATCAAGGAACAGGAAATTTTTATGGGTGATTTCCCCATCATGACCAATGCTGGCACCTTTGTCATCAATGGTGCGGAGCGTGTCATTGTCTCCCAGATTGTCCGCTCTCCTGGCATGTATTACACAGATACCAAAGACAAGGCAGACAACCATACCTATGGTACCACTGTGATTCCTTACCGTGGTGCATGGTTGGAGTATGAGACCGACCTCTCTGATATTTTCTATGTCCGTATTGACAAGAACCGCAAGCTCCCTGTCACCTGCCTCATCCGTGCCATTGGTCCTAAGACAGATGCAGAAATTCTGGAGATGTTTGGCGAAGATGAGCGCATTGTGGCAACCTTGGAGAAGGATTCCTGCAAGACCTATGAGGAAGCCCTGCTGGAAATTTACCGAAAGCTGCGTCCCGGTGAGCCACCTACAGTGGATTCTGCGGAGACTTTGCTCAATGCAACCTTCTATGATACACGTCGCTATGACCTGTCCGCAGTAGGTCGTTACAAATTCAACAAGAAAATGGCTCTCTGGACCAGATTGACTGGACAGACTTTGGCACTGCCTGTAGCTGACCCCCGTACTGGTGAAATTATTGCTGAGGCAGGGGAGACTCTGACCCGTGAACGGGCACAGGAACTGGATTGGTGCGGTGTCAATGAGGTTGTCGTAGATGTAGATGGCAAGCAGGTCAAAGTATTCTCCAACAACATGGTGGATATGAAGCGTTTTGTGGATTTCGACCCAGAGGAGTGCGGCATCAGTGAGATGGTGTCATTCTCCGCTCTATGCCAGTTGATGGAGCGGTACTCTGGGGAAGAACTGAAAGAAGCAGTCATCAACCATATTGATGATTTGATTCCCAAGCACATCACAGTTGCCGATATTATGGCATCCATTAACTACCTCAACGGTTTGGCACACGGAATTGGCACCCCTGATGATATTGACCATTTGGGCAATCGCCGTCTGCGCTGTGTAGGTGAGCTGATTCAGAACCAGTTCCGTATTGGCTTCAGCCGTATGGAGCGTGTTATCCGTGAGCGTATGACCACGCAGGATCTGGATGTGGTAACACCTCAAAGCCTGATTAACATTCGCCCTGTGACAGCCGCCATTAAAGAATTCTTTGGCAGCAGCCCGCTGTCTCAGTTTATGGACCAGACCAACCCTCTGGCAGAGCTGACCCATAAGCGTCGTCTGTCTGCACTGGGTCCCGGTGGTCTGTCCCGTGACCGTGCTTCCTTCGATGTACGAGATGTTCACTACAGCCACTATGGACGTCTGTGCCCCATTGAGACCCCAGAAGGTCCTAACATTGGTCTGATTTCTTATCTGGCTTCCTATGCCCGCATCAACCGCTATGGCTTTATTGAGACTCCCTACCGCAAGGTGGATAAAGAGACAGGTCGTGTCACCGACCAGATTGACTACATGACTGCCGATGTGGAAGATGAATACACCATCTGTCAGGCCACTGAGCCAGTGGATGAGAATAACTGCTTTGTGAATGAGCGTGTCACCTGCCGCCGCCGCAATGAGATTGTATCTGTAGAGCGCAGCCGAGTGGACTATGTGGACGTGTCCCCCAAGATGATGGTGTCCATCGCAACCGCCATGATTCCATTCCTGCAAAACGACGACGCAAACCGTGCTTTGATGGGTGCAAACATGCAGCGCCAGGCTGTGCCTCTGCTGCGTCCTGAGGCTCCCATTGTTGCCACTGGTCAGGAGCATAAGAACTGTATTGACTCCGAAGTGGCGATTGTGGCTGAGGGTCCCGGTGTGGTCACAAAGGTATCTGCCCGTTATATTACAGTAAAATATGACAATGGTCAGATTAAAGAGTACAGATTGACCAAATATCTGCGTTCCAACCACGGTACCTGTATCAATCAGCGTCCCATTGTAGATGTGGGACAGCGTGTGGACTATCAGGATGTACTGGCAGATGGTCCCTCCACAGATAAGGGTGAAGTGGCTCTGGGTCGTAACATTCTGATGGGCTTTATGACATGGGAAGGTTACAACTACGAGGACGCCGTTCTGCTCAATGAACGTATGGTGAAAGAGGATGTGTTTACCTCCATTCATATCGAGGAGTATGAACTGGAAGCCCGTGACACCAAACTGGGACCAGAGACCATTACCCGTGATATCCCCAATGTGGGCGAAGATGCACTGAAAGATTTGGACGAGCAGGGTATCATCCGTGTTGGTGCAGAAGTCCACGCTGGCGACTATCTGGTTGGTAAGGTAGCACCAAAGGGCGAGGCAGAGGCAACCGCAGAAGAAAAGCTGCTGCGTGCCATCTTTGGCGAAAAGGCCCGTGAAGTGCGTGATACCTCTCTGAAAGTGCCCCACGGCGAGAGCGGTACCATTGTAGATGTGAAAATTTTCACCCGTGAAAATGGCGATGAACTGGGTCCAGGCGTGAATCAGGTGGTTCGTGTCTACATTGCCCAGAAGCGTAAAATCAGCGTAGGCGATAAGATGGCAGGTCGTCACGGTAATAAGGGTGTTGTATCCCGTATTCTGCCTCAGGAGGATATGCCATTCCTGCCAGATGGTACTCCTCTGGATATTGTGTTGAACCCCTTGGGCGTGCCTTCCCGTATGAACATTGGACAGGTGCTGGAGGTTCACTTGGGCTATGCTGCTAAAACCTTGGGCTGGAAGGTAGCAACCCCCATCTTCAACGGCGCAAACGAAAATGACATTCAGGAGTGCCTGAAAATGGCAGGGCTTGCCCGTGAAGTGGGTCGTGATGAGCCTCTGATTGGCAAGCAGCTCTACCTGGCAACAGAGGATGGCAGCGACATGCGTGCGCTGACACCTGAGGAAATGAATGATGCCGCTCAGGTCAAGGTCTGGCAGAAAGAGGGTCGCCTGCGTCTGGTAGACGGTAAGAACTGGCTGTATGATGGTCGCACCGGTCGCCGGTTTGATAACCCTGTTACCGTAGGTTATGTGTACTTCCTGAAATTGCATCATCTGGTTGATGATAAGATTCATGCCCGTGCCACTGGTCCCTACTCCCTTGTTACCCAGCAGCCTCTGGGTGGTAAGGCTCAGTTTGGTGGTCAGCGCTTCGGTGAGATGGAAGTGTGGGCACTGGAGGCATATGGTGCAGCCTATACCTTGCAGGAAATTCTGACCGTCAAGTCTGACGATGTGACAGGACGTGTCAAGACCTATGAGGCCATTGTGAAGGGACACAATGTACCAAAGCCCGGTGTGCCTGAGTCCTTCAAGGTGCTGATTAAGGAATTGCAGTCCTTGTGTCTTGACATGAGAGTGCTGGATGCCAACGGTCAAGAAATTGAGCTGAAGGACGAAGAAGATGAAGTCTATCAGGCTGGCGGACGTGAGGACTACTACAAGGATGACGAGGAATTTGCCTACCAGAAGGACGATGCCGATTTCGCAGGCGCAGGCTTTACCTTTAAGGGGGAGAGCGATGACGACGATCTGGCAGTGGAGCTGGAGGCTGAGGAGCATTCCGATGATGACCTGTTCTCTGATGACGAGAACTATGATTAAACCATAGGGAGGAGATTAAAGAATGAGTTATGCTGAGTTTGATGCCATCCAAATTGGCATTGCCTCCCCAGAGCAGATTCGCAACTGGTCCTATGGCGAGGTCAAAAGACCTGAGACCATCAACTACCGCACATTGAAGCCCGAGCGGGAGGGACTGTTCTGCGAAAAAATCTTTGGTCCAACCAAGGACTGGGAGTGTAACTGCGGAAAGTATAAGAAGATCCGCTACAAGGGGAAGATCTGCGACCGCTGTGGTGTAGAAATCACCCGTTCCAAGGTGCGCCGTGAGCGTATGGGTCACATTGAACTGGCAGCCCCTGTGTCCCATATCTGGTATTTCAAGGGGATTCCCTCCCGTATGGGTCTTTTGTTGGATATCAGCCCCCGTATTTTGGAGAAGGTGCTGTATTTCGCCAACTATATTGTCATTGACCCAGGTATGACCCCTCTCTCCCGCAACCAGATTCTCTCTGAGAAGGAATACCGTGACCTGAGAGAGAAATATGAGGATGATTTTGATGCTGGTATGGGTGCTGAAGCAGTGAAAAAACTGCTTCAGGACATTGATTTGGAGGAATTGTCTGTTCAGCTGCGCAATGAGCTGAAAGATGCCTCCGGTCAGAAGAAAGCCCGCATTGTCAAGCGTTTGGAGGTTGTGGATGCCTTCCGTATTTCTGGCAATAAGCCTGAGTGGATGATTATTGATGTTCTGCCCGTCATCCCTCCAGAAATCCGTCCTATGGTGCCGCTGGATGGTGGTCGCTATGCCTCCTCTGACTTGAATGACCTGTACCGCCGTGTCATCAACCGCAACAACCGCCTTAAGCGTCTCATTCAGCTCAATGCACCTGACATCATTGTGAGAAATGAGAAGCGTATGCTGCAAGAGGCAGTGGATGCCCTGATTGACAACGGACGTCGTGGACGTGCAGTGACCGGTGCCAACAACCGTGCCCTGAAGTCTCTGTCTGATATGCTGAAAGGTAAGCAGGGTCGTTTCCGTCAGAACCTGCTGGGTAAGCGTGTTGACTACTCCGGTCGTTCTGTTATCGTGGTTGGACCTTCCCTGAAAATTTATCAGTGTGGTCTGCCCAAAGAGATGGCCATTGAGCTGTTCCGTCCTTTCGTGATGAAAAAGCTGGTGGATGATGCGCTGGCTAACAACATCAAGGCCGCCAAGAAGATGGTGGAGAAGGGCGAGCCTGCGGTTTGGGATGCGCTGGAATTTGTCATTAAGGAACACCCTGTCATGCTCAACCGTGCGCCTACGCTGCACCGTCTGGGTATTCAGGCATTTGAGCCTGTACTGGTGGAGGGTCGTGCCATTAAGCTGCACCCACTGGTATGTACAGCCTTTAACGCAGACTTTGACGGTGACCAGATGGCTGTCCACGTTCCCCTGTCTGCGGAAGCTCAGACAGAGGCCCGTGTGCTGATGCTGTCTGCCAATAACCTGCTGCGTCCTCAGGATGGTGGTCCTGTTACCATTCCTACTCAGGATATGATTCTGGGTGCCTACTACCTGACCTTCTCCCGTGAGGAGGAGGGAACCGGTCACTGCTTCATGGACAAGGATGAGGCCATGCTGGCATATGATGCCGATGTGGTGACTCTCCATTCTCCCATCAAGGTGCGCCTCTCCCGTGAGGTAGATGGTGAGATGAAATATAAGCTGGTGGAAACAACGGTAGGTCGTCTGATTTACAACGAGTCCATTCCTCAGGATTTGGGCTTTGTGGATCGTACCAATCCAGAAACCATGTTTGAGCCTGAGATTAACTTTACCGTTGGAAAGAAGCAGTTGGGCAAAATCATTGACAAGTGTATCACCAAGCACGGCTTTACTGAGTCTGCCCGTGTGCTGGATGCCATTAAGGATTTGGGCTATCACTACTCTACCCGTGGTTCTCTGACCGTTGCCATTGCAGATATGACAGTGCCTCAGAAGAAGTATGGTATGATTGCCGATACTGAGAAGGAAATCATCAAAATTGACCGCCAGTATCGCCGTGGTTTGATTACCAATGAGGAGCGGTACCGCCTGTCTGTTCAGGCATGGGAAAAGACAACCGCCGATGTGACCGCAGCCCTCCAGGAATCTATGGACCGCTACAACCCAATCTTTATGATGGCTGATTCTGGTGCCCGTGGTAGTATGGCTCAGATTCGTCAGCTGGCAGGTATGCGTGGTCTGATGGCAGATACCTCCGGTCGTACTATTGAAATTCCCATTAAGGCAAACTTCCGTGAAGGTCTGTCTGTTCTGGAATACTTTATCTCCTCCAGAGGTGCCCGAAAGGGTATGGCTGATACCGCTCTGCGTACGGCTGACTCTGGTTACTTGACTCGTCGTCTGGTGGATGTCTCTCAGGAAGTCATCATCCGTGAGGATGACTGCGGTACCGTGGATGGTATCGAAGTGGCAGAGATTGAGGAATACGGACAGGTGATTGAGACCTTTGCTGAGCGTATCCATGGTCGCTACTCCACCCACGATATTGTGGACCCCGCCACTGGTGAGCTGCTCTTTAGCAAAGACACCATGCTGCGGAAAGATGATGCAGCTGTACTGGAGAAGCATGGGATTCACAAGATTCAGATTCGTTCTGTGCTCACCTGCCGTGCCCGCAGTGGTGTGTGTTCCAAGTGCTATGGTATCAACCTTGCTATTGGTGAGCCTGTGGGTGCTGGTGAGGCTGTTGGTATCATTGCAGCTCAGTCCATTGGTGAGCCTGGTACCCAGTTGACCATGCGTACGTTCCACACCGGTGGTGTTGCTGGTGGCGATATCACCCAGGGTCTGCCCCGTGTTGAAGAACTATTTGAGGCCCGTAAGCCTAAGAAGATGGCACAGCTTGCAGAAATTGGTGGTCATGTGACCATTGAGGAGACCAAGCGCAATGTCATGTGCAATGTCACCATTACAGCAGATGACGGTGAGGTTGTCACTTATGCACTGCCTTACTCCGCTGGTCTGCGTGTAAAAGACGGCGATACCGTGGAGAAGGGATACCAGTTGACAGAGGGTGCACTGTCTCCCCACGAGGTATTGCGCATTCGTGGTCTGTCTGCCTGCCATAACTATCTGATCCGAGAGGTTCAGAAGGTGTACCGTCAACAGGGCGTAGACACCAACGACAAACATATTGAGGTCATCATCCGTCAGATGATGCGCAAGGTGCGTGTGGAAGATGCAGGTGACTCCAACCTGCTCTCTGGCTCTACCATTGATATTGTGGAGTTCCTGGATGCAGAAGCTGCGGTGCAGGCTCGTATTGATGCAGAGGAAAAGAATGAGATGGGTGAGGACCTGCGCCTGCCTACCAATACCCGCTTGCTGATGGGTATTACCAAGGCATCTCTGGCAACCGAGTCCTTCCTGTCTGCTGCCTCCTTCCAGGAGACCACAAAGGTTCTGACAGAGGCTGC
>CALWON010000059.1 GCA_944383165.1 uncultured Oscillospiraceae bacterium
GGAAATTGGGAGTAAGATTGATGAAACTTAAAATGCGATTCTGTTTGATTTTTGAAAGTAGCAATGACCGGGTAGTAGGCGAACCAAAGCGAATCAGAGAGGGAACGGCTGGTGAGAGTTCCCCGCAGACGTTCAAGGCTGAATCTCCCCCGTGAGCTGTTTTTCTGAACGGAGGTCACTCTTAGTAGGAAAAAACGGTATCCCACCGTTAGAGGGGAAATGAGTGCACAGGGGAAATCTGTGAAGTTAGGTGGTACCACGGAGTAATACAGCTTCGTCCTATCGTAGGAAGATGGGATGAGGCTGTTTTTTGTTATGTCGTATGGAGGTGGAGCAGGGATGAATGGAGCACAGGCACTGGTGGAAAGTCTGCTGAGAGAGCGGGTAGAGCACATTTTTGGATATGCAGGAGCCACCATCTGCCCTACGGTGGATGCACTAAAGGAACATCCTGAAATTGGATATACATTGGTGAGAACGGAGCAAAATGCAGGGCACATGGCATCAGGCTATGCCAGAATCAGCGGCAAAGTGGGGGTGTGTATGGTCACATCTGGACCGGGAGCCACCAATTTGATTACTGGCATTGCCACTGCCTATATGGACTCTATTCCCATGGTTGCCATTACAGGACAGGTACCTAGCCACCTGTTGGGACGGGATATTTTTCAGGAAGTGGATATTACAGGTGCAGTTGCCCCCTTTTCCAAACACAGCTATTTGATTAAGGATGCAAACCAGATACCCCGTGTGGTGAAGGAGGCATTTCACATTGCCTCTACAGGGAGACCAGGACCTGTACTGATTGACATTCCCATTGATATCCAAACACAGGAATTAAAAGCATTTTCCTATCCAGAGGAAGTGAATATACGGGGCTATAAGCCCAGTGTGCGTGGAAATGAACTCCAAATTAAACGGGTGATGGATGCCATTGCCAGAGCCAAACAGCCCCTGATTTGTGCAGGTGGTGGTGTATGGCTGGCGAATGCCAAGCAGGAGTTGTTAGAGCTTGCAGAGCAGTCCGCCATTCCTGTGGTGAAAACCATGATGGGACTTTCCATTATGCCCACTGACCACCCCCTCAATATGGGGATGATTGGTGCCCATGGCAACCACTGTGCCAATCAGGCACTGGCAAAGGCGGATTTGCTGATTATGGTGGGTACAAGAGCGGCAGACCGGGCCATGGTGGACCCCAGAGAAATTCAGCGGAGAATGGCCACCATCCACATTGATGTGGACCCAGCAGAAATTGGGAAAAATATGCAGGCAGCCATTCCACTGGTGGGAGATGTGAAGGTAATTTTACAGCAGATTTTGGAGAAGCAGGCACCTGTAACAGATTCTGCTGCATGGCTGGAACAACTGCGAGATTATCGCAAAGCGGAGTTAAACCGCACATTCCCCCATCAGGATGGCTATGTATTCCCAGGCACCATGTTGCGTACACTGGGCAAGAAGCTACAGGATGATGCAGTGGTCAGTGTAGACGTTGGACAAAATCAAATTTTTACCTGCAAGTATCTGCCTCAGAAAAATGGTCGTTTTCTCACCAGCGGTGGACTGGGAACCATGGGATATGCCCTGCCGGCTGCCATTGGGGCAAAGATTGCTGCACCAGAGAAGCAGAACATTGTCATCTGTGGAGATGGTTCCTTCCAGATGGCTATGAATGAGTTGTCTGCTATTCGGGCAGCCAATCTGGACATTAAAATTGTATTGTTGCGCAATCAGGTACTGGGACTTGTACATCAAATTCAAAATGTACCCCCCTATCATGGTCCCTTTGGTGTGGCATTGGATGGCTCCCCTGATTTTGCAGCGTTGGCAGCCGCCTACCAGATTCCCAGTTTGTATATCAACGATGAGACAAAGCTGGATGAAGTGTTGGATGACTTTTTGTCCAGACAGGGAAGCTGTCTGTTGATTTGTGAAGTGAACCCAAATGTGAGTACCAATGACTGAAGGAGGGGAGAGGATGAAGCAGACCATTTCTGTACTGGTAGAGAATCAGGCAGGCGTTTTGAACCGCATTACAGGCTTATTTTCCCGCCGTGCCTTCAACATTGAATCTTTGGCAGTAGGTGTGACCGATGACCCCACCGTTTCCAGAATCACCATTATTGTGGACAGTGGCAACAGTGTGGTGGAGCAGGTGGAAAAGCAGCTGAATAAACTCATTGAGGTTATTAAGGTGCGAACCCTGGAGGAAACTGCCATGATTGGGCGTGAACTGATTTTACTCAAGGTCAACGCCAATCATAAAACAAGACAGGATATTATGACTATCTGCGAGATTATGGGGGCAAAAGTGGATGATATATCTCCCAGTTCCATGACATTGGAACTGTCTGATACCCCAGACCGAATCGAGACCTTTGAAGCCCTCATGCGTCCCTTTTCCATTTTAGAGGAAGTACGTACCGGTGTGATTGCCCTGCAAAAAGGGGGAGGCAAAATCTAATGGCGGGTTGGTCCGTGAGAAAGACAAGGAGTGAGGCGACGGCATGAAGGTAAGAGCAACACAGGCAATCTTGGAATGCCTGTTGGAACAGGATGTAGATACTGTTTTCGGTTATCCTGGTGGTACCATTTTAAATTTATACGATGAGCTATACCACTATCAAGATAAGATCAAGCATATTTTGACCGCCCACGAACAGGGAGCCTCCCATGCGGCGGATGGGTATGCCCGTTCCACTGGAAAGGTGGGGGTGTGTTTTGCCACTTCTGGTCCTGGTGCAACCAACCTGACCACAGGGATTGCCACCGCTTATATGGATTCTTCCCCAGTTGTCTTTATCACCTGCAATGTCAGTGAGGAACTTCTGGGTCGGGATTCTTTCCAAGAAGTGGATATCACCGGTATTGCCATGCCTATTACAAAGGCAACCTATTTGGTAAGGGACCCGCAGACCATTCCAGATGTGATGCGGCAAGCCTTCGCAGTGGCGGCAACCGGTCGCCCTGGACCTGTTCTCATTGATTTTTTGAAAAATGTAACTGCGCTCAATGTGATGATTGACTATGAGTTTATTCCATGGACAGAAAACCGCAATACCGACAGCATTCGGGAATTGGCAGTGAGTCATGGGCTGAAAGCACCAGAACCAGACCTCAATGACATTGAGACACTGGTAGAGCTGATTGCACAGGCAGAAAAACCACTGCTCATCTGTGGTGGTGGTGTAGTCCGTGGACGAGCCCATGAGCAGTTCCGGGAATTTGCAGAAAAGATGGATGCACCAGTTGCCATTACTGTCATGGGTGGTGGTGGATTTCCTGGGGCACATCCTTTGACCACTGGTATGATTGGTATGCACGGTACACAGGCATCCAATGTGGCATGTAACACCTGTGATTTACTCATAGCAGTGGGGTGCCGCTTTTCAGACCGTGTGGCACTGAAACCGACCACCTTTGCACAACAGGCAAAAATTGTCCATATTGATATTGACCGCTCAGAAATAGATAAAAATGTGCGAACAGACCACCATATTATTGGTTCTGCCAAACGGGTACTGGCTGAATTAAATCAGCGATTACCCCAATATGATAGGACTGAGTGGAAAGAGAAAATCTTGTCTCTATTGGAAGACCAACAGATTGATGAACAGGAGAAACTGACCCCCAGTCAAGTATTGGATACTATTGAACAGGCTGTGCCAGATGGTAGTATTGTGGCAACCGATGTGGGACAGCATCAGATGTGGTCTATTCAGCACTTCCACTTCCAGTACCCTGGGCAGCTTTTGACCAGTGGTGGATTTGGGACCATGGGATTTGGATTGGGTGCAGCCATTGGAGCTAAAGTGGGCAACCCTGATAAAGTGGTGATTCATACCACTGGGGATGGCTGTTTTCGGATGAACTGTCACGAGCTGGCTACGGTACAATATTACAATCTGCCCATTATTACAGTGGTATTTAATAATGGCACATTGGGTATGGTGCGCCAGTGGCAACACCTGATTTATCAGGAACACTATTCACAGACTACATTGGACAGAGCACCGGATTTTGTAAAGCTGGCAGAGGCATATGGATTGAAAGGAAAACGAGTGACCAATCGTCAGGAGATGAAAGAGGCGATGGAGGAAGCGTTAACCTGTGGCTGTGGCTATGTCATTGATTGTATCATTGATATGGATGAAATGGTGCGTCCTATGGTACCCGGTGGTGCACATATTACAGATTTTCTGCTGAAATAAGGGGGAGCGGTATGAAACGGACAGAATTTGATACCCAGAAAAAATATTATACCCTCTCTCTGTTGGTACAGGATATTCCAGGTGTGCTCAGTCAGGTGGCACGGCTGTTTTCCAGAAAGGGCTATAATATTGAGTCTATTGTCTCTGGTGAAAGCAACCACCCCGGACAGACCAGAATCACCATTGTCATCAAAGGGGATGAACTGATGGTCAACCAGATTGCTGCCCAGTGCCGGAAGCTGATTCCAGTACAGGTGGTAAAAATCTTGGAGGAAGATACCTCTGTTCAGAGAGAAACTGCCCTCATTAAAGTAATGGCAGTGGATCGCACCACCAGAGATGAGGTGATTCAGATTGCCAATATTTTTAGGGCAAATATTATTGATGTAAGCCGTGAAACCCTGACTGTGGCAGCCTTTGGCGACCATTCTAAGATTAAGGCACTGATTAAGTTGCTGGGCGATTTTGGGATTTTAGAAATGGCAAAGACAGGGACACTGGCCATTGAGCGAGGGCGCAGTTCGATCTACGATGAAAGTAAGCTGCGTGAGGAATACAATTATGGTAAGAATGTATTGTAAATGGGTCTATGAAACAGGCATTTGCCTGAGTTGAATAGAAAATAAGGAAACAAATTTGAAGGAGTGTATTACCAATGGCAAAGATGTACTACGCAAAGGACTGTGATATCAACTATCTCAATGGCAAGAAAATTGCCATTATTGGCTATGGCTCTCAGGGTCATGCTCATGCACTGAATCTGAAGGATTCTGGCTGTGATGTGTGTGTGGGTCTGCGTGCAGGCTCCAAGAACTGGGAGAATGCAGAGAAGGCAGGTCTGAAGGTGATGACCATTGCAGAGGCTGCCAAGTGGGGCGACCTGATTATGATTCTGGTCAATGATGAGGTACAGGCTGATGTCTATAAGAAGGATATTGCCCCCAATCTGGAAGCTGGCAATGTATTGATGTTTGCCCACGGCTTTAACATCCACTTCAAGCAGATTCAGCCCCCAGCTGATGTGGATGTGGTCATGATTGCTCCCAAGGGTCCTGGTCACACTGTACGCAGCCAGTATGTAGCTGGTAAGGGTGTGCCCTGCCTGATTGCTGTGGAGCAGAATCCCTCCGGCGATGCCTACAAGCTGGGTCTTGCCTATGCTGCTGGTATCGGTGGTGCCCGTGGCGGTGTGATGGAGACCACCTTCCAGGATGAGACAGAGACTGACCTGTTTGGTGAGCAGGCTGTGCTGTGTGGCGGTGTCGTTGAACTGATGAAGCTGGGCTTTGAGACACTGGTTGAGGCAGGTTATGCCCCTGAAAATGCTTACTTTGAGTGCATCCATGAGATGAAGCTCATCATTGACCTCATCAACAAGGGCGGTGTAGCAATGATGAACTACTCCATTTCTGATACCGCTGAGTATGGTGAGTATGTGTCTGGTCCCCGTATTCTGCCCTATGAGGAGACCAAGAAGAACATGAAGGCAGTGCTGACTGACATTCAGGACGGCGTGTTTGCTGGCAAGTGGATTGCAGAGAACAAGAATGGTCGTACCTTCTTCAATGCAAAGCGTGCCCAACTGGCAAAGCACCAGATGGAGACTGTGGGTGCAGAGCTGCGTAAAAATATGCTGTGGGGCGATGATACCGACCCTGATACTGCATCTAACTAAATCAAATTTTTACCCCACCAAATGGTGGGGTATTTTTTTTACAAATCAGTTGCATTATGGAACATTTTCGGATATACTGAGACGAACAAAGAAAGGAGAGTTTATTATGGTAAGACCACGCAGTGTTGCTTTGTGCATCGTTTTAAGTATTGTAACCTGTGGAATCTATGGGCTATACTGGATTGCCTGTCTCAATGATGATATCAATGAGGTAACAGCAAATAGTGGTACATCTGGTTTGATGGTGGTGCTGTTTTCCTTTATCACCTGCGGTATCTACTTCATCTATTGGGGTTACAAGATGGGAGACATTCTGGACAGAAACCGGATTCAGTACAAAGTTCCTACCGGTTCTTTGTCTATCGTTTTTCTGCTGCTGAATCTCTTTGGGCTGGGTATTGTCTCACTGGCACTGATGCAGAACGAAGTAAACCATTATAGCCCAACTGTATGAGGAAAAGGGTACAACATGTAATAGGAGTAGCAACGGCTATTTTCCTGTTGGGGCTTGGCTATGCCAGTTGGATTTGGAATACTGGCATAGCCATTCCTTGTTTTTTTCATAAAATTACAGGGTTACAGTGTCCTGGTTGTGGTGTTACCCGAATGTGCCTAGCACTGCTGCAACTGGATTTTGCAGGGGCATGGCAGGCAAATGCGGGGCTTCTGCTTTTATCCCCACTCCTCATATGGGCACTGTGGAATGCTGCCATACAATATATAAAAAGAGGTCGTTTTTGTCTCAACCCAAAGGGAGAACGGCTTGTTTTTGTGGCAGTTGTGTATCTTGTGGTCTGGGGATTGCTCAGAAATTTCTTATTGTAATGGATAGGATATTGACAATCAGACAGGATGAAATCCAAAATGTTTGTCTCTTTTGGTTGTAATCTGGAGAGATTGCAAGAAAACAGAACCATCCAAATTGCCATTTTATGAAATCTTAATAAATATGGAGAAAACAGGGAGGAAAGGAAGAAAAATAGGGGAAAATACGCAATGTTACGGTTATGTTACAAATGCGAAAACCCCGTTGACTTTTGTTCTGGGACCTGGTAGTATAGTGCCACGATGAGTTGAGCTGCGACTCTGCTTCATCGAAACAGTTTTAGATATGGTTTCTCAGTCTTGACTAGGACTGACAAACCACGATATTTAAGGAGGAAATTCCAATGAGAAACTTAAAGCGTGTTCTCAGTCTGGGTATGACCGCCGCTATGATTTCTGGTCTGATGGTCAGTGCTGGTGCTGCTGGTTACACCGACGTGACTGCAGAGGATAACGTAGAGGCTATTGAGGTGCTGCAGACTGTCGGCATCATGGTTGGCGATGAGAGTGGAAACTTCAATCCTGACCAGAACGTCACTCGTAACGAGATGGCTGTTATTATGTCCAACCTGATGGACTACCGTGTTGCTACTTATCAGGGAACATCTCCCTTCACCGATGTGCCCTCTTGGGCAGAGCCCTATGTAGCAGCTTGCTATGCCAACGGCATTGTGGCTGGTACCAGTGCTACTACCTTCGGTGGTAACGACACTGTGACTGCTGGTCAGGCTGCTCTGATGCTGATGAAGGCTCTGGGCTACTTCCAGTATCAGTCCGACTTTGGTTCTGACTGGCTGCTGGCTACCACTCAGGTGGGTACCCGCATCAACCTGTTTGACGGTGTTGAGGCTGGCGTGCGTGAGGCTATGACCCGTAACGATGTGGCTCAGCTGGTGCTGAATACTCTGTGTTCCACTCTGGTGGATGCAGAGAACAACAATATTAATGTGGACACTGGTAATACTTCTATTACTTTGGGTAACACCAAGTATTACTACCGTGTTGACACCAAGGGTGGTTCCTCTGCTGCTGGCGGTGCATCTTCCGATCCCAAGTACTATGCCATTGATGGTGACAAGTACGCAACTGGTATTGACAACGCTACCGGTCGGACTTTGGAACTGGGCGAAGAGTTGTACGAGGGTGACCTGAAGCGCTTTACTGGAGTTCGTGATACCTATGGCCGTCCTGCTACCGAGTGGAAGTATAAGCTGGATATGGTTGGAACCTACACTGAGACTCCTCTGGCAAGCTATGACAAAAAGGTGAGCAAGGATGAGTTGTACAACCTGATTGGCAAGACTAACATTGACAGATTGTCTTACTATAGCAGACCTCGGCTGAGTGTCTACGCCAATGGTGTAGATGTTGATTTCGCTCCTGATGGGGATATTCTGAATGCCATTAACAATGGTGAGCGTGTTCAGCGTGATGCTGACCTGTTTGAGCGCAACAACAGCGGTGCGGCTGGTGTTTCCTACACCAATGCTGTAGCTGGCAATGGCGTTCGTACAGAGGTTTATCTCGATGGTGATGGAAATGTGGACATTGTCTACATCAACACCTACCTGATGAAGGCAACTAACGACTATAATGCTGATAAGGGCATTATCAATGTTGAGGTTCTGACTGATCCTAGCATGATGAATGCAGACGGCAAGGTCACTGTTACTCAGCTGAGCGATGATGAGTTTGAGAACATTAAGAACTTTAAGGAAGGCGACTACATCCTCTACACTGTGGGTGACAACGGTAAGACTGTTGCCAGCGTTGAGGCTGCTAAGGTTGTAACTGGCAAGGTGGATGCTTACTCCAAGGGTTCTTATGTTACTCTGGATGGCACCAAGTATGAGTATGCTTCCAAGATTGAGGGTGCTTCTACTGCAAGTGGTGTAGCTGTGAAGGACAGTGCTGGTACTGAGTACCGTGTAGGCGATACTGCTTCCATCGTTGTTGATAACAACGGCTATGTGCTGTATGTTGACAGTGCAGCTGTATCTCTGGGTAACTATGTGTACATTGCTGAGTTTGACACTACCAGCAACTTCTCTAATACCAATGTGATTGCACTGGCATACTTCTCTGATGGCACTGTGAAGGAGATTACTCTCAACCAGTATGAGAACAATAAGATTTCTTATGTGAATACCACTACTGCTAAGGATAGCAATGGTTATACCATCACTAATGGTTGGTATGCGTATAGTGTGAATAGCAGTAGCCAGTACAATCTATTTGAGGCACAGGATGCCAAGTATGTGGATGAGCAGAGTCTTGAGACAACTAAGATCGAGGGTGGTCAGGCAGACTTTGCGTCTGGTGATGGACATGTTTGGAATGAGAATGCTAAGGGATGGGTGTCTGCCCATGTTGACCTGTTAGGTAACGAGAACTCTGTACTGGTTGTTCTGGATGAGGATGACGAGGTTACTGCATACACTGGCGTTAAGAACTTCCCAACCATTACAGGTGCGACTGTAAAGATTCATGCCTTGGTTGATCATGAGACTGGTTACGTAAAGGTTGCCTATGTGGATGCACGCAAGGCAAATATTGAGGATAATGCTCAGGAGAGCATGACCATCTTCCTGAAGAAGACCAGCACCTACATTGACACCTCTGACAATGAGGAAGTGGATGTATGGTCTGTCATTATGGATGGTGAGGTCAAGTCTATTGAAGTGAAGGACGGCAATGGTGTCAACAACTTCACTGTTGGTGGAGTTTACTACAAGCTGAGCACTGATAAGGATGGCTTCTATGAGGATGGTAAGCTGTTCAGCAGCAGTGGTAAGCAGGTACTCCAGAATGGTGCTATCAATGGTATACTTGCTGTTTCTGGCAATTCCTTGAAGATGGGCGCAGCTCAGAGTTACATTGTCACCAGCGATACTGAGATTGTGGTTGTCATGAGACCTGATGCAGATACCTATGGTCAGACAGCAGCTGAAAAGCTGGCTGGGGATCAGATGATTGATAAGTCTGCATCTTGGGAGTCCAAGACTGTAACTGGCAAGCAGTTGGATAACATGTTTGGCGACTACACCACCGTTTATGGTAATTGGTATGTGGTCAGAACTTCCTCTGATAGTAATGTTGTTGAGAAGCTGTACCTGGATATCAATGGTGTTGTTGACTAATTTAGGAGATTCATTCTCACTAAATGAACCAACTTTCCCCGCAGAGCGAAAGCTCTGCGGGGTTTTTATTTGCTCCAAAATTGACACTGGCAAGAAAACTTGATATAATGCAACAATGCTTCCCAACTGTTTGAAGGGAAGCAAAACCAAACAACTTGGGAGGAAGTGCCATGTCCAATCCAAACCCCGTACCCTCTCATGGGGACGGAAAAAACCTGATACCTGACAGTATTAGTGGAAAACAGCTGGGGATAATGGCAGCATTGGGGGTTGTATGCTTCCTGTTGCTGTGTCTCACCACCAATACCCATATCAAACTACTCGCTTTTGTGGCAACCTTGTTGGCAGGAGGGACCCTTGCCTTGCGCGTACCGGATATTCGCGAGCGGTTTACATTACCTATGGTAGCAGTAACCGCATGGGTCATTATGCAGGGGATTTCTACCCTCTATGCAGTGTCAGGCAAATTTGCCATTTATGAATTTACCAAAGTTCTCTTTTCTTTTGGTGTGTTTGTGCTGATTGTCTCTTATGAGACGGAGGACAAGGAACAAGTGGGACGCAGAACAGCCACCATTGC
>CALWON010000060.1 GCA_944383165.1 uncultured Oscillospiraceae bacterium
GTACAGGGTATCATCACCAAAACCAGTATGGCCTCTGCTATGGCAGAGCAGCTTTGGGGGTGAGGAATTTTGGGTATTCATGATTTACCTCATGCGCTGGCTGTGCATCTGTTTTTTACTTTGAGCTCTGTGGTCATTGGTCTTGTGCTGGGTGTCACCTTGGGAATTCTGCTGTCCAGAAAACCCAAACTCTCCAATGTTGTGCTTCCCATCCTTTCCGTTTTTAATACCGTACCCGGTATCGTGTTCATCGGTCTGTTGCTGTTAATCTGGGGAATGGAAGCCATCACTGTTCTGGTAGCCTTGGGTATTTATGCTACATTTCCCATTCTCAAAAATACATATGCTGGCTTAATCTCTGTCAATCCCCAATACATTGAGGCTGCCAAAGGGTGCGGTATGAGCCAAACGCAACAGCTGTTTCGTGTAGAACTTCCACTGGCTCTGCCAACCATCATTGGTGGGTTGCGCATGTCTACAGTTTATACTGTAAGCTGGGCTGTATTGGCTTCTATGATTGGACAGGGCGGTCTGGGTGAATTTATCTATGCTGGCATCAGTGCCAATGACAATGGTCTGATTCTTTTGGGTGCTATTCCTGCCGCAGTGCTGGCTTTTGTGCTTGGTTCCCTGGTAGATTTATTGCAAACTTACACTGTCCCTAAGGGATTACGGAAAAGGGGGAGCACAAAATGATGACAGTTTCTATGATCATAGGGCATCTTGCCCTTGTGGTTGCCGCTCTGGTTTTTGCCATTTTGTTTGGTGTTCCATTGGGGGTTTTGTGCTACTTTTATCCCAATACCCGCCGTATTGTGTTGCGTGTGGTAGACCTGATTCAAACTACCCCTGCACTGGCTCTTTTGGGTATTATCATGGTATTTATGGGGGCTGGAAAACCCACTGTGATTGTTGGACTTGCCCTCTACTCCCTGCTTCCCATTGTGCGAAATACCTGCCTTGGGCTTGATCAGGTTCCTGAATATCTGATTGAAGCGGGAAAAGGGATGGGCATGACAAAATTGTACCGCCTCATCCATGTAGAAATCCCACTGGCTGCCCCTATCATCTTCACTGGTATTCGTATTGCCACGGTCAACGCCATTGGTACTGCTGTTTTTGCCGCGTTTGTAGGCGGTGGTGGTCTTGGCAGTGTTCTGAATACTGGTATTCGTCAGATGGATATGGAGGCAATTCTGGGTGGTACCGCTGTCCTGATGGCAATGGCGCTGGTGTTGGACCTGCTGATGGGCTTTGCAGAACGCTATCTCAACAGCCGTACCAGCCAGCGCACCCATGCCCAACGTCTCACCGCCCATATTGCAGGGGCTGTTTCCTGTGTTCTTGCCTTCTGCCTCTGCGTGGTTGCCTTTATGCCCCAAAAATCAGAAGGCTTAGTGCTCTATCAAGGACAGTTCTCCGAGGTACAGCTGGTCAATAGTATGATCAAACAACTGGTGGAGGATCGCCACGGTCTGCCAGTTACCATCAAAGATGAGATGACTGCTACCAACAACTTCAATGCTATGGTGGGGGACAATCATTCCTGTGACTTGATGTATACTTGGGATGGTACTCTTTTGACCACCATCATGGGATTGGACACCACAGATATTCCAGAGGGTCAGACGCTCTATGATTTTGTGAATGAAAAAATGAATGAAATCTATGATGCACAAATGCTGGGGCAGATTGGGGTCAATAATACCTATGCCATTGGTGTCACGCAGCAGGTGATGGATACCTACCACCCTGAGACAATCAGTGACCTGATTCCCATTGCCAATGAGTTGCGGTTTGGTGCAGAACAGGATTTCTTTACCGATGCAGGCAGTATGAAGTATGGTCCTTTTGTGGAATTTTATGGGTTAAACTTCAAACAGGCAATCCATGTGGATATTATGATGAAATACACTGCTGTGGAGCAGGGAGCCTATGAAGTAATGGTTGTGTATGCCACAGATGGTCTCAATAAACGCGCCAATTTGACCATCTTAAAGGATGACCAGCATTTCTTCCCAGACTACTATGGTACCATTTTGGTACGCAACGACATCTTTGAACGGTTTGCAGATGTAGCCCCCGATTTGAAAGACACTCTTTCTCTGCTTAACAATCGGTTTACCGATGAAAGGATGAGTGAATTGACCTATCGTGTAGATGTGCTGGGCGAGAATGTGGACACAGTGGCACATGATTTTCTTGTCTCAGAACAGTTATTATCCCAATCCTAACCAAAAATGTCCTGTTCCCATCTGGAACAGGGCATTTTTCTTCTATTGTCACAACCACATACATAAATTGACTATGGGGTGATGACATGAAAACCAATCTGGCACAGCTACGCTGGAAAGAGGTGATTGACATCCAAACAGGCAACCGATTTGGTTTTGTGGAGGATTTGGAACTGAACTTAGAAACAGGACAGGTAAACGCCTTAGTCATTCCAGGAAAACGGCGGCTGTTTGGCTTGCTGGGTCGTGAGGAACCACGCTATATTGTATGGGAGAGCATCCAACGTTTTGGCGATGATGTGATCCTGGTTTCCCAAGAACCACGCAGCCGTTCCCTTCCCAAAAGACGTCAAAAAGCCTGATGGCTGCACCATCAGGCTTTTTCATCAGCTCACTTTTTGATATTCCAGGTTTGGGACAAATCCCTCAAAAATGATCAGATAGCCCTTTTTCTCCAGCTTTTTCATCTCCTGTGGGTCCTTGACCGTCCAACAGAAAATGGGCAACCCATGCAGCCACCGGCACAGCCATACAGCGGGTACCCACCGATGCTTATGGTGGAAGGAGATAAAGTCTGGCCTTGTGAGACAGTTCGGCACCAATGTTGTCATACAAAATGCCTGCCAGAACTTCAATTCTCCCCGCTCCCTGCAAAAATCCTGTGAGAGCTGCCCTCTGCAAATATCAGGGCGGTGGCGCATCAGCCAGCGCAACACCCCTGGATGGAATGACTCAATACAGTAGTTCACTTGATACTGGTCCAATGTATGGACGGTTTTTGCCACCAGTTCTCTTACATCAAAGTAATCTGCCTTTAACTCTACCAGCAGAGGGGGACCGTTTTGGAACAGCTCTGCCACTTCTTCCAACAGAGGAATTTTCTCCTGTGTCCCCTCTAATTCATATTGCTTCAACTCAGCCACTGTGAGCTGAGAGATCTCCACATCTACACCAGCAGTCCGTTTGAGGCTTTTGTCATGGATGACAGCCAGGTTTCCATCCGCTGTCAAATGGACATCCAATTCAATCCCGTATCCTTGCTCTTTTGCCAGGCGAAAGGCTGCCATAGAATTTTCAGGGATTTGTCTGGCTGCGTTGTGCAGTCCTCTATGAGCATATTGATAAGTACAAAACCGCTCCCAATTTGGATGGTATCTGCGACCACGCGTGGCTTCTATCCACAGTGCTGCACAGACAACCACAGCAATCAGAAGAATTTTCACCCAGAACATTCAAACTCCTCCTTTGTTTATCCATTCTGTGATTCTACCACTAACTTTCATCTTATCACTTCTCATCCCTTCTGTAAAGGGCAATTTGTGGAGTAATCCATTCTATTTGTTTCCTAAACCATACCGATCAGAGCCAATCAAGCAATCTTTTTGAAATAGAACCTTGATATGATGTTGAATTCATAGTACACTATTCTTACCAGAATTTCATTTTCCAAACTGCAAATGAGGGAGGTTTGTAACATGAATATTATCACAATTAGCAGGGAATTTGGAAGCGGTGGACGTGAGATTGGAAAACGGCTGGCAGATGCGTTGGGATACACCTATTATGACCGTGAAATCTTAACCATTTTAGCGAAAAAAACACAACTGGATGCAAACTACCTTGACAAGGTATTGGAAGAAGGTCCACTGATACAGCAATATCCCATCTTGTTTGGTCGGACCTTTTCCATCCTGCCATACCTCTCCAATCCCTCTTTGCTGGCAAATCTAACAAAGATGATGAAAAAAATTGCTGTCAATGAAAATTGTGTCATTGTTGGCAGAAGTGCAAATGTCATACTGGAAGAATACAATCCATTGAGAATCTTCGTCTATGCCGATATGCCCTCAAAAATCCGCCGTTGCCGCCAGAGGGAGACTGGGGCAACTACGCAAACCGATGGGGAATATGAGAAAAAAATCCGTCAAGTGGATAAGCAGCGTGCAAAAAACCACAATATGCTCTCAACCTATGAATGGGGCGATATGCGGGGCTATGACTTGTGCCTCAACACCAGTTCTGTAAACATCAAAGGAATGATCCCATCCCTGTCAGAATATTGCAAAAAATGGTTTGAACATCACCCATCTATGAAAGGGTAAGCATTCCTGCCACCAAAAATAGGATATGCCTTTTATCAAAGTATGATAAAAACTCCAACAGAATGGACCCTCTTCCTTTCTGTTGGAGTTTTTTCTGTCAATTGGATGTTTTTAGACCTTCTGTTATGCGTCCTCTCCACCCATCAGCAGGTACATCACTGCTTTCTGAGCATGGAGGCGGTTTTCTGCCTCGTCAAAAATCTCCTCCGCATGCTGCTCAAACACATCTGCGGTGATTTCCTCTCCACGGTGGGCAGGCAGACAGTGCTGCACCATACAGCCCTCATTGGTCAGTGCCATCAGCTCTGCGTTCACCTGATAGCCCACAAAGGCTTTTTCACGGATTGCCTTTTCTTCCTCCTGTCCCATAGATGCCCATACATCGGTAAAGACCACATCAGCCCCCACTGCTGCATCTTTTGGGTCACGACACAGGGTAAATTTAAAGCTGGGGTCACTCTTTGCAAAGTCTAACACATCTGGATGGGGGTCATAGCCCTCTGGGCATGCCACAGCCACTTCCATTCCCACTTTTAAACCACCCACAATCAGGGAGTTTGCCATATTGTTTCCATCGCCAATATAGCACATCTTCAGCCCTTCCAGCTCTGCCTTATGCTCCCGCACGGTCATCAAATCAGCCAGTACCTGGCAGGGATGACAGAAATCAGTCAGACCATTGATGACAGGAATATTGCAGTGGGCAGCCAGTGTCTCCACTTCCTCCTGGTCAAAGGTACGAATCATAATACCATCACAGTACCGCAGCAACACACGGGCAGTATCCTCTGTTGGCTCTCCACGTCCAATCTGGCTCTCCTTACTGGACAGAAACAGGGCATGCCCCCCCAGTTGATACATACCAGTTTCAAAGGACACACGGGTACGGGTGGAATTCTTCTCAAAAATCATAGCCAGTGTTTTGCCTTTGAGTTTATCATGCGGAATGCCATTTTTCTGGCTAAATTTCAACTGGTCGGCTGTATTGAGGATTTTCAGGATATCCTCTTTGGTCAAATCCAGCAGCTTCAACAAATCCTTCTTCATGATATCTTCCCCTCTCTATCTCCCTCAATGGGTCAGCATGGTACCAATGCCCTCATCGGAGAGCAGCTCCAGCAAAATGGCGTGTGGTACACTGCCATCTAGCAATGTCACAGACTTGACGCCGGAACGGACTGCCTCCACACTGACATTTGCTTTTGTCACCAGCTTGGCAGGAATTACACCAGAGCGAATCAAGGCAGGTACACGGGACAGTTCCAACACAGGAATGGGAGATTCTGGTGCAGCTGGGTCACGAATCAAATCTTCACAGGCCACCAGTTGGATGAGCTTTTCTGCTTTCAGTGCCACAGCCAGCTTAGATGCCACTGTATCTGCATCCACACAGCAGATGTCCCCATTGTCTGCATTCTGTGCCACAGCCGCAACCACTGGGGTGTAGCCCTGAGCCATAGCATCCTGCAAAATGGTCACATCCACTTTGCTCAACTGCTCTCCCTTGACTGTGAGCATACTGCCATCTACACCACACAGACCAATTGCCTTACCGCCGGTTTGGTTCAGGGTTCCCACCATATTCTTGTTGACTGTGCCACACAGTAGTTGTTGCAGTTTTTCCACCACTGCCTCAGTCAAACAGGGCTTTTCATTTTCATATGTCACTGGTACGCCGCTTTGTTCTACAGCAGACAGTACCTCAACGCCCATACCATGTACCAAAACCACCTGAATGCCAACCAGTCGCAGCATCATCACATCAGAAGCCACTGCACCTCTCAGCTCTTTGCTATCCATCATGGAGCCGCCACAGTTGATTACCACAGTTTTTCCATTGTAACGCTGAATATAAGGCAATGCTTCTGTCAAAATCTTTCCACGATCCAATGTATTCATCTCTTGCTTGCTCCCCTCACACCACAATTTTTAGGTCCGTTCTGCCACAAATGCTTCCATTAGTTCAATTTGCTTTGCAACCGCTTCTTTGGATGGTCCACCATAGACCTTGCGCCCATTCACACAGTTTTTCAGTGCCATCGCCTCATAGACCCCTTCATCAAACAGGTCGGAAATGGCTCTAAAATCACGCAAAGTCAGGGTATCCAGTGTCTCATGGTTTTTAATGCACAGGTTGACCAGGCGACCTACAATCATATAAGCCTCACGGAAGGGCATTCCTTTCTTCACCAGATAATCGGCACAGTCAGTGGCATTGATAAAGCCACCTGCCGCTGCTCTCTCCATATTGTGGCGGCGTACAGACAGGGTACGCACCATAGCAGCAAACACAGGCAGACACTGTTCTACTGTATCAATGGCATCAAACAATGCCTCTTTGTCCTCTTGCATATCCTTGTTGTAGGCAAGGGGCAGCCCTTTCATAATGGTCAACAGGGTCATCAGAGAGCCATACACACGACCAGTTTTGCCACGAACCAGCTCTGCCACATCTGGATTTTTCTTCTGAGGCATGATGGAGGAACCAGTGGAATAGGCATCATCCAAATCGACAAACTTACACTCCCAGGAACACCAGAAAATAATCTCCTCAGAAAAACGGGACAGGTGCATCATCATGATAGACAGACAACTGAGCAGCTCAATGGCATAGTCACGGTCAGAAACAGAGTCCATAGAGTTGTCTGTTGGCTTTTTGAATCCCAGTGCCTGTGCTGTCTGGAAACGGTCAATGGGATAAGTGGTAGTGGCAAGCGCACCAGCACCCAGAGGGCACTCATCCAGACGCTCCAGACAGTCCTCCAGACGGGTAATATCACGCTTGAACATGTTGGCATATGCCATCATATAGTGGGCAAATGTGGTGGGCTGTGCACGCTGTAAATGGGTATAACCAGGCATAACGGTGTCCATATGCTCTTTTGCCTGCTCAATCAGCACCTTTTCCAGCTCTACCACCATAGAGATAATCACAGGAATTTCCTCTTTGGTATACAGTCTGGTATCCACTGCCACCTGGTCATTACGGGAACGGGCAGTGTGCAGCCGCTTGCCTGCATCCCCAATTCTCTGGGTTAACAGGGTTTCGATATTCATATGGATGTCCTCATTGTCAACGGAGAACTCCACCTGACCTGCCTCAATATCAGCAAGAATTGCCTGCAATCCTGCTACAATTTGCTCCACCTCATGCTGTTCAATAATACCCTGCTGTCCCAGCATTTTGGCATGTGCAATGGAACCAGTAATATCCTGTTTATAGAGACGTGCATCAAATTGAATGGATGAATTAAAATCGTTTACCAGTGTATCGGTCTCCTTCTGAAACCGCCCAGCCCATAACTTCATACTCAAAATCCTCACTTTTCAAAAGACAGGAGATAGGGGATTCCTTTGGAATCCATCTCCTACCTCCCGTCTCATTTTAGTTGTTTTATTTCAGCTTGCCTTGCTCTCTCAGTGCCTGTACTGTGTCGGGCAGACCCCACAGATTGATAAAGCCAGTGGCATCATCCTGATTGTAGTCACTCTCCTCAAATGTCACCAAGTCTTCAGAATACAGAGTATCAGGAGAAGTAACACTGGAAGTAATGATGTTGCCCTTGTACAGCTTGAGTTTCACTGTGCCAGTCACATGCTTTTGTGTATCCACTGCAAATGCCTGCAATGCCTCACGCAGAGGGGTGAACCACTTGCCATTGTAAACCAGGTCTGCAAAATCCACAGCCAGCTTCTGCTTCATGTGCTTGGTATCCTTGTCCAGTGTAATCATCTCCAGCACCTCATGTGCCTTATAGAGGATGGTTCCACCGGGAGTCTCATAGACACCACGGTCTTTCATGCCCACCAGACGGTTCTCCACAATGTCCAGCAGACCAATGCCATTCTCGCCACCCAGCTTATTCAGTTTACGGATGATGTCGCTTGCCTTCATCTTCTCGCCATCAATGGCAACAGGCCAGCCCTTCTCAAAGTCCAGTGTCACATAAGTGGCAGCATCAGGAGCCATAGCAGGAGAGACACCCATCTCCAGGAAGCCAGGCTTGTCATACATAGGCTCGTTGGCAGGGTCCTCCAAATCCAGACCCTCATGGCTCAAGTGCCACAGATTCTTATCCTTGGAGTAATTTGTCTCACGGGAAATTTTCAGGGGGATATTGTGTGCTTCAGCATAGTCAATTTCCTCATCACGTCCCTTAATGTCCCACTCTCTCCAAGGAGCAATAATCTTCATCTCAGGAGCAAACCGCTTAATTGCCAATTCAAAACGAACCTGGTCGTTGCCCTTACCGGTGCAGCCGTGACAGATGGCATCTGCACCTTCCTTTTGTGCAATCTCCACCAGACGCTTTGCAATCACAGGACGGGCAAAGGCAGTACCCAGCAGATACTCCTCATACTTTGCACCCATCATCATGGATGGAATAATGACCTCATCTACCATCTCATCGGTCAGGTCCTCAATGTACAGCTTAGAGGCCCCTGTTTTGATGGCCTTCTCCTCCAGTCCATCCAGTTCATCTCCCTGACCCACGTCAGCGGAAACTGCAATGACCTCAGGATTGTTGTAATTCTCCTTCAGCCAGGGAATAATAATGGATGTGTCCAAACCGCCAGAATAGGCGAGTACTACTTTCTTAATGTCAGCCATGTTTCATTTCCTCCCACGTTCACTTGAGCTTATCTAATGGTTTCTCAATCTCAGTGGGAATAGTCTACCACTCTCTTACAGAGAATGCAAGTACCTTTTTGCATAATTATTCTTTTTCTTTCTAGGTAAAACCCTAGTAATATGAATAAAAATTTACTTTATCCACATTTGCTCCCTGTCCTTTTTCCATTTTTGCCCTGTTTTTTCGGAATATTTTGAGGTCAACAGGGGATAGTTGGCTTATTTTGCGTTTTATTTGCACATTCTCTGAATTTATAATATTCATTGTTCCTACATTTTTATTGATTTCTATTGACCTTCCCCTGTTACAATACCTTTCTTTTATGTCCTAAATGCAGAACACTGAGGCAATCCATCTTCTTTTGGATTGCCTCAGTGTTCTGCACTTAGATTCCATTTAAACATGTTTCTTTTTCCCATCTAGCTGAAACACCCACATCATTCCTACCAATGTGACCAGCATACCTGCCACTGCTAAAACATCTTGTACCATACTGCCATCCCCTTTCGTTTTTTTTATTTTAATCCCGTTCCCATTTTGTGTCAATTTACAAAAAGACCGTATTTTTCTTTGATTTCTTTTGTCTATTTGTATATTTTTTGTGACTTCATACAGATTCTGTTAAAAATCCGCTTTATTATTTGTATCATTCATATGTAAAATTCTATTTTTGCATGGAAAGCGAAAAACAGAGGACCCAAACGGGTCCTCTGCTCATCTATGAAAGGATTATACCAACTCCGTGGGATCTGGCTGTGTATCCTCGTTTTCTTCTAAAACGATTCCCAGCTCCTCAAAGAGGGACTCGTCCTTTAACTCCTGCATTTCATCTTCCATCATGGTCAGAAGTTCATCGTCGTTCTGCTCCTGAAGCAGATTTCCTTCCTCATCAATACTATCAAACTTGCGGTATTGAGCCAGACCAGAGCCGGCAGGAATCAGTTTACCGATGATGACATTTTCCTTCAGACCCAGCAGGTGGTCAACCTTACCCTTAATGGCAGCCTCTGTCAGAACCTTTGTGGTCTCCTGGAAGGAGGCAGCAGACAGGAAGGACTCGGTTGCCAGAGATGCCTT
>CALWON010000061.1 GCA_944383165.1 uncultured Oscillospiraceae bacterium
ACCTGTACAGTCACCCCAAAGCACTGCATTCCCTCTGGGGTGTGATAGTCCACATACTGAATGTCAGATACGGTTCCAGTGAGAGATAGTTGCTGGTCTGGTACAGAGACAGAGACTTCCATCCCCTTGGAAATCACATCTTGATACTGATAACTGAAATAGAGGGTCGCGGTCATCACACTGTCATCAATCAGGTTGGCAAGCACTGCACCGCCCTGCACCTGTTGTCCCACTTCTCCCTGTACTGCTTCAATCCGTCCAGAAAAGTCTGCGGTGATTTGCTGGTTGGCAATATTCTCCTGTAAGTCAGCCAACTGTTCATATAAATCTTCCAGCTCAATTTCATACTCTAGAATTTCATCTTCTGCTTCAGAAGAATCTAACACATAGAGTAAATCCCCCACTTCTACTGTGTCACCAGCTTCCACACACCAATCCATCACAGTGCCAGACAGGGTGTAAGTAGCGGAATCGGCTGGTGTGGTGGTGCCAGAGCCCTCGATGGTTTCATTGAGGGAACCATAGGTGGTGGTACCTGTCAGGGCAATTTTTTCTTCCTCTGTAAAAAAGAGCTGGTACACACCAACACAAGCACCAATACAAACTCCCAATAGCACAATCGCCAGAACAAGTTTGGCTGGTGATGGTTTTTTGATGCGCCATTTTTTTGTATTCTTTGTTTGCCCCTCTGGAGCGGTGACTGTGGCAATGGTATTCATGGGCGAGCCTCCCGAACAATCAAAATACGGGAAGGTACTGCCCTTCCCGTATGGTATGCTATCTCCAGATTGTGATGAAGTTGTGGTGTGACTTTAAATAAATTTTGAAGTGTTGTCCTTTGGAATCTGAAAGGAAAACGCCACGCCGTCAGAAAGATTGCATACTTGACAGCTTCCACCATGTCGCTGTACCACCTGTTTGACAATGGCAAGCCCAAGCCCTGCATGGGTCTCCCCAGTGCGTACACGGGATTGGTCCACCTTATAGAAACTGTCCCACAGCCGGTTCATACGCTCCTCTGGAATTTGCTCACCCTGGTTTTCCACAGTCAGTACAATCCAGTTTTCCTGTTCCTTTAAAGATACCCTCACTTGCCCGCCTTCTTTTGTGTGGGTGGCTGCATTGCTCAAGAAATTGCCCACTGCCATTTCCAAATACTTCTGATCGCCTAAAATGGGAAATGCCCCCTGAAAATTGCGTATCACCTGACAATGGGATAATACAGGTGCCATCCGTGTGAGTACATGCTGCACCAGTTCCCCAAGTTCAATGGGTGTGTGTGCCATGTCTGCCAAATCATTTTCCACAGTAGACAGCTCCAACATTCCTGCCACCAGTTCGTTCAAACGCTCCACCTCATCTATAATGATGGAACAGTATTCCTCCCGGTCAATCCCTTCTACATTGTATTTTAGATTTTCTGCATACATCTGTAAAAGACACAGGGGGGTTTTCATCTCATGAGACACATTGGCAACAAATTCCCGCCGCATCTGCTCTAACTTTTTTTGCCGGTCCACATCTGCTTGAAGCTGTTGAATGGAGGCTTCCAGATGGTCTGCCATCTGGTTGACACTGACTGCCAGTTCAGACAGTTCCTGCACGCCGGTCTGTTCCTCCGCCTTGGTGGAAAAATCCAGCTGTGCCATCTGTCTCGATACCTTTTGAATTTGCTCAATGGGCTTGGAAATACTCCGTGCCATCCACACACTGACAATTAAACCAGCTGCCAGCACCATTGCCACAATATACAAAGACACCTGATTCCACAACTGTACACTGTGCTCCACAGCCTCTACCATCGTCCACAGTACCACATACCGTATGCCAGTTTGTGTATCCACCAGTCCAGCCAGACACAACACAGATTCCTGTGGATTGCGTCCATGAAATTCTGTGGCAGATGGCTCTCTGGAAAATTGCAGCGTTTGGGTGGGAATGGGAGGCACTGCCACACCGTCCATAGGGCGGCTGGTGTAGATGATACCATCTCCACTCCAGATGGTCACACGGATATTATCTATATCCTCACCACTGCGCAGCAGGGTATAGAGTTGTCGGGGGTCATCAGTATAGTTCTCTGTAATTTGAGTAAATAGTGCCTCAATTTGATGTTTTTTCCCTCAATCAAATAGGAGCGGGCAAAAAAGGCACCAAACAAAAGCTGCCCTGCCACCACCAGAGCCAGCACCACAGCAGGCAGGGCAAACAATCGAACCCGTAAACTGAAATTGCGTTTCATGGCACAACCTCAAATTTATAGCCCATACGGTAGACAGTATGAAGGTAGACCGATTTTTCCCCCAACTTGACCCGAAGATTTTTCACATGGGTGTCCACGGTCCGTTCATCTCCCTCAAAATCATAGCCCCACACCTGTTCTAATAATTTACTGCGTGAGAGCAAAATCCCTGCATGGCTCATGAAAAAATGGAGCAGAGCAAATTCCCTTCTGGTCAGTTCCAGTGGTTTTCTGTCTACTTCCACCTTTTGCTGTTCTGGTGTGAGTACAATCCCGCCCAGTTCAATGGTCTCTACCTTCTCCAGCCCTGACCGCCGCAGGACAGATTCCATTCTAGCCAATAAAACAGGGGTAGAGAAGGGCTTTGCAATATAGTCATCTGCACCGCCCTGCAACCCCTGCAACTCGTCATACTCTCCACCACGGGCGGTGAGCATCATCACAGGTAGTTTGGGGCAAGGGTTTTCAGCTCCCGCAGTACCCCAAAGCCATCCAGTTTTGGCATCATCACATCCAACAATACCAAATCAATCTGTTCACTGTGCTGTTCAAACACCTCTAGTGCCTCCTGCCCATCCAAAGCGGTGAACACGTATGGACGGGGGTTGAGCGGTTCCCCAGTATGCTCCTGCCCATCCAAAGCGGTGAACACATAAAACCCATTGGCAGTGAGCAAATCCTTCAAGGCACGCACAATTCTGGCTTCATCATCTGCCAATAACACACACCGTTTATACTCATACACCGCACATTCCCCCAATCTCTCAACTTCTATTGGTATCATATGGGCTTTTTTTCTGCAAGTCAAGGGAGGATGTACTACTTTTATTCTATAAAAAGAAGGGATTCTGCCTCCAATGGAACAGTGTACCCCTTTGAACAGACGGCTGTCTGTTTCCATACACAAATCCATGAGACAGAATCCCTTTTTACCGAAATGGCTTGAATGAAGAAACTTACTTCAGGTTGTTCTCGTAAGCCTCAATCATCTTTTTCACCATCTGACCGCCGATAGAGCCAGCCTGACGGGAAGTCAAATCGCCGTTATAGCCTTCCTTCAGATCCACGCCAACCTCGCTGGCAGCCTCCATCTTGAACTTATCCATAGCGGCACGGGCATTGGGCACAACCAACTTGTTACTGCTGTTAGAACTGTTAGACATAATCATTTCTCTCCTTCAAATTCAAATTTTTGTTTGGATGATTCTCGGATGGAATCTCCACAGCTATGATGTGCGAATTTTAAAGTTATATGTAAGCAATTTTTTCCTGAACAAAATGCGGTAGATTTTTTGATGAGATACTGATATATAAAAAGGGGAAGTTCTATATGATTGGAACAGGGTTGGATGTCTCATTCCATTGTGTTGTACCCAAAGAAATCATGCCACATTGAGAAATGACGGTAATATTTCATAAAAATCAGAAAAGAGAATGGATGCAATCTGTAAAAATGTATAAAGTAACTGGAATCCTGCAAAAAATCCTTTACAACAGCTCATTAGCGTGCTAAAATGCGAAAGTGTAAAGAGGAACACAAACTTCATTCTAGTTGATTTGGAGGAGATTGAAATGAATCTGAAAAAGAATACAGCACTGGCTCTTGCATTGACCATGGCTCTGGGACTGACTGCCTGCTCCGGCGGTACTGGTGGAAGTTCTTCCGTTTCTGGCAGCACATCTTCCAGTGGAGATGCTGCTTCCAGTGGCAACACTTCTTCCAGTGTATCCAGCGCAGCTTCTTCCACTCAGACCGAGAGTGATATGCAGTATGTAAAGGATAAGGGCACTCTGGTTGTGGGCATGACGGAATTTGCCCCTATGGACTATCAGGACGAGAACGGAAACTGGATTGGTTTTGATGCTGATTTGGCAACTGCATTTGCAGAGTATCTGGGAGTGGAAGTGGTATTCCAGCCCATTGACTGGGACAGCAAGGTGATGGAGCTGGACGGCAAAACCATTGATGTGGTGTGGAATGGCATGACCTTGACCGACGATGTGAAGGCATCTATGGAGTGCTCCAACCCCTATTTCAGCAATGCACAGGTAGCTGTGGTGCCTGCGGACAAGGCGGCTGACTATCAAACAGTAGAGAGCTTGAAAGACCTGACATTTGCAGTGGAAATTGGTTCTGCTGGTAAGGAGCAGGCGGATACAAACGGGCTGACCTATACAGAGGTTGGAGACCAGGCTACCGCACTGTTGGAGGTGTCTTCCGGTACTGCTGACGCAGCAATCATTGACTTCCTGATGGCTGCCGCCATGACAGGAGAGGGAACCAGCTATGCGGACCTTGCTCCCACCGTTGGGCTGAACAGTGAAGAATATGGTGTGGGCTTCCGCAAAGGTTCTGATTTGGCTGCGGAGCTGAATATATTCTTTGCAGAAAAGTATGCAGATGGTACCATGCAGACCATCGCTGAGCAGTACAACATTGCAGACAGACTGCTGGAACAATAAGAGAATGGTGAAAACGCAGAGGGGGAAG
Organism: uncultured Oscillospiraceae bacterium; assembly: GCA_944383165.1. Taxonomy (GTDB): domain Bacteria; phylum Bacillota; class Clostridia; order Oscillospirales; family Oscillospiraceae; genus Lawsonibacter. Next base: position 4,734 of record CALWON010000061.1, read on the forward strand.
GCTCTCCCTCTGCGTTTTGTCAACACGGGGCGAGAGAATTGTGGAAGTAAAAAGGTGGGTTTTGCATGTTTTTGACCGTAATCGGGGCACTGAATGAGGGATTCTTGCAGACGCTGAAACTCTTTGGTGTCACCTTGCTGGGTGCGTTGCCGTTGGGGCTTGTGGTGATGTTTGGCTCCATCTGTGGGTTTACCCCTCTCAGATGGCTGACCAGAACCGTGGTATGGATTATTCGTGGCACTCCTTTGATGCTGCAACTGATTATTATTTTTTATATTCCGGGAAAGCTGTTGGATGCCAGCCCATGGCCCAGTGGTGAGGATGGGCGGTTTATGGCTGCCTGTGTAGCATTTATCATCAACTACGCCTGTTATTTCTCTGAAATCTACCGGGGCGGTGTGCAGGGTGTTCCTGTGGGACAGCAGGAGGCAGGTCAGGTACTGGGCATGACGAAACGCCAGATTTTCTTCCATATTACATTGTTGCAGATGGTAAAGCGCATTGTGCCGCCTATGTCAAATGAAATCATTACATTGGTAAAAGATACCTCTATCACTCGTATTATCTCCATGCAGGAAATCATCTGGGCAGGCTATGCCTTTCTGAAAACCTCTCATGGGTATTCTGGTCTTTTGTGGCCGCTGTTTTTCACCGGTGTTTATTATCTCATTTTCAGCGGTCTTTTAACACTGCTGTTTGGTTGGATTGAAAAGAAACTGAGCTATTTCCGATAAGGGGGAACTGATATGGCAATGTTACAAGTACAAAATCTGGAAAAGCACTTTGGTTCCACCAGAGTATTGGAGAATATCAGCTTTGATTTACAGGAGGGGCAGTCTTTAGCCATTATTGGTTCCTCTGGCAGCGGAAAAACCACCCTGTTGCGGTGTCTCAACTTTCTGGAGACCCCAAATCAGGGGAAGATTCTGGTGAAAGGGGAAACCCTGTTTGATGCAGATGACCCTGCCACCCAGCGGGAAAGCGAAGTGCGGAAAAAGAGACTGCACTTTGGTATGGTATTTCAATCCTTCAACCTGTTTCCACAATATACCGCTCTAAAAAATGTGACCCTTGCAAAAGAGCTATTGGCACAGGAGCGCAAGGACTATAAACAGAATAAAAAACAGATTTTAGAGGAAATCCAGCAGGAGGGAAGGAAACTGCTGGAACAGATGGGACTTGCCCAGAGAGAAAACCACTACCCACATCAGCTCTCTGGTGGTCAGCAACAGAGAGTGGCAATCGCACGGGCACTGGCAATGCAGCCAGATATTCTCTGTTTTGATGAACCAACGTCTGCCCTTGACCCTGAGTTGACAGGGGAGGTTTTGAAAGTCATTCGTGGGTTAGCCCAGCAGAAAACCACCATGATTATTGTCACCCATGAGATGGCGTTTGCCCGTGATGTGGCAGACCAGGTTCTCTTTATGGATGGTGGCGTGATTGTGGAGCGTGGAGCCGCAAGACAGGTGATTGAGCATCCACAAGAGGAGCGTACCCGTCAGTTTTTGTCCCGCTATGCAGAGAATTCCTGAAAACAAAACCAGTTCTCCCAAAACAGGAGAGCTGGTTTTGTGTGTTTACAGACCATTGACTACATTGGCAGGGCGTTCCCCCTGCATCATATGGTAGACAGAGGTAAACATATTGGTGTGTGCCCGTGTGAAGGCACTGCTGGTAATGCCGCCCAGATGTGGGGCATAGACCACTTTATCCTGAATGGCTTCGGGTAGGTCTACCAGAGGATGGGTGGCTGGTGTGGGTTCAGGAGCCAGTACATCAAAGCCAGCACCACCCAATGTGCCATCCAAAAGAGCCTGACGCACTGCCAGATTGTCAATCAAATCCCCTCTGGCGGTATTGATAAGAATAGAACCAGCGTTCATTTTGTTCAAAAGGGATTCATTGACCATTCCGGTTGTCTCAGGAGTCACAGCACAGTGCAGGGAAACAATATTGCAGGTGGCAAACAGTTCTTCCAGTGGAAGGTATTGCACAGAAAAGTCTGCTTCTGTCTCTGGAGAACGGCGGTGAGGTGCATAGTAGTACACCTGACAGCCAAAGGGTAGCAGCCGGCGAGCCACCGCCTGGGCAATGTCCCCAAATCCCACCAGACCTACGGTGCAGTCCCCCAGTTCCAGAGAACCTGCGGTCATGATATGTTCTTTAAAGGTTATCTGTTCCCCGGAACGTACAGCGTGATGACCAGAAATGCCAAACCGTAAGGTCATGAGCATCAACATGACAGCCATTTCTGCGGTGGGAGCTGCATTACAGCCCTTGTTGTTGCATACAAAAATATGGCGTGCTTTGGCTGCTACAATATCAATGGAATTGTATGCCACCCCCTCAGAGTGGATGAGTTTCAGATTGGGCAGCTTGCTGATTAAGTCGGCAGAGACTGGCGCAATGGCATCCACAAATAGGAAGTCTGCATCAGCATGCTGTGGGAATAAGGTGTCCAGTGGCTGTTCCCTGGGGCAAAAAATCAGCTCTAGATTGGATTCCAGAATAAAGGTGGGGATGTGATTACGGTAGCGGCTTTCATTGCCCCAAATGAGTACCTTCATATTAAAAACCTCCTGTTACTATGTAAATAATGACATGGTGAGAGTATACCAAAAAAGGGAAACTGGTGCAAGTGCCTTCCAAATAAAATTAGCACTCTATTTAATGGAGTGCTAGAATTAACAAATTAGTCATATTATTTGCAAGAATTGTTCATACTGTGGGGGTATACTATAGTCAACATTAAGGAAAGGCAATGAGCCTTGAAAGGAGTTTTGACTTATGTATGGATTAGTACCTTTTGGAAGAATGAATCAGGAATTTCGTAACTTGTTTGACGATATGGAACGGACCATGTTCCCAGCCGTGCAGATGCAAATGCCAGCCTTCCGCACCGACATTCAGGACGCTGGTGACCACTATCTGCTGAAAGCCGACCTGCCCGGGATGAACAAAGAGGATATCGAACTGAAACTGGAACACAATATGCTGACAATCTCTGCAAAACATGAGGAAAAGAAGGAAGAATCCAAAGAAGATGGCACTTATATTTGCAGAGAGCGTCGGGTTGGCAGTTTCCAGAGGACCTTTGATATGACAGGCATTCAAGAGGATGCCATCTCCGCCTCTTATGAAAATGGTGTATTGACCTTGACTTTGCCAAAGCAGAGTGAAGTACCAAAAACCAGTCGCACCATTTCCATTCAATAACCCACAAAAAGGCAGACCCTGTGTCTGCCTCTTTTTTTGAAAATTTCTCTTGCAATTTCAACGGAAATAGACTATGATACAGTTAGCACTTAAAAGAATAGAGTGCTAAAATAAAACTAAAACGAAACCTGTAAAGGAGGGTTTCTCTTATGAATATGAATCAGATGACTCAAAAATCTCTTGCAGCCTTGCAAGGTGCTCAAGACCTTGCTTTGGAGCATGGCAACCAGCAGATTGAACAGGAGCATTTATTGCTGGCTCTGTTGAAAGATGAACAGGGATTCATTCCCCAACTGCTGACCACCATTGGCATGACAGTCCCCAGTTTTTCCGCTGCGGTGGAAGCACTGGTGGAGAAACTGCCCAAAGTGTCGGGCAGCCGTGGCGCAGACCAATTTTATATTTCACAGGATGTGGACAAGGCACTGAAAGCCGCTGAAAAGGTGGCTGGTTCCATGCGGGATGAATACATCTCTGTGGAACACATCTTGCTGGGTATTTTGGACACTCCTAACCGCTCTTTGAAAGAGCTGTTTCGTACCTACCGTCTGGAGCGGGAAAAGGTGATGCAGGGGCTTGCCTCTGTGCGAGGCAATCAGCGTGTGACCAGCGACAATCCAGAGGAGACCTATGATGCCCTGAAAAAATATGGTACCGACTTGGTAGACCGGGCAAGACAGAATAAACTGGACCCTGTGATTGGTCGTGACGATGAAATCAGAAATGTGATTCGCATTTTGTCCAGAAAGAGCAAGAACAATCCTGTGTTGATTGGTGAACCTGGTGTGGGTAAAACTGCCATTGCAGAGGGGCTTGCCCAGCGGATTGTCAGCGGTGATGTGCCTGCCAGTTTGAAGGATAAGACCATTTTCTCACTGGATATGGGCAGTCTGGTGGCAGGTGCCAAGTACCGCGGTGAATTTGAGGAGCGGTTGAAGGCAGTGCTCAACGAGGTGCGCAAGTCAGAGGGCAGAATCATTCTGTTTATTGATGAGCTGCACACCATTGTGGGAGCAGGCAAAACAGAGGGCAGCATGGATGCAGGCAACCTGTTAAAGCCCATGCTGGCACGAGGAGAACTGCACTGCATTGGTGCAACCACTTTAAACGAGTATCGGCAGTATATCGAAAAAGATGCCGCTTTGGAGCGTCGGTTCCAGCCTGTTATGGTGAATGAGCCAAATGTGGAGGACGCCATTGCCATTTTGCGTGGATTGAAAGAGCGGTATGAGGTGTTCCATGGGGTTAAAATTACAGATGGTGCCATTATTGCCGCAGCTACCCTGTCCAACCGCTATATTACAGACCGTTTTCTGCCCGATAAAGCCATTGATTTGGTGGATGAAGCCTGTGCTATGATTCGTACCGAAATGGATTCCATGCCCACCGAGTTGGACATCATCAGCCGAAAAATCATTCAGCATGAGATTGAGGAAGCGGCTCTGAAAAAGGAGACAGATACTCTGTCTCAGGAGCATCTGGCAGAAATTCAGAAAGAACTTTCTGAAATGCGGGATGAATTCAACGCCAAAAAGGCACAGTGGGAAAATGAGAAAAACGCCATTGGCAAGGTACAGAAACTCCGTGAAGATTTGGAACAGGCAAATGCAGATTTGGAGAAAGCACAGAGAGAATATGACCTGAACCGTGC
>CALWON010000062.1 GCA_944383165.1 uncultured Oscillospiraceae bacterium
GAATGCCCAAACGCCTCAATGGAGACAATCTCCTGAATAGAAAGAAAAACCTGTTGATTGGTTTTCAATTCTTTCACCAGAAGGGTATTCAAATAGCGGTTGCTTTCACTTAATACCAAATCAGCCGTTTCTTCTATTTCGATTCCATGTGCCAATAGGGCATTTTTGATTTCATCATAACGGTCTTGACTGACAGATAACTTTACCTTCAAACTGCTTCCCCCTTTTCTGTGTACCACCAGTATACTGAGGCTATCATCCATTTTCAATCCATCGGGCATGGTTTACAGATATAGACACACAGATTGCACCACCAAACAAAAAACAGCCCCATGGCACCCCATGAGGCTGTATGTAAGAAATTCAACATAGTATCATCCATTCAAGTTTTGTTTTCCATCCTTTGTCCAACTTTATCGAAAATAAATTTCAAAAAACGTTCTTCTAAATAACTACGTGAAGAATCTGATTCTAAATCACTCTTGACATCATCAAAAAAAGACTGTCGTACTTCCTCCTGTTCTTTTGGTGTCATCTCATCCCAATCTTTATTGTTTGCATAAACACATCCACTCATTGTTATTGTAATCATAACAACCGCCAAAAGAGCAGAACATAATTTTTTGATTTTTTTTATTCGTCCCATAACTTTTTCCTTTCAAAATCCTAATTTTTGTAAAAATCCTAACGCAGCAATGAATAATACTGTAATCATTGCCGTTGCCGCTATAATTGAAATACAACCAATGGCTTTTCTGTATTCTTTGCTTATTTTTTTCTTTTCTGTTGTAGAAGTGTTTGCCCTATTTTCCATTCCCAACAGAATATAATCTGCACTCACATGATAAATTTCTGTCAGTTTCACCACATTATCAATTTCAGGCTTTCCCTGACCGCTCTCCCATTTAGAAATCGCTTGCCTTGAAAGCCCTAATTTCTCAGCGACTTGCTCCTGTGAATAGCCTGCTTTTTTACGCAATTCTTGAAGCCTGTCTGCTAGATCCATATTCATCACCTCCAATAAAACAATACCACAATTCATAGGTTGCATACCATCAACTACTGTTTAATTGATGTCAACTTTTCGTTGCAGTGTAGAAAATCTGTGTTGCATCAGAGTTATGGGACTCATATCTCCAATTATAGCACAAATTGACATACGTTCATTCTGAATATGGAACCCGTTTGCCCCATGCTTTTTGTTACTTTATAACATAAAAACTTTTCTTGTTTTTCAACCTTTCCTACTAAAATAAAACAGCCCTATGGCATATCCCATAAGGCTGTATGTAAACGATTTATTTAGAACCTGGCTTTGCAGTCTACTGTTCCAGTGTTTTCTTCCCTCTGCTCATCAGCTGAATGAGTGCAATGGTCAGCTTCCAAAGCAGCCAGCCTGCCAGAAACAGCACAACCCCAATCAAAATAGAAATGGGTAGAAATACGATTGCGTTGGCAGAGTAATTTCCAATGGTAAAGCCAATCCATGGCATGTCAAATCCCAACAAAAAGGCAAGCAATTTTATCACGCCGGCAATGGGGCAAATGATACCACTTCCCATAAAAGCAATGGCACAAATACTGGTAACGGGTAAAATACACACACCGCCCATACCTGCCAAGCTGTAAAATGCAATGATTGCACTCAATCTGCGCCAGTTGAACCCTCTGCTTTTGGTAATGGATTCATCCAAATAGGCTTTTGCCAATTCTTTTGGATTCCCCAACCGCTCTATAATTTGTTCTGGGGAATGACCATTACCCAGCAGCTCCAGCATTTCACTTTTGATTTCTTTCACAATATCCACACGCTCGGACACAACCAGCGGCTTCAAATATCGGTCAACTTTTTCAAGATATTCATTTAGAGATTTTTCCAGTTCCATAGTCTTACCCTCCTTTGATTTCATCAATGGCTTTTAACAGATGGTCCCATTCCTCAGACATTGCAGAACTATATTCCAGTCCCTTCTCTGTCACAGAATAATATTTTCGTGGTGGCAGCCCCTCTGTGCTCTCCTGCCATGAGGAAGAAATATACCCCTCTTTTAATAACCTTCTCAACAGTGGGTAGATGGTATTTTCTTTTGCCGTCAAAATGGGATACTGTTCCAATGTGGTAATCATTTCATATCCATAGGATGGTCGCTGTTTGAGCATCAGCAAAATACAAAATTCCAGGGTTCCTCTCTTAATTTGAGATTTCCAATCATCCAGATTCATATACTGTACCTCCTGTATATACATCGTACCACACAGTATATCTAATGTCAACGGTATTTTATGTGCCTGCCCAAATAAAGAACAGCCCCATGGCACACCCATGAGGCTGTATCTCAAATCCGCTTTTTCTGTTTATGCTTCCCTCTCTGCTGCAAACGCATCTTTCATAATGTTGTCTTTCAAATAAGCAAAAAAGGTATCATACTCTGACTGTGAAATTCTTGCGGGGCTGCTCATGACCACCAATTCATGCCCCTGATTGCCTCCATGGTATGGGGGATGAACATGAGGATATGGATTTTCCACAAAGCCGCACCGCTCATAAAACCCTTTTCTGCGTATGGAAATCTCATCCACTGGGGGGTCAATTTCCAGAATCTGCGTGTTCCCCTTCTCCTGCAAAAGAGCCAGTACCCTTTGACCATATTGTCTGTTTCGCATCTCAGGCAATATACAAAAATGCTCAATATAGCGTAACCCTGCAAATTCCCAATAGAGCACCAGCCCTATAAACGTTTCGGCATCATAAATCAAATCAAAATGGTATGCGTCATTCTGCAAAATGGCAGCTTGAGAAGGTGCTTCCCGCTGTTCATGGTAGGGAAAACTGTGTTGATACAGTTCCAAAGCACGCTGATACATGGGGTGCATCTGGTTTGTCACACGTTCAAAATGCAAAATCATCACCTTTTTCATAGGAATTTCTGGTGTGGGCTTCCTCTATCCCACTATAACAATGGTTTCAAGTACCTTCCAGGAATGGTATCAGACAGCCACACCGTTTCATTGCCCAAATAAAAAGCAATCCCGTCTTCCCACGCCTTTTTTGCATTCACCACCAAAATACAGGGCTGATGGTCCCGTCTGCGCCCCACTGCCAGTGCAGTTTCTATATCCTGTGACAGGTGGACATACTGCCGATTTTTGGGCTGTAACCCCTGTTGGAGAATGGCAGAAACCCACTTTCTGGCTGTACCGTGGTACAGAACTTCTGGGGGCTGGGCTGGCTCTTTTTGAATTTTCACCGGCACAGAATGCCCATAATATGCCCTGATTTTTCCGTCCCGTATCTCATGCCGCTTTTTCTCGGAAGTCTCAATTACTCTATGCAAATCGGCTTCCTGTACCTCCTTCCACTGCTCCGTTTGGTGCAAACAGTCCAGAAGCTGTTCCACACTGACCCAGCCCTCCTCATCCAGTTCCAGCCCATATTCCCATGGGGCGTGGCGCAGCGCATAGGAGAGTTCCTTACTGAGTTTGGTATCGTTCATATCCCTTCCCTGCCTTTCTATGCCCAGTCTATCAAATCTGTTGGGCAAACGCAACCCCAGGGAAAATAAAATGCTGTTCCCCCACAGGGAGGAACAGCAAAACAGATTTTGATTTACTTGGTGCCAAAAATGCGGTCGCCTGCGTCACCCAGTCCAGGCACAATATAGCCGTGGTCATTGAGCTTCTCATCCACCCCTGCCACATAAATATCCACATCGGGGTGGGCATCCCGCACTGCCTGAATTCCCTCAGGTGCTGCCAGAATGTTCATTAGCTTGATGTGTTTGCAGCCATAGTTTTTCATAAACTGGATGGCAGCCACCGCAGAACCACCGGTTGCCAGCATGGGGTCAAGAACGATGATGTCACGGTCTGCAATGTCACTGGGCATTTTGCAGTAGTATTCCACAGGAGCCAGTGTCTCTGGGTCTCTGTAAAGTCCAATATGCCCCACTTTGGCAGAGGGAATCAGGGTCAGAATCCCTTCCACCATGCCCAGACCAGCCCGTAAAATCGGCACAATGGCAAGTTTCTTTCCTGCCAGTACCTTGAAGGTGCCAGTTGCCACAGGGGTTTTGATTTCTACTTCCTCTGTGGGCAGGTCTCTGGTTGCCTCATAACACTCCAGTGTGGCAATTTCAGAGACAATTTCCCGAAATTCCTTCACCCCTGTTTTCTCATCTCTGAGAATGCTGAGCTTATGCTGAAGCAGTGGATGGTCTAAAATATGTACTTTACTATCAAACATGACACAAAACTCCTTTATTGTTCCATTTTTTTCTGTGCCTCTAAGCGTTCCAGCCGTTCACGCTCCGCTTGGGACAGGCGGTGATAGACAGGGACCAGGGCATCACTTTTGCACACCTCACCTCGGGCAATGTGCCCCAAAGCCGCCTTTGCCACACCCCACGCACTTTGCATACGCAGAATATCCGGTGCAAGTTCTGCCTCAATCCCCTGCTCTCGTAGGCTATTATAGCATAACTGTGCCCCATCTCCAACGATTATTTTTCTCTTTTTCTCATTTTTTAATGCTTCCCCCAGCTCTGCCAATGAGATAGCACGGTCTGGGCACAGCCGACGCAGTGCCCCCTGTTCTGTTTCAAACAGGGCATTGTAGACCTGTTTTCTTCTGGCATCCATAGCACAGACAATCACAGCATCCTGTTCATGGGCAAGCTGCCACGCCATAGACTCCAGCGTAGAGCAGGCGGCACAGGGTTTGCTTTTCGCCCATGCCAGTCCTTTGGCAGTGGCAACCCCAATTCTCAATCCAGTAAAGGAGCCGGGACCCACTGCAACGGCAATCACATCCACATCGTCCAAAGTATGTTCACAGTTTTGGAGCAAACTCTCCACCATAGGAAGCAGGGTTCGGCTATGGGTCAGCCCGCTGTTCTGGGTGGATTGGGCAATCAGCCCAGCCTCTCCCCACAGAGCCACAGAGCAAGCTGTTGCAGAGGACTCCAGTGCTAAAATATTCATTCTGTCAACCATCCTTTTCCTCAAGTTCTGGTACATTTCGTATGGTAATCAGCCGCTGTTCCTCCCTGTCTCCCTGTCGGATTTCCACCCAAATGGGTTCTTCCTCCAGCATATCTTCCATTCTCTCACTCCACTCCACAGCGCACACACCGCCCCGTTGCAGATAGTCCTCCCAGCCGATGTCAAACAGTTCTTCTGCACTGTACAGCCGGTATAAGTCAAAGTGGAACAGGGGCAGCCGTCCCCCCTCATGTTCATCTACAATGGTAAAGGTAGGGCTGGTGATGCGCTCCGCAATCCCTAACCCCTGGGCAACTCCTCTGGTAAATGCGGTTTTTCCTGCACCCAAATCCCCTGTATAGGCAATCACATCCCCTGCTTTCAGGTACTGCGCCAGTTTTCGCCCCAGCTCCTCGGTCTCCTGCACACTATTTGACTGATATTCCATCGTTTCCTGTTCCTCTCATCTATAACTTTCTCTCTATTATAGCACAGAGATGGTTTACCTTTCTACAAAAAAGTGATAAAATATAGTGCCACACCAAAGAAAGCGAGGCGACTGTGTGAAAGGTCTATCATCCCCCCTTCAGGAATTCTTCAAAAAAGGAGACGTTTTACTGCTGCTCCTCTGTCTGTTCGCCAGCGGATATGGCATTCTGCTGATTTTCTCCGCCACCCGCTCCTCTCAAAACGACCGGGAGGTCATCATTCAATGTATTGCCGTCCTTCTGGGCGTATTGATTTATATTTTGCTGACGTTTGTTGATTTCCAACTATTTGTCGAAAAAAACTGGAAATGGCTCTTTGCCTTTGGCGTTGTGTTCATTTTATTACTGCTTACGCCTTTCGGCAAAACCATCGGCGGAAATCGGAACTGGCTCAGTTTTCCCTTTCTGCCTGTGAATATCCAGCCCAATGAGGTGGTGAAAATCCCCTTCATTTTGCTGCTCTCCCTGCAAATCACCAAAATACAACAGGATGGACGGGACATCAGTTCCTTTCCGGCTCTCATTCAAATGGGCGGGTTTACTGCCTTTATGCTGGGGCTAATTGCCGGTATCTGTGGTGATATGGGCATGTGCGTGGTCTACTCATTTATTTTCATTGTGACCATGTGGAGTGCCGGTGTAAAGGTACGCTGGTTTGTACTGGGGATTTCTGCCATTGTGATTGGATTTTTGGTGGTCTGGTTTCTCATTCTCCCCAACACAGAGGCGTGGGACTCCCTGTATCTGGTGAAACGCTTTCGGGTGCTGTTTGACCACAACTACGACCCACAGGGTATCGGCTTCCAGCAGACCCGTTCCATACTTGCCATTGGCTCCGGTCAGATTTTTGGAAAGGGCTTTTTACAGGGCAATATGACCCAGTCTGCCTATGAATCCACCTTGCCAGCCCGTGACACCGACTTTATTTTTGCCGTATGTGGGGAAGAATTTGGCATGGTAGGCTGTCTTTTGCTCCTGCTCATTCTGTCTCTCATCATTCTGCGGTGTATGTGGGTGTCCAGACATGCCAACTCCCCGTTTTATTCCTATGTATCTATGGGAATGGCTGGTATGCTCATTGTACAGATTGCCGCCAATGTGGGAATGTGTCTCTTTGTATTCCCTGTGATGGGTTTGACCCTGCCATTTATCAGCTACGGCGGTTCTTCCATTGTCACTTTGTATGCCGCGATGGGGATTGTATCCAGTGCAAAGGCACGCACCTTGCCAAGCTGGCTCCGGGACCGCAACCACCCCTCCTATTGACAGACAAAAAAGACAGCGTGGTTTACACGCTGTCTCTTTTTTTATGGTTTTTGGGATATTCCAGCCATCTGCCAATGAGCATTGCCACCGCATACACCAACAGGTAGTATACACTGTCCATCCCATAGGAAAACAGCCCTGCCACCACCATAAAAATGGCACCCAGAAGGGCAAGGGATGGCACCACAAACCGCCGGAACCCTGTCTCCTCTTTGCAGGTCTGCATAAAGCGCAGATAAATGGGGATATACATGGCATACAGGGTAATGACAGGAATTTCTGAGGAATCAAAACGGAAGGGATCCAGCGCATTGAGCAGTGTTCCAAAGTAAAAATAGGCTCCCCAGAAGGCACACATGAGAAGCCCCGCTGCCGCTGCGTTGTTGGGCATATTGGTGTACCTGTCCACCTGCCCCATCATCTCAGGGTTGGGACCTCTGTTTCGTACAGAAATGGCATAAAAACCACGGGTACAAGCCATCATCAGCCCATTACAGGTGCCCAGACAGGACAGCACTACAAACACAAACAGCCCTGTGCCTGCCACATGACCAAAAATGGCAGAGTAGGCAAGCCGTGCCCCTTGCTCCCCGTTTTCCATCATCACAGCGTTGGGAACCGCTCCGGCAATGCCCACATAGTAGAGCAAATAAATGACGGTAATGGCACCCACGCCAAAAATCAGAGCCAGCGGCAAGTTACGCTTTGCATTTTTGATTTCTGCGTTGATGGTAGTAGCAATCACCCACCCCTCATAGGCAAAGGAAGTGGCAGCCAATGCGGTAAACAGGGGATATTTAGAAATATCTCCTGCCACCACTGCGGTGAAATTTTCCACAATCAGCCCGGAGCGCAGCCCGGCAATGGTTCCAATCACGCCCATAAGCAAAATGGGAATCAATTTGATGACCGTCAAAGACACCTGAAAATGCCCAGCCAGTTTGGGGGCTGTGGCGTTGATAAAGTAGACCAGCACCATATAAAACAGGGTGATGGTCATACACTGACCACCTACAATGTCATAGCCCAATAACACACAGGTATAGCGGGCAGACACCCAACACAGGGTACTGGTGAGACAGGGAAAATAGACTGCCGACATAAACCAACCCAGATAATAGGCGTACCGGCTGCCCACGGTGGCTTCTGCATAGTCCACTGCACCCCCCACATGTTCATATCTGGTTGCCATAATGGCAAAGGCGCAGGCACTGGCAATGGCGATACAGCCGCCCAAAAGCCAAGCCAGCATTCCCGTTTTTAAATCACCGCCTGTGGCAGTGAGGATTTTTTCTGCTTTAAAAAAGATGCCGCTGCCAATGACAATACCAATTACCATAGCAACAGCAGTGGGAAGTCCATATTTTTTGGTCAAATGTTCCCCCATAACAGGCTCCTTTCCATAATTCAATACTGTAAAGCGATGTTGTATATACAGCCCTATTATACACGATAAAACCTACTTTGAAAAGATGTTTTTCCAGATTCCAAAAATTTTCGAGGAAACCAGAGGGCATTCTTGCATCTTTACGCAAATATTTGTATAATAGAGGAATCATTTGACACACATCTGTGTGATATTGGAAAGTGAGGAACAACTGTATGGATTATGCAAAGGAGTCTCTCCGTCTCCACGGGGAGTGGAAGGGAAAAATTGAAGTGATTGCCAAAGTCCCCACCGACAGCAAGGACGCTCTGTCCCTTGCCTACACCCCCGGTGTGGCGCAGCCCTGTCTGGAAATTCAGAAGGACCCCCAGAAAAGCTATGAACTGACCAGACGCCACAACATGTGCGCCGTCATCACAGATGGTTCTGCGGTGCTGGGACTGGGTGACATTGGACCAGAGGCAGGTATGCCAGTGATGGAAGGAAAATGTGTGCTGTTCAAAGCCTTTGGCGGTGTGGATGCCTTCCCCATCTGCGTGAAAACCAAGGATGTGGACGAGTTTGTGCAGACAGTCTACAACATTTCCGGTTCCTTTGGCGGGATCAACCTAGAGGACATCGCCGCCCCCCGCTGCTTTGAAATTGAGCGGAAACTGAAAGAAAAGTGTGATATTCCTGTATTTCACGACGACCAGCACGGCACTGCTATTATTGCCCTTGCCGGTCTCACCAACGCCCTAAAGGTAGTAGGAAAGCAGAAAGAAAACGTAAAAATTGTCATTTCCGGTGCTGGCTCCGCTGCTATTTCTATCACAAAGCTGTTGCTGTCCGATGGGTTCCAGCACATCACCCTCTGTGACAAGTTTGGACCTCTCTACGACGGCAACGAACAGATGAACTGGGCACAGCAGGAGATTGCCAAAGTGACCAATCTGGACAAGAAAACAGGGACACTGGCTGATCTTCTGGTGGGTGCAGATGTATTTATTGGTGTCTCTGCCCCCAATCTGGTCACAACAGATATGGTCAAGACTATGAATCGGGATGCCATTGTGTTTGCCTGCGCCAACCCCACCCCTGAAATTTTCCCAGAAGATGCCAAGGCAGGGGGAGCCAAGGTGGTCTCCACAGGGCGCAGCGACTACCCCAACCAGATTAACAATGTGCTGGCATTCCCCGGTATTTTCCGTGGTGCCTTTGATGTACGGGCAAGCGACATCAACGAGGAGATGAAGATTGCCGCCGCCAGAGCGCTGGCTGGTCTCATTTCCGATGAGGAACTCAACGAGGACTACATCATTCCACAGGCATTTGACCCAAGAGTTGGTCCAGCCGTTGCCAAAGCAGTGGCAGAAGCTGCAATCAAAAGCGGCGTCGCCCGTCTCTAACTTTCTTGATAAAGACCCACTTTCTTTTAAAAAAGAAAGT
>CALWON010000063.1 GCA_944383165.1 uncultured Oscillospiraceae bacterium
CGCACACGAAGGAAAAAATCTGTCTCATTCAACTGTTCCTCGATGGTCAGTGCATGAATGGTAATGGAGCGGGGGGGGCGTTCCACCTCTTTTCCCTTGCGTGCCAGTTCATAAAGTTTCTTGCCTTGAATTTTAATGGCAGAATACATAGGGGGAATTTGCTGGATTGCACCCTGAAATTGCATCAGTACCGTTTCTAACTGAGAACGTGTTACAGTCACAGGGGTGGTTTGCAGCACAGTGCCGGTGGTATCCTGTGTGTCTGTCACAACACCCAGCCGAAGACCAGCCACATATTCTTTTTCCCCTTCCGTTGCAAATTCTACCGCTCTGGTAGCACGTCCCAGAAAAACAGGTAAAACACCGGTGGCCATAGGGTCTAGGGTGCCAGCGTGACCAATACGGCGTTCATTCATACACCGCCGCAATCTGGCACACACGTCCATACTGGTCCAATCCATTGGCTTGTCAATGATGAGAATACCGTTTGCCATATGCCCCCCTATTGTGCCGTTTCATGGCGTGTCTGATGGATTGCGGAGAGCAGAAGATTCTTTGCATGTTCCATAGAACCTTCCACGGTGGCTCCCGCAGCAGCGGCATGACCGCCGCCACCCAACAGCGCACAGGTTTTGCTTGCGTTGAGTATAGTTGGGTCTGTACGCAGGGAGAGTTTGCAAATACCAGGCTGTAATTCTCGGATGGTTGCACCAATCAAAACCCCTTCTACCTGACCAATGAATGCAGACATATCATCTGCATCCTGTTCGGTGGCACCAATGGAATCCATCATATCCTGACTGATGCTGATGATGCCAATGATTCCATTTTCATGAAGTTCAATGGAATCAATGAGCAGTTTCTCCAACTTTAGACGGGTAAATGATTTGGTTTTAAAGTGCCGTTTGTTCAGTGCCGCTGTGGGAATCCCCAGCTCCATGAGAGAAGCGACGATGCGGTGGGTATTGGGAGTTGTGTTGTTGTAGGCAAAACAGCCGCAGTCAGTGGCAATGGCAACATAGAGGGGAGCGGCAGCTTCTGGGGTCATAGCACCCATCTCACACATAAGGTCATAGAGCAGCTCACCGCAGGCAGCACGGGAAGCATCCAGACAGGTTCTGGCAGCAAAAAAAGTTTGGGATGGGTGGTGGTCAATGGCTAAATCCACCCGTTCCAAATAGGGTAGTGCATTTTCAGGGAATAGGGAGGGGGCAGCCATATCTACAGATACCACACAGGAGGGGTGATACTCTGCTGGAGCCAGTAATTCCTCCACATAGCAGGCATACAGAGGTGTGGTTTGAGGATTGGGTAAGACATAGGCGGTTTTTCCCAGAAAACGCAGACCATGACACAGGGCAGCAGCACAGCCAATGGTGTCACCATCTGGACGAACATGGGTCAGAATCAAAATATCAGATTGGGAACTGAGATAGTTGGCAGCTTCTTTCACAGACACTGTCATACTTCTTCCTCCTCATCTTCACCATAGTGGTTATCTGGATTGACTGGTTTGACAATGTCAGGGTTTCTTAGCATAGCCAGAATGTGTGCACCTTGGTCAATGGAATCATCTGCCACAAAAGAGAGCTGGGGTGTATTGCGCAGGTTTAAAGAGTGACCCAGTTCACGGCGCAAATATCCAGCAGCAGATTTCAGACCTTTGAGCACTTGGTTTACATCACTTTTATCCAACACACTGATATAGACCTTGGCATATTTCAGGTCAGGGGTTGTGGAAACAGCAGTGACAGAAATTAACCCACACACTCTGGGATCTTTTACAGTTGGGATGAGGGATGCCAGCTCACGCTGGATTTCCTCATTGATACGGCTAATACGGTTACTTGCCATAAGTCGTATACTCCTTTCGGAAAAATAGCAGAGAAGGGACGGGCGAAATCGCCCGCCCCGCTCTTAACATTGATCAGGTTGGAATTAGACCTGAATTTGTTCCATCAGGAAGGCTTCAATGATGTCCCCTTCCTTGATATCCTGGAATTTTTCAAAGGTAATGCCGCACTCATAACCGGCAGCTACCTCTTTTACACTGTCCTTGAAACGCTGTAGAGAGGCGATAGAACCATCATAGATGACAATATTGTCTCTGAGTAGACGCATCTGGGCATTGCGCTGCATTTTACCATCCAGCACATAGCAGCCAGCCACCATACCAACACCAGTGATACGGAACACGTTGCGTACTTCAGCACGACCCAGTTCCACCTCTTTGAACTTGGGTGCCAGCATACCCTTCATAGCTGCCTCAATCTCGTTGATGGCATCGTAAATGACACGGTACATACGCATGTCTACCTTGGTGCGGGCAGCCGTTTCCTTTGCATTGGCATCGGGACGGACATTAAAGCCAACAATGACCGCTCCAGATGTGGCAGCCAACATGACATCAGACTCGCTGATGGCACCTACGGCACAGTGGATGACACGGACACGGACTTCTTCATTGCTCAGTTTTTCCAGAGATGCCTTCACTGCCTCAGCAGAACCCTGTACGTCTGCCTTGACAATGACGTTCAGGTTTTTCATTTCTCCCGCCTGAATCTGGCTGAACAAGTCCTCCAATGTCACTTTTCCAGTGTTGCTGTTCTGTGCCATCTTGTGTTCGTGCTTGCGTTGCTCCACCAGTTCACGGGCCATACGCTCATCATCCACAGCATGGAAGTCGTCACCGGCGTTGGGTACTTCACCCATACCGATGATTTCCACAGGCACAGAGGGACCTGCCTCAGTCACCTTGACGCCCTTGTCATTGGTCATAGCACGCACACGGCCCACAGCAGTACCTGCAATGATGACATCGCCCTGATGGAGTGTACCCTTTTGTACCAACAGGGTGGCAACAGGGCCACGCCCCTTGTCCAGACGGGCTTCAATTACTGTACCATGAGCGGAGCGGTTGGGATTTGCCTTTAACTCCCGCATTTCCGCAGACAGAACCACCATATCCAACAGATTGTCAATGCCCATGCCGGTTTTGGCAGAAATGGGACAGATAATGGTGTCACCGCCCCACTCCTCGGGAACCAGCTCATACTCTGTGAGCTGCTGCATAATACGGTCTGGGTTCGCAGTGGGTTTATCCATTTTATTGACCGCCACAATGATGGGGATGTCCGCAGCTTTGGCGTGGTTGATGGATTCCACAGTCTGAGGCATGATACCATCGTCCGCAGCCACCACCAGAATGGCAACATCGGTGACCATTGCACCACGGGCACGCATGGCAGTAAATGCCTCATGACCAGGGGTGTCCAAGAAGGTGACAGGGCTTCCCTTTACATCCACCTGATAGGCACCGATGTGCTGGGTAATGCCGCCAGCCTCACCAGATACCACATTGGCATGGCGGATGTAGTCCAGAAGGGAGGTTTTACCATGGTCAACGTGACCCATCACCACCACAACGGGGGCACGGGGCACCAGATCTTCCTCTTTGTCCTCGGTGGTGTCAATGAGCTTTTCTTCAATGGTGACAACCACTTCTTTTTCTACCTTACAGCCCAGTTCCATTGCCACCAGTGCAGCGGTATCATAGTCAATGATTTCACTCAAAGAGGCCATGACGCCCATTTTCATTAGAGTTTTGACCACCTCTGCACCGGTTTTCTTCATACGGGATGCAAGCTCGCCCACCCCAATTTCATCAGGGATGAGTACCTTCAGAGGAGCCTTTTTGGCAATCTCCAGCTGGAGACGGCGCAGCTTTTCTGCCTCCTCCTGCTTGCGCTTGTTGCCGGGACCCATTTGGCGTCCCTTTTGGCGCTGGGAGTTACGGTTCTGGAATTTTTCCTTGCCGCCTCGATCCTGCTGACGCTGGTCAGTGAAAGATTCCAGACGTTCATCATACTTATCCAAGTTGACAGAGCCACCGCCGCGGGTATCTACCACTTTCTTAGTAGGAACACGGCTGGAGACAGTCTCCTGCTGCTTGTTGTGTGCCTGTTTGGAAGGCTGGGTGGATTTCTGGGCAGCAGGCTTGGAAGTTTCCTTTGGAGCGGCTTCAAAGGATTCTACCTGATTGTGCTGTGTGAGATATTCAAATACAATGGAGAGTTGTTCATCATTGAGAGGCTGCATATGGTTTTTCTGAGGATGACCATACTGAGCTAAAATGTCCATCACCTCTTTGGATGGAACTTCCTTGGAACCTTTCTTAAAATCTTTGGCAACCTTGTGGACAGGATATTTATTCATCATATTTAGGAGCCACCTCGCTTATTCAGGTTTCTGCCGGAATTTACCGGTCAGTTTTTTCCGTCCCATGGGGGCGGAACGCTGGGAGTGCAGACCGTGATGGGACTGGGTTTGTTTTCCGCTTCCCTTCTTCCCAGAAAAGGAGGCCTGTTTTTTTGGTTCAGCCTGCTTTTTTGGTGGGGAGGGGGGAGCAACCCAAGGTTTCTTTTTGCCTTCCCGAAGGTTTTTTTCGTGCTGTCGCTTTTCTCTCTGTCTCTGTAAAACACGTTCTGCCTTAATTCGGAGTTGTTCTGCGGCTGGGGCGTACCGCTCTGGGGAACGGGCAGCCAGCTTGTCAGCCAGAGACGCGGCAAAGCCAGAATCAGTCAGAGCCAGCATGGCACAGGAGCCACGTCCCATCGCAAAACCAAGTTCTGCTTTGGTGAAGGGAAGTTCTAAAAAGAGGACATTGCCAGCTTCTCCAAAATGGGCAGCTCTGCGGCGTGTATTGGGGGCGGCATCAGATGCCAGAAGCATGAGCTTTGCATGTTTTGCACGACAGGCAGCCCCTACAGGCTCCTCTCCCAGCTCCAGCTTGCCAGCCTTACGGGCAAGCCCCAACAGGTGCAAAATGGGATCATGTGGCATGATCGGGCACCTCCTTCATCTGAGCTTCCAATTCCTCATAGACCTCTGGGGGTAAGGGCATGGAAAAGGCTCGTTCTAACGCTTTTGACTTTCTTGCACGGGCAAGACAGGCAGAATCTGGGCAGACATAGGCACCACGACCAGGTAATTTCCCACGAAAATCCAGAGAAATCTGCCCTTCTGGAGATTTGACCACTCGAATTAACTCTTTTTTGGGTTTCATCTCCCGACAGCCCACACATTGACGCAGTGGAATTTTTTTGGGCATATGGTTCACCCTTTCAAAGTCAAGTCTGTCTTACTGCTCAGCATCTTCGCTGACTTCTACTGTGCTCTCTGGTTCAGCGGTGGGCTGTACTTCCTCTTCACTGCTGGTATCACATGTAAATGTGTCATCCTCCACAGGAGCGGAAGCAGGTTTGATATCAATCTTAAATCCAGTGAGCTTGGCAGCCAGACGGGCGTTTTGCCCTTCCTTACCGATAGCCAGAGAGAGCTGGTCATCAGGCACTACCACACGGCAGCTCTTGCCATCGGGCTGTGCCTCCACGCTGATGACATCCGCAGGGGACAGAGCGGCTGCAATATATTCAGCGGGGTCTTCAGAATATTTGATGATATCCATTTTCTCGCCCTTTAATTCCTCTACAATGGCATTGACACGCTGACCACGGGGACCGACACAGGCACCAATGGCATCCACATTGGGGTCAGCTGACCAGACTGCCAACTTGGTTCTGGAGCCAGCTTCACGGGCGATGGACTTGATTTCTACCGTGCCGTCATGAATTTCAGGCACTTCAAACTCAAAGAGACGTTTGACAAGCCCGGGATGGGTGCGAGAAATGACAATCTGAGGGCCTTTGGTTGCCTTGCGCACCTCTACCATATAGACCTTCAAACGCTGTCCCTCTGTATAAATTTCACCCTTGACCTGCTCATTGGTGCTCAAGTAGGCATCGGTATACTCAGAGCCGGAGTTGATACGCAGAGAAATGGAGCCAGTGCGGGGATCAATTCTGGTGACAGTACCAGTGAGCAGTTCATGTTCTTTAGAGGAGAACTCGTCATAGACCATCCCCTGTTCTGCCTCACGAATGCCCTGGATGATGACCTGACGGGCAGTCTGGGCAGCAATACGACCAAAACTTTTGGGCTTTACTTCAATGCGCACTACATCCCCAATCTGTGCCCGGGGCAGTGCTTTCCGTGCCTCCTCCAGACTGATTTCTGTGTTGGGATTGTCCACCACTTCTACAATGTCCTTTTTGAGGAACATACGAACGGTGTTGGTGCTAGGGTCAGCATCTACAATCAGGTTGTCGCCAATGCCCTCGTGGTCTTTCCGGTAGGCAGAGACAAGAGCCTGTGTGATTTTCTCTAACATATATCCAGGCTTGATTCCCTTTTCCTGCTCAATTTGTGCAATGGCGGAGAAAAACTCCTGCCCATCCAGTTCGCCATTGTTGACCTTTTTTGTTGTTCTCTTTGCCACAGTGGTTTCCTCCTCAAAACTATGCTCAAAAGTGCGGATGGAGCCGAACAAGAGCTACTTCTTTTTTCTCAAATACAAGTTCTGTCTGGTTGACCTCAAGGGTGACATCGCCCTCATGGAAGTTGCGAAGCACACCAACAAATTCCTTGTGACCGTCACGGGCACGGTAGAGCTTTACTTCTACTTCACTGCCTAAAAACTGCGCAAAATGCTCTGCCTTTTTTAGTACACGGTCAGCCCCGGCAGAGGACACTTCAAATGTGTAGCTTCCCTCAATGGGGTCAGTCTCATCCAGTGCATCAGACAGAGGGCGGGAGACAGCTTCACAGTCGTTGATGGAAATTCCACCTTCCTTGTCAATGTAGACACGCAGGAACCATTCGCCTGCCTCCTTGACATATTCCACATCCCACAGGGAACAGCCCGCAGCCTCCACAAAGGGCAGTGCTAGCTGGGCGACAGTATCGGTTACTTTTGCCATGGAAGTTCCTCCTTTTTATTGTGTTATGGCTGGTTTAGTCAATCAAAAAGAGCGGAGCCGAAACCCCACTCTAGCCAATACTACCATAATTCATGTGTCTACTATAACATATCTCAAATGGAATTGCAAGGGGGTCCCCAATATTTTATCAGGTGGGGCAGCCAGCCTATGGACAGAACAAGCAGACTGACTGCCAAAGCCGTCAATGTTTGGAGAAATATTCCTTGGTGAGGCGGATGACAGTGCCAGACAGCAACAAAAGCCCAACGAGATTTGGGATTGCCATCATGCCATTTAGGGTGTCTGAAATACTCCACATCAGAGAACCGGAACCCAAAGCACCTACCATGCACACCAAAATGAAAAGAAGTTTGAACAGATAGAGCACAAAAGTGTTGTTGTTTGTCAAGTAGCCCCAACAACGCTCACCATAATAACTCCAGCCGAGAATGGTAGAGAGGGCAAAAAAGAGCAGACTAATTTGCAGGATTGTCCCACCAAGGAAACCGGGCAATATGGCGTTGAATGCAGCGGCAGCGGCAGCACCATTGGAAGCAAAGTCAGACAAATCGTATTCCAGCACACCAGAGAGCAAAATTGCCATGGCAGTGAGGGTACAGATCACAATGGTATCAATAAAAACCTCAAAGATACCCCACATCCCCTGTTCCACTGGCTCTTTGGTATCAGAAGCAGCATGGGCAATGGGAGCAGAACCAAGCCCAGCTTCATTGGAAAAGACACCTCTGGCAAATCCCTGCTGCATGGCAAGCATAATAGTATAGCCGAATATACCGCCACCAGCAGCTTTCAGACTGAACGCCTCACGGAAAATGGAGGCAAAGGCAGCAGGGACCTGTTCCGCACGCAGAACAATGGCAGTAATGCCAGCCAGAATATAAAAAAGAGCCATAAAAGGTACCAGATAAGATGCCACCTGTCCAATGCGTTTTACCCCGCCCAACAGCACAATGGCAGTCAACACAGAGAGAACAATGCCAGAAATCAACGGGTCAAGACCAGTGAGAGACTGGACGGAACCTACGATTTCTGTGGACTGGGCAATATTTCCAATTCCAAAACAGGCAATCCCACCCAAAAGAGCAAATAGACAGGCCAGCCACTTCTGCCCAGTGCCCTTTTCAATATAGTACATGGGACCGCCAAAATGTGCCCCTTTTTCGTCTACCTGTCTGTATTGTACCGCTAAAACAATTTCTGCATATTTGGTCATCATACCAAAAAAGGCAGAGACCCACATCCAAAATACAGCACCGGGTCCTCCAGTGAAGATAGCACCTGTAACCCCTGCAATGTTACCAGTACCCACTGTGCCAGCCAATGCAGTGGATACCGCTTGAAATGGAGTCAGGTTGTGTTCACTGCTTGTTTGTTTCTTTGACTTTGTAAAAAGAGTTCCCAGTGTGTTGCGTAAAATGAAACCAAACCTGCGTGCCTGTAAGAACCCGCACCGGACAGAAAAATAGATTCCAGTCCCCACCAAGAGGACCAGCATCAGAGGTCCCCAGATGATTCCATTGAGGAAGCTGTTGATCGACATCACTTGTTCTAGCATAGATTGTCCCCCTCTCGTCGCAATAGGAAACAACCCCACCTGTGCTTGAGATACTACGGGTGGGGTGAATACTTCTCTATCATACTGTTTTTTTACAAAAAAAGCAATGGAAATCAAAGAAAAACATCACTGTGATGGGAAATCACCTGAATTACACGCAGTGGGGGACCATCTAAGACAATCACACGGTCAGCCAGTTGCAGTACCTCTGTCTCGTGGGTGGAAAGAATGACAGGGAGTTGCAGCAGTTTTAAAAAATCCATAAGAATGGTGATTCTGGGCAGGTCAACCCCAGTGAATGGCTCATCCAGCAGATAGAGGGAGGCATCCAGTGCCAAGGTTCGCACAAAAGAGAGACGCCGCTGCATTCCGCCAGAGAGTGCTTTTGGCAGTTGTTTGGCTGCCTGTTCTAGCTGTGCCAGCGACAGAAGGTGAGATAACTGACTGGCTCGGTGTGGAGGCAATACATCTGTAAGATGTTCTTCTACAGTACGCCAGGGGAACAGTCGATTCTCCTGAAATTGTATGGCAGTTTTTTGGGGGTCAAATCCAGTAACTGTGCCTGTCTGTGGCTGCTCCAATCCAGCCAGAATACGCAACAGAGACGTTTTACCACAGCCGGAAGGACCGGACAGGGCGGTGATACCCTCAGAGGGAATATCAATGGAAAATTGATTCAAGATGGTATGTTCCCCATAAGAGAGGGACAACTGGGAGCAGGAAATCATACAGACCCTCCTTTTTTGGAAACCCAAAGAGTCAGAAGTTGTTCCATCACAAAGCTGAGAGCCACAACTGTGATGGTCCATGCAAATAGGGCTGGGATATTCAGATTTTGTTTGGTTAAATAAATTTCCGTGCCGATGCC
>CALWON010000064.1 GCA_944383165.1 uncultured Oscillospiraceae bacterium
CTCCACGTGGGGCAAAATGGCTATGTTCTGGTCAAAAATTCCGATGGTATTATTTTGATGCACCCTGAACCCCACCAGTTGGGCATTGATGTGATTGGGGGACGGGAAACCCTCTACCCTGATGTGGATTTGGACAGCCTGAAACAGCTTGTAGAACAGCAAAATAAAGGCGGCAGTGGAGTCATGGAATACAGCTCCTACTGGTGGATGGACCCAGAACTGCCTCTGGTTCGGAAAATTGCCGCATGGTCCCCTGTCCCCATAGGGGATGATTTTCTGGTTATCAGTGCAGTGATTGACTATGATGAAGTATACCGCCCCTTGGAACAGGGTATGGTGCGGTTGGGCTTTGTGTTTCTAGCGTTGACCTTGTGTAGTATGGGTGGTATCATCATCTTAGGGCGGCTTATCTTGGAACACCGCCGCAGTCGGGCTGAGATTATCAGATTGGAGCAGGTCAACCGAACATTAGAACAGCTTCGACAACAGGAACAAGCATTGGCACACAAACAGCGGCTGCAAATTTTAGGCACCATGACTGGTGGGATTGCCCATGAGTTTAACAATCTGCTTACCCCCATTCTGGGTCACGCTGAAATGATGTTATTGGATTTACCAGAGGACAGCGAACTCTATGACAGCGCACAGGAAATTTCCTCTGCTGCCCTCCACTGTAAGCAGCTCATTTCCCAGCTCTCCCTTTTGGGTCGAAAAAAGGTAGAGGCAAAATTGGAACCCCTTCTGGCACAGGATGTATTTTCCTCTATTCTGAAAATGGTTCCCTCTCTGTGCCCAGACATCGTGGAACTATCTTCCAATCTGAAGTTTGGCAACGCGGTGATTGATGGAAACCGGACCCAGCTCAGTCAGGTGGTTTTGAATCTGTGTGTCAATGCAGTTCATGCTATGGAGCCACAGGGGGGCACTCTGTCTCTCACTGGTCAGACTTTTTCACGGGAACAGCTTTTACAACAGGGCATGACACCCCCATCTACAATATGGGAACAGTGGGTATGCCTCAAAGTGTCTGATACTGGGTGTGGTATGGACCAAGATACTCTGTCTCAGATTTTTGACCCATTTTTCACCACCAAAAAGCCAGGTCAAGGCACTGGCTTGGGGCTGCCACTGGCAGATCAGTTGGTGCGGGCACACAGTGGAAGCCTCACTGCACACAGCCAGCCTGGGATTGGCAGTACCTTTACCATTTTACTGCCTGTCTCTCAGACAGACGTTTCTTAACAAATTGTAAGGATTTCCTTACAGAAAATTAAGCCCATTCTATTGGTGGTGTAAGGTTCTTCCTCTATCCTAATGGTATCAAATCTCTGAAAGAGAATGAGGAGGAACCAATATGAACGAAACTATGTTGGCGTTGTTGGGCTTTGCAACCATCATTGCAATCATTGTCCTGCTTTTGCGCAACGTCACTGTCCCTGCTCTGGCCTTTGTGGGGGTGTCTACCATCACCACTGCCATTCTGGTACTGACAGGGACCTACACCGTTGAGGAAATGGGGGATTTCATTGCCTCTGGTGTATCTGGTGTACATTCCACCGCTGCACTGTTTATTTTCTCTGTGCTGTTTTTTGGTATCATGTCTGATGTGGGTATGTTTGACCGAATTATCAATGCACTGATGAAAAAAGTAGGCACCAATGTGGTGGGTGTGGCTGTGATGACCTGTGTGATTGCCATGATTGGTCACTTGGATGGTGGCGGTGCCTCCACCTTCCTGATTACCATTCCTGCCATGCTGCCTGTGTACAAGCGTCTGAAAATGCGTCCCACTACCCTGCTGCTGATTTGTGTCACCGCTATGGGTGTGATGAATCTGCTGCCCTGGGGCGGTCCCACCATGCGTTCTGCCTCTGTATTGAATGTGGATGCCAATGTGCTGTGGATGCAGCTCATGCCCATGCAGGGTGTTGGAATTTTGATTGCATTTGCCACTGCATTTTTCTGGGGCAATGTGGAAAAGCGTCGTGGTGCTGGAATCAACAGCACCTTAGTGGTGGACTATGGAGATCTGGAAGAACAGTCTGACGCTTCCAACCAGAATAGCGACCTTGCCCGTCCCCACCTGTTTTGGTTCAACCTGATTCTCACCTTGGTTGTAATTGTGGCTCTCATTTTCCTGAAAATCCCCTCCTACTGCACCTTTATGATTGGCTGTGTGATTGCACTGTTTGTCAACTATCCTGGGGCAAAGCTGCAAA
Organism: uncultured Oscillospiraceae bacterium; assembly: GCA_944383165.1. Taxonomy (GTDB): domain Bacteria; phylum Bacillota; class Clostridia; order Oscillospirales; family Oscillospiraceae; genus Lawsonibacter. The sequence goes on from CALWON010000064.1 coordinate 2,220, forward strand.
ACAAAATCATCAAGTCCCACTCTGCTGCCGGTCTGATGATGGCTTCCACCATTTTGGCTGCCGGTGTCTTTTTGGGCGTACTGGAAGATAGCCAGATTATGAACCACATGGCAAATGTGCTGGCCAGCTTCATCCCAGCTTCTATGGGTCGTTTCCTGCCCATTATCATTGGCGTGCTCTCTGTGCCTCTGACCCTGCTGTTCTGCACAGATTCCTATTTCTATGGTTTGCTGCCTGTGTTAATTGGTGTGGGCGATGCCTTTGGGGTAGACCCCTCCCACACTGCCATTGCCATGGTCGTCTGCCGCAACTGTGCCACCTTCATCAGCCCTGTGGTGCCTGCCACCTTCCTGGGCGTTGGTCTGGCTGGTGTGGAAATCAAGGACCACATCAAAAACAGCTTTTTCTGGATTTGGGGTGTCAGTTTGGTCTGTCTGCTCTCCGGTCTGGTGCTGGGTGTCATTGTACTATAATCCATAATCAATTTCAAAGCCGCCTTTCTGCAAAAGGCGGCTTTGGTGCAATCATTTGGAAGGAGTGTTTCCCATGTTAGATGAAATTTTAGAACACAACCGAAAATTTGTAGCAGAGCACCGATATAAGCCATTTGAAACCAGTAAATACCCTGACCGAAAAATTGCCATTCTCACCTGTATGGACACCCGGTTGACTTTGATGCTGCCAGAGGCATTGGGATTGAAAAACGGTGAGGTAAAAATGATTAAAAATGCCGGTGGGATTGTATTTTCTCCCTATGATACCACGGTTCGTAGTCTGCTGATTGCCATGCTGGAACTGGGTGTGGAAGAAATTATGGTCATTGGTCACACAGACTGTGGTGTATGTGGTATGCACCCCGACCAAATTCGTGCCCATCTCATTGCCCGTGGCATTGCCCCTGAAACATTGGAACGTATCGATCGGGATGCTGGCATTGACTTGGATGCCTGGTTCACCGGCTTTTGTGATGAGGAACAAGCCGTGCTGGATACGGTATCCCTTTTGCGCTGCCATCCTCTGATGCCACGGGATGTCATCATTCATGGTCTCATTATTGATACAGACACCGGTGCCCTGCGTGTGTTGAAAAAGGGGACTCCCTGTGACTAAACAGGTTTTTCCCTGTGTGATTCCTCTATAAACGGCAGGAAAAGGAAACAGACTCCAATACCTCTGTATATTCCAGTCTGCACCAGCGCAAATCCACACTTTTTAACTTTGGCAGCTGTAGGAGCAGACGGCAGTCTGAAAAGTTGGTATTACATAGGGAAAGCCGCTCCAATGTGGTACATTGGGTCAAAAAAGAAAAATCCTCCACACAAATTCTGGAAATGCTCAATGCCTTGAGCTGTTTCATCCGACCAATGATAGACCAGTCCCCCATACAATAATAGAACGGTTCCGCAGGCGGATATTCATCTGGTCCAATCAGGTAGGCTGTATTGGTTCCATCCTTCCACCTGCATACGGTTTTTCTGTCTAATTCCAATGATAAGTTTTTTAGTTTAGAAAAGACATGGTTCCAGTCATAAGCAGTAGAGGGGAGCCGATGAAATTGGTTGCGGATTGCAAGGGCAATGAGCGGATGAATGGGAATTCCATGTTCCGGCGGTGTTTGTTCTAGATGCAGATTGACCATATCAAAGTATGACAACTGAAGCAAATAGGGACGTGGTACTCCTGCCACTTGTGGGTTGATTTCCTCATACCATATGGCTTTCTCTTTGGAATGGGCATTATTGTAGACATGGTATTCCTGTTCACATCTGGAAAATGGTTTGATGATCCTGACCTCATACTGGGTCATAGAAGAAAATTCTTTTTGTATTTGGAGCAGGCATTCTTTTAATTTTGAGTCATTGACAATGGGAACGGTGATAATGGCACGGTTTAGCAATTCTAAATCTTCCCGCTCCTCTAAAAGAGACAGCCACAAGTCCAGATTCTCCACTGCATCTGGAAATTTTGCGAACCAGCCCAGCAATTCCTCTTTCTGCTCTGGGTCCTGCATCTGCTCAAACACCCACCGGACCTGTTTTAGTTTGACCCCTTCGTTCTGCTGCAAAATGGAAATGATGTGAACCTGTTCTTTTTCCGAAAGCTGTGGCAGCTTTTCTAAAATCATGGGGCACCACTGCGTTAAGATGTGCTCTCTTTCCTGCCCCACCATTTCCAGCCTGAATCAAAAAATCATGGTATTCTTTTGGCAGTGTCACCCCTATCTTCTGTTCCAACTGCTCTACTTCTTCCAGAGATGCAGGGGGATTCCACCGATATTGATGGGACGCTGCACCAAACCGTTTTTGTTCCCAGTCTGCTATCCTTGCCTGTGCCAGTTGTGCCCGCAATTCCTGAATGGGAAATTCATAGTCCACAAGAACCCCTTCTTTCCTCACTGTAACATTTTCTTTTCCCTAAATTTCTGAATAGAATCAATTGTCTATGACGTTGGATTGCTTTTTCGTAATCCAGCGTTTCTTTTTTAGAAAAAACAGTCTATGACCGTCCATCATCTCCCCGATCATAGCCATAACTGAAATAATTGCGAAACAGTCTTTGCACTTCCTCATCTGTAAACAGTTGTGTAAAGGAATCTGCAATTTTTATTCTGCACTCCTCATCCCAAAACGTAGATTTTTCTGTCATATAAAGCCTACAACTTCCATTCTCATAGAGCATGAAATACACCATATCTCCACTATCATCCGCAAACGGCAGCCCATTGGGGCAATCGTCAAAAAAGCACATTGTATCATGAAAATCTTGTATTTTATCCCATGTCCAAAATGCCATATCCGGCATCACTTGATGCTTCCATCGATCCTCAAATCCACCGCCACCAAACACCCGGAATACTTGGCAGTAATCTTCTGGCAGAGGAATGGGGCTATTTGCTTTGATTTGATTCAACTGATTCTCTATTTCGTATTCTGAATAGGGTTTTCCATTTGAATCGGAACCCTTCCATACATAACACTCTTTGTTCTGAAATCCATCAAACAGATGGTAGATTTGTTGAGTAAGGTCCATATCATTTCCTCCATTCTATTTTGTATTTGCTGCATATACTCCGTGGGTTTTTGTTCGTACCAGAGGTTTCGGGAAAAAGCAGCTCACAAGGTCAACAAAATATTTTTATGTTTTAATCTCATAGTAGTGAAACATTGTCTCATATAGTGCCCTGGTCTGTGCTGCATCCCCCAGGACAGCGGTTCATCTGCACCGTTCAGGGTCCAAAAATGTAGTAAATCCCCATCTTCCGGGTGTTTGAGAAACAGGGTATGGAGATAATGCAGTTCGTTTTCTCCATTTTTCAATAGTTTACAACGATTTGCACCGTCCGTCAATTTGACTTTGAAAGAACAAAAGCCGTCCATCCAGACAGAACATGGAGGAACGGCTTTGGAATTTACTCATATTTTTTTCCAACGATATAGATAGGGACGAAAAGTCCCCCTAACACACAAAACAACATCACATACAGTTCCATGCTTTGCCACAGGTGTGGAACCAGTTTTCCAAATAGCAGTGCCAAAAGTGGCACCAGTACCATATTGAGCATCATAGCAGTACGCCCTGTTTTGATGATATGGGACCAATTCCGGTTATTAAAATACAGCCCTGGTACATTCATACGGAATATCCCATCACACATACCGGAAATTTTATGTTCATCGTAATAATGGGGCAGTTTTGTCTGCACAAAGAAACAGAAATAAGCTCCAAACAATGTGGTTAAGATAGCATTGGTCCAAATACTTCCTGTGAGACTGCCTCCCTGACTGAGTAAAATAAGACACACAGCCTCTGCCAGACACGCAAACAGATAGAGCATTCCCCCATTGTTCTTTTCCTGCCATGCCCGTGTAGGTGTGGTTTCAGAATAAGTAATGGCTGTTTTGACAAGAGTTTCTACCGTGTCAGGCATCATGGGTCGCTGAGGAGTGAGACGTTCCCCAGTAAGCAGCTCTGTCACTGTCACCCCCAAAAGTTCAGAGAGGGGAATCAGCAGTGCCACATCTGGTATGGTAACTCCCGTTTCCCATTTACTTACCGCTTTATCTGAGATAGAGAGCTGTTTTGCCAGCTCTTTTTGGGTATACCCCTTTTCCTTTCGCAGCTTTGCCACAAATTTTCCAAATTTTTCTTTGTCTAGCTCATACATTTCATATCGCCTCCTACGGATTACCATAACTGCTCAACCCCATCTTTGCAACCGATTGTCAAGCAAGTTCATCCAAGATAGGTAGACGGGCAAGAGAATTGCCCTAAAAAATGGAAAATAAATGGTGATAGGTCCTTTTATCAGGGTGGTTCTATGAAACATCTCTTAGAAAACAAGGAACCAACTTACTTGCGTTTTGTAATCACAACTCCTTTGGGATTTGACCAAGACAGACTCTCACGCACGATGGCTTGTAGTTCCTCTGTTCCACTAATTTGGTGGGTCTCATCAATCCATTCCTCATCCCGTATCAGTAGAATTGCAAATTTTTCCAATTTCACCAACTGGCTGAGAAATCGCATTACTTCGTGATTCAGAAAATCCTCTTTGCGGTTGATGGCAAACTCTAAATCAGTCAAAGTTCCTTGTAAATACAATGCAATCATGGAATCTGTCAGATAGGAATCGTCCAAAAATCTTTTATAAAACGCTCGGTCCATACATTCTGTAAAACTTAGTTTTGAATGGTTGGTAAATTTCGCTGGAACCTGGTGAAAGGACTCCCCTCCCCATTCCACCCATACTTCTGATAAGTTGACCTGACTGATTTCATGTCTGGGGAATAAAACATCAAGAAAGTAATCCATTTTTCACTTCCACAAATAGTATCATTGAGCTCTTATATAAAAATTTCCTGTTGCACGATTTTTCTTAGAAAATCTTCAAACGAAGGCGCAACTATGGTACATGTCTCAAATTCTGGTTCTACACCATAGACAATAGAACCATCCTCCACAGAAATGGCATAGTAGGCGTATCCATTTTGAACAGACATAATGATTGGAAGGTGTCGATTCCAAAATTCCTTGATTTCCATTTCCCACACAATGTCATGCCCAGCACTGTCAAGACTGAGTGTTTCCCATTCATTCCAGCTAAAGGCACTCTGTTTTTGTCCATCAAACACATCTTGACATAAAAACCATGTGGTTTCCTCGTTGTTTTGTATGCTTCTCACTGTATTGATGAAATCCAACCACAATTGAGGCACCCTTTCATATCGTTCTTTTATAACCTGTGGCAGAAATTTCCCCTTTTTTTGGTGGAGTACTACCTTCCACCCCTGTTCTTTTATGTAATTTAAAAATTCCTCCAATGGATTGTCTCCTCTCAATCGGATACCCTATTTATCTTTTGCCCTAATTTTAAAAAAACAATAGAATCTCATAACAGGTACATCATCCAATTTTCTGCAACCTGATGGATACTTTCCTGTGACTGTTGTATCCAATCTTCTCCCTTCCTCTCCCAGAGATTTAACAACTGGTCTAACAGGGCAAGCGTTCTGATATGGCAAAGATAAAATGGGCTTGTATCCTGTTCATGCCCCACCAGCCATTGCCTGTATTTCTGTTGTGCAAAAGTTAGATAGGGAATTGCGTCAGAATACCGTCCTAGTCCCCACAGCTCCACACCATATACCGCTGTTTCGCTCATGCCCTGATAATAGAAATCCTCCAGACAAACCAAATCATGGGCAAGAAAAAAGTCCTCATCATTGGGGCTTCCCTGCTGTAATCGAGACAGAAAAAGTTTCTCTGTCATGGTGTCCATCTGCGGAAGCACAGCATTCTTTAACACATAGACCACATCGTTCCATGTAGCTTCAAAATCCTTGGTTGTGTAATAGGCAGTTGCAGTATTTGTTATAAACTTACACTTCCACTGCAAATGGGTGGATGTATGTGCTTTGGTTGCTCGCCATAGCCGTCCATGGTCACAACGCAGTGGTGCAAAAGGTGCCTTACGGGCATAGATACGGTACTCAGGATCTAGATGATAGCCAACTGTGTCCAGAAAAACTTCATCAATGAAATGCTCCCGCACCCGCACCAATCGAACCGTAGAATGTGGATAAGGTTCAAAGCCGTAGGGTTTTAAAAACTCTTTATATCTCTTTTTGACGATTTTTACGCCTTCCTTTTTCAAAATCCTTTCTTCCTCTGGCATAGAATCCCCTCCGCAACATGATTGCCCCTTCTTTATACTTCCACCCCAAATGCAAATCAATCCAACATCTCACCATAAACCACAGCATCTGCTCCCAAAAACAGCATCTGTCTGCACAGGAGACTGCACCGCTCTACAGCTACCTCTTTCCCTTGAACTATGAATGTGACTTTCTGTTCCTGCTCTTGTGTTTCATCCTGGCAGTTCAGGAAGAAATACTGCTCCCTTCTTCTGTATCCACCTTGGAATAGAAATTCTTTCCCAGATGGTGCAACAGCGAAAGCTCTGCTCCCTCCAAATGGCAGGGAAAGCACCAAATCTTCCTTAAAATCTGTTCGCACCAACGCAAACTCACTATAATAATAAAACCAGAGCCGTTCCTGTTCATCCATACTGATGGCATAACAGTCATCAATGGTATACCGCTCATTTTTCCAGATGGGAACCCCCTCTGCCGTCCATACAATCAAGCCACATTCTCCCACAGGAGGCACATATTCATCATGATAAGTACAGCCCCAGCCGTTGTTCCCAAATACACCCTCATCAAAATAACTGGTAATGATGGTGCTATCTGACCGAACAATACACTCCTCAATCCCATCTCCCAGACAGAAACGGGACAAAATGGTTCCATCCCGTCTCACAGGCCAGGCATTTTTGTCTGGTTCTTTCTTACGATAGGCACACCGGGCACCCAACAGCAAAAAATCATCCCCAACAGGGCGCAAATAATGAAACTGAAATGCCAGAGCCCCCAAATGAAACAATGTGGTCTCCAATGCACGCTTTTCTGTCCAGTCCAATTTGAGTTCAACCACTGCATAGTCGGAAGCGGTCAGAAACCAAT